>UQSX01000035.1 GCA_900543715.1 uncultured Blautia sp. | reverse complement strand
CTGCGACCTCCTGGTCCCAAACCAGGCGCTCTAGCCAAGCTGAGCCACACCCCGAGGTATTTTCTCGCCCTCAAGCGCTTCCGCCTGACGACGAAGTTAAATATACCATATAAAAAAACAAAAGTCAACACTTTTTTTAATTTTTTTCTTCACTTTCTTTTTTGGCTTCTGTATTTCGTCTGTGAAGTCCGGCGCAGCTCCAGCTGTTCCCCACAGTTTTTAATTTTCTATGTAATTTATCGTATAGTGAGCTTCCCCTTCTCTGTCAATCTCCATGATCATATAACTGGGTTTTCTTCCCCACTGTCTGGGATAAGAAAGGCTTCCCGGATTCAGTACAGTCACCTGGGCGTCTCTGTCGATCTCCGGCCTGTGGGTATGTCCATACATGACAATATCTATATTTCTTGCACGAGCCTCCTCTTTAAGTCTGTCCGTACCTACAGAAACTCCATAGTAATGGCCATGGGTAAGCAGTACCCGGTAAGTTCCCAGCTGAATCTCCTCTTCTCTTGGCAGGTCAGAGAAGAAATCATTGTTTCCGGATACCATATGGACAGGGCAGTCCGCCAGAGCTTCTATATAGTCTTCATGTCCTTCAATATCTCCCAGATGAATAAAAGTATCCACAGGTCCTACTTTCTCAATTACCCTTTTTAAATTTCTTTCATGGCCATGAGTATCGCTGACAATTAATATCTTCATATATTCGCCCCTCAACTTTATAATATCTCTTCCTTCTCTAAGATCTCCTTCATCTTTCTCAAAGCATTTCCTCTGTGGCTGATATTATTTTTTTCCTCCGGAGGAAGCTCTGCGGTAGTCATACCCCGTTCCGGCAGATAAAAGATCGGATCATATCCAAAGCCGTTTTCTCCCTTTTCCTCATACCCGATCCTGCCTTCCACAGTACCCCGGACTACAAATTCCCTTCCATCGGGAAATACTGCTGCGATCGCGCAGACAAACCTGGCTGTTCTCTTTTCATCAGGCACTCCTGCCAGCCTGTCGATCAGATTCTGGTTTTTTATTCTGTAAGAAGTATCCTCGCCCATATATCTTGCAGAATAGATTCCCGGCTCTTTATTCAGATAATCAATCTCCAGGCCGGAATCGTCCGCCAGTACCATCTCTCCTGCCAGCCTGCAGATAGCCCGGGCCTTTATCAGCGCATTTTCCTCAAAGCTTTTGCCGTTTTCTTCCACATCGGCATACACTCCCGCTTCTTTCATAGACTGAATCTCCAAAGGGAGATCCCCCAGGATCTCCCTGATCTCTGTCATTTTATTTTCATTGCCTGTAGCAAATATCATTCTTCTCATTATCTTTTATTCCTTCCCTTCCTGCTGCCGTTTTACCTTGGGAGGCTTTGGCCCTAAAAATTGATAAAAATAAGTTTTCATCATTCCGTTGTAGATCTTCCGGTTCCGGTCCGCCTTTCTTCCAATATATTTCTCTGTCTCCGTAAACGCTGTGATCACATACAGAGACCAGGAATCCAGCCCGGCAAAACTTTTTCCCAGATTGGTATAAATCTCTGGAAGATTTTTTCTCTCTTCAAGGCGTTCTCCATATGGAGGATTGGTAACAATAAACCCGTATTTCTTAGAATGTCTCAGGTCCTTCACATCCCTGGCCTGGAAATGGATCAGATTTTCTACTCCTGCAGACCTGGCATTTTCTCTGGCAGCCTTTACCATCTGGCCGTCCAGATCATATCCCTGAATGTCTGTGGAAAGATTTCTGATCACCATGCTTTCCGCCTCGTCATGGGCATAATACCAGTGTTTTCTCGGCACCAGATTTTTCCAGTCCTCAGCCAGGAAGGTACGGTTCATTCCAGGCGCAATATTCGCCGCCATCAGCGCTGCTTCTATAGGAAAGGTTCCGCTGCCGCAGAAAGGATCCACCAGAATCCTTTCCCTGTTCCAGGGAGTCAGCATAAGAAGGGCTGCCGCCAGTGTCTCCGTAATGGGCGCTTTGCTGGTAAGACGGCGGTATCCCCGTTTATGCAGAGATACACCGCTGGTATCTATACCAATCGTGGCCTGATCTTTCATAAAAGCCACACGGATCGGATATTCCGGTCCGTCTTCCTCAAACCATTCCACATGATAGACCTGTTTTAACCGTTCTACTATGGCTTTCTTCATAATAGACTGTATATCCGAGGGGCTGAACAGCTTACTCTTTACAGAATTGGCCTTAGCCACCCAGAATTTCCCATTTACAGGAATAAATTCTTCCCATGGAAGGGCTTTTGTTTTTTCAAAAAGCTCCTCAAAGGTTTCCGCTTTGATCTTCCCCACTTTTAAGAGGACTCTTTCCGTAGTCCTGAGAAAAATATTGGCTCTGGCGATGGCCGCTTCATCCCCAAAAAAAGTTACTTTTCCGTCCTCTACCTGACTGATCTCATATCCCAGATCCAGAATCTCCCTTTTTAAGACTGCTTCCAGACCAAAATGACAGGGAGCGATCAACTCATATCTTCCATCCATTAAAGCTGTAACTCCTTCACAATTTCTCCGTCAAAGCCCCGGATACTGAAAAGTCCATTTTCCAGGACAGCATATGTAGGAATATTCCCTTCTTTAGGAATAGACACAGAACCGGGGTTGAGGATCGTATAATTTTCCCTCTTGTCGGCCCGGAGCACATGGGTATGTCCATGCATGAAAATATCACCGTTTTTCATAGGCGGAAGATTCTCTTCATTATAGACATGTCCATGGCTGCAATAAATGGTCCTCTCCCCATCCATCAGAATGCAGTAATCTGCCATAATAGGAAATTGCAGAACCATCTGGTCCACCTCTGCGTCGCAGTTCCCCCTTACAACATAGAGGTGCTCTTTCCACTGATTGAGCATTGCGATCACCTGCTTTGGGGCATAGTCCCTGGGAAGGTCGTTTCTGGGACCGTGGTACAGCAGGTCCCCCAGCAGGACCAGACGGTCTGCCTTTTCTTTCTGGTAGGCCTCCAGCATTTTATTGCAATAATATGCGGAGCCGTGAATATCTGACGCAAACATATATTTCATATCTTTTGTTCTCCTTTATTTCCTGTCCTGATACTCTCAGTAGCTTCCAGGTATTTTATTCTTTATTCTACTATGCCCGGAAGGAAAATACAAGTTGGAACCTTGATAACATCGGATCCCGCCCACTACAGATTTTACCCTGAATCCCATTTTCATCAGTTCCCTGGCAGCGAACAGACTGGAGCCTCCCCTTTCACAGTACAGCACCAGAAGCTTTTTCCTGGAAAATTTCCTGCATTCCTGGATCTCATCATATGGAATATTGACGGCGGTTTTCAGATGACTGATCTCATAAGCCTCTCTCTCCCGCAGATCTATGATAATGGCGTCCTGTCTGCCTATATAAGAATCCAATTCCTGTGGAGAAACCGTATCTATACTCTGCATAAGATCTTACTCCTTTTTCTTTTAGTATATGCATGGAGAAGCTGCATGCAGAAAAAGCTGCCCCGCCAGACTTTGGGAAATCTGACGGGACAGCTTTTGAAACTGTAAAATTAGTATTCTGATTTGGAGCTGTTTTTGCTGGATGCTGAATTTTTATTTTTTGACCCGCTGTAATTCTGAGCATTCTTTCCATTACTGTTTTCAGAACGATCATAGCAGTTCTCTACAAATGTATTTTTACTGTTCGCTGCTCCGGATCTGTTCTTGTTGTTTTCATTGCTATAATTTTTAGCCATTGTCTTTACCTCCTGGTTGAACATTTTAGTTACAATCCTATTATCTCTCTATCACCTGAAAATATTCTCCCGGAAATTGTTAAAATAATATTTTTTTATTGTGAATAGCCAAAAATAAATATTGCATAAATTTTTAAGAAAAAAATAATATTATTGCTTTTTTTTTCCTTTTATATTATAATATGGGTTGTAAAAAGAATTTACCCTTCAAAAAATTTTTTTTACATTATAACCCCTTATTTAATTATTTATACTCCCCTCGAAATGCTCTGCAGCTCCCCTGCAGAGCATTTCTCTTTTTATTCGTTTCCTAATGGAAAACAGCCCGTAAAATTCACGGACTGCTGTTCACAAAATCAGATTTATTTTTTCAATCCAAATTCCTCTGCCAGCTTTTCAAATCCCGGCATAGAGTTCACAATTGTCTCATAGGACACACAGTATGCGATCCTTACATATCCCGGGCAGGCAAAGGAGGATCCCGGCACGATCAGGATATGATGTTTCTTGGCTGCCTGACAGAATATCTGTTCATCTTCCACCGGAGACTTTACAAACAGATAGAAGGCGCCTTCTGGTTTGATGCAGGAAAATCCCAGATCCTTCAGTCCCTGATACAGGGCATTACGGTTTTTGTCATAATAAGGAACATCCGCCTTGGCCTCCAGACATTTTGCCACGGCCCGCTGCATAAGGGAGGGCGCATTTACAAATCCCAGGATTCTGGTAGCCACATTGGCTGCGCTCTGCAGATCCGCAGAATCCGCCGCTTCGTCTGGGATCACCAGATATCCGATCCTCTCTCCCGGCAGGGAAAGAGATTTGCTGAAAGAGTACCCTACGATCGTATCCTTATAATATTTTGTCAGGTATGGAACTTCTATCCCGTCATAGGCCAGCTCACGGTAAGGTTCGTCGGAAATCAGATAAATATCCGTTCCGAATTCCTTTTCTTTCTTTTTCAAAATTTGGGCCATAGCTTTTATCGTTTTTTCTGAATATACGACTCCTGTAGGATTATTTGGAGAATTGACGATCACTGCCTTTGTTTTGCAGGTAAGTTTTTCTTCCATTTCCTTCAGATTGGGCTGGAAAGTTTCTGTATCCGGGCTTACTACTACAACCTCTCCCTCATAATTTTCCACATAGGCGTTATACTCCCCAAAATAGGGAGCAATGACCAATACCTGATCCCCGGGGTTCAGGATGGCTTTCAGGATCACATTCAGGCCTCCCGCTGCACCTACTGTCATCACAATATTATTCTCGTGAAATTCTGTGCCAAACCGACGGTTAAGAGACTCTGCCACCGCCTGTCTCACATCTTCATATCCGCTGTTGCTCATATAGCCGTGAAGCACAACCGAGTCGTTATTTTCCAATTCTTCTATAATGGCTTTCTTTACCTGGACGGGTGCAGGAACGTTGGGATTTCCCAGACTGAAATCATACACATTTTCTGCTCCGTATTCCTGTGCCATTTTTTTTCCTTCTTCAAACATAGCCCGGATAGCGGAACTGTTTTTTACAAAGCTTTTCATCTTGTCTGCGATCATTTACTTCTTCCTCCTGTCTCCCTGTATACCGGGTATGCTGTTTTTTCAGTCTGCTGACCAGCTTACAGGGAAAATCTGCTTCCTCCATTATATTCTTTTTCCTTCTTCTCTGCAATGCTTCAATCTTTCACCGTCTGTTTTCTTTTCTGTCCCATGATTTGATCATTCTGTAAAATTCCGGTATATACAGGATCAGAGTGAGGACCATGATCACAAGGACCAGATAGATCAGGCGTTCAGCCCATACCAGAGGAATGTCCGGCCAGAGGACCAGAAGAAATAACAGGATGAAAAGGGCTCCTGTGCATACTTTTCCAAACCATTTGGCACCGTCCAGTTTTCTGCCATGGCGGAGGTTGATCATGCCCATAACTGCCATGAAACCTTCTTTCACCACCATGAAAAGGAAAAGATATCTCATAGCCTCATACCGGAATGCCAGGCAGAATGCAATGGCTCCGTGAGTCAGCTTATCTGCCACCGGATCCAGAATCTTTCCAAATTCTGTGATCATATGGAATCTTCTGGCTACCTGCCCATCTAAAAAATCCGTGATATAAGAAAGCAGGATAACTCCTGCCGCCAGATAATAGTCTCCCCTGTCCTCTGCGTTTAAGTAAAGGAAACAGAACACAGGTATCAATAAAATGCGAAAGTACCCCATACAGTTCGGTATGGAGTACAGTTCTTCTTTTTTTATCTTCTTCATAAATCTATACCTATCCTTCCCAGATACTATACAGTAAAGAACAGACAAATCTGTCTTTCATTCTTTACTGTAATAGTAAATGTAGCACAGGCTTACTGCTCTGTCAAGAAATCCCTGTATATTGTCCGGACAGCTACAGTCCCTTCACAACTTCAATGGCTTTTTGAAGCTGATTATCTTCTTCATGTGAGATCGACGTCTTCTGTTCCAGATTTTCATTCAGTTCGACCTCCACATCCGGTTCAATTCCTGTACCATGAATACATTTTCCGCTGGGGGTATAGTATTTGGCGGTTGTAGTTTTAATGGCGCTGCCGTCTGTAAAAGGTATCAGACTCTGTACGATCCCTTTTCCGAAAGTCGTGGTTCCCACAATGGTGCCGGTTCCGTAGTCCTGAATGGCTCCTGCAAAAATTTCCGAAGCACTGGCGCTGTTTCCGTTCACCAATACTGCCAGAGGGATTTTCAGCTCATTTTCGCCGCTGCAGGTGTATTCCTCTCGATTTCCGTCTTTATCTTCTGTATACACGATCAGCCCTTTGGGAAGGATATCCTCCAGGATATTGCAGACAGAAGTGAGAAGTCCTCCGGGATTATTCCGCACATCTATGATCAGTCTCTCCATCCCCTGGCTCTCCAGATCTTCAAAGGCTTCCTTATACTGAGACTCTGTCTGTTCCGTAAATTCATAGAGAGCAATATATCCGATCTGATCCTCCAGCATCTCATGATCCACTACAGGAATATTCACTTCTTCCAGGGACACATCGATCTCCAGATATTCACTCTCCCCTTCTCTTGACACAGTAAGATGAACACTGTCCTTGGAATTCTGGACCTTATCCACGACTTCTGACAGCTCCAGTCCTGAAATCGATTCTCCGTTGACCTGGATCAACACATCCTCCGGCAAAAGCCCGGCTTTTGCTCCAGGCGCTCCCTCATAGCAGCGCACTACCTTAACCTCTCCTGTCGTTACGTCCTGCTGCATAACTACGCCGATTCCTTTGTAGGAGCCTGTAGTCTCTGTGGTCAGCTCCTCATACTCTTCACTGGTATAATAAGCAGAATAAGGATCACCAAGACTGGCCATCATCCCCTTATACATGTATTCTTCCATTTCTTCGTCATCAACTTCTCCGGTATAACTCTCCTTTACCGTATCCTCAATATATTTTGCTTTCTGAACAAAGCTGTCTGTCACTGCCCCCTGATTCCGCTCATTGTCCTGGATCACATCGTAGACCTTCAGTCCTCCGCCTCCGATGATCAGGGTGCACACGATTCCCAATATAAAGCCTTTTTTAAATTTTCCCTGTTCCATGCTCTGTCCTCCGATCTTATTTCAAGAATATCTCTGCCATCTGTTTGGGAACTTCATTCCTTCTGACAGAAATACTGGCAAGACCCACAGCCTCTGTGTGTCCTGCCAGCTTTGCTAACATATTCTTTTGTTTACACTTACACATTTATCTGAGAAAACATTACACTCTGAGGTGTTTTCTCACTGAGAAGATACTTCCTATAAAGCCGATGCCGATTCCCAATCCCAGCCCCACAGGAACCAGATACTGGAACACATCTGACACAGGCAGGAACTGAAGAAAGTTTCCCAGATTCTGAAATCTCTCAATTACATAAGTAACGATTCTTTCATATAAGAAATACAATATACAGATTGGAATAGCCGCGCCTATGGCTCCCAGAAGAATTCCTTCTATCACGAAAGGCGCTCTTACAAAGAAGTCAGTGGCTCCGATAAGCTTCATGATTCCAATCTCTTCCTGGCGTACAGAGATACCCATGGTGATCGTATTTCTGATAAGGAAGAAAGCAACCGCCAGAAGGATAAGCACTATGGCAATGGATACGTATCCGATAAGCCGGTTAAAAGTTGACAGAACATCTGCCGCAGCCTCGGACTGCTCCACCTTTCTCACGCCGTCCAGGCTTTCTGCAAAGGCTACCAGTTCTTCCTGTCCCTCTACGTCTTCCAGATATACATCATATCTGGAAGAGTTTGCCAGGGGATTATCCTGCATAAAGCCTTCAGCCAGTTCGGCATTATCTTCCCCCAGATAGACCTTGCTGTAGTCTTCCCATGCCTGATCTGCGGAAATATACTCTATCTTGGAAACCTCCTGACGTTCATCCAGTTCTCTTCCGATCTCGTCGATCTGATCCTGGGAGATGTCCTCGTCAAAGTATACGAGTATAGCAATCCCTTCCTCTGCTGAATGAACGATATAGTTAAAATTCATCACCAGAGACAAAAACAGTCCGAAAAGAAAGATACAGGCAGCCATTGTAGAAATAGACGCCAGAGAGAATCTCAGATTACGCCAGATATTTTTAAATCCCTGTTTAAATATGTATGCAATGGTACTAATTCGCATTCCGATATTCCCCTTCCTGTTCGTCGCTGACAATCACGCCTTTCTTCATCGTGATCACACGTTTTCTGAAAGCGTTGACAATTTCTCTGTTGTGAGTAACTACAAGGACAGTGGTGCCTCTCTCGTTGATCTCCTCCAAAAGCTTCATGATCTCAAAGGAGTTTTTCGGATCCAGATTACCTGTAGGCTCGTCAGCCAGCAGAATATTCGGTCTGTTTACCAGCGCCCTGGCAAGAGCAACTCTCTGCTGTTCGCCGCCGGAAAGCTGATCCGGCTTTGATTTATATTTTTCTGCCAGGCCTACCAGAGTCAGTACTTCAGGAACTCTTTTCCGGATAATGCGGGTCGGACGCTCGATAACCCTCTGGGCAAAGGCCACGTTTTCATAGACATTCCGGTCTTTTAACAGACGGAAATCCTGGAACACAACACCCACTCCCCTGCGGTATTTTGCCACCTTTCTCCGTCTCAGTTTATTAAGCTGCTGGCCGTTTACTGTAATAGTTCCGCTTGTAGGATCCAGTTCTTTCAGGAGAAGCTTGATCAGCGTAGATTTTCCTGAACCGCTGTTTCCCACCACGAAGACAAATTCACCCTTCTCTACGTGAAGATTCATATGGTCAATGGCCGGCTGGCCCTTGCTGTATGATTTGCTCACGTCTACTAAATCAATCATAATAACCTCCTGTTTTCCTATCGAAAGGCATCCGCCTCTCTTTAGTAATCAAGTGTTTCCATATATTTCATATATTTCACTACCATTAAGGCAATTTTGAAAGTAATGGCATCCTCAAATACTCTCAGATCCAGTCCTGTGCTCTTCTGCAGCTTATCCAGCCTGTAGACCAGGGTATTCCTGTGGATATACAGCTGCCTGGAAGTTTCTGAAACATTCAGGCTGTTCTCGAAGAATTTATTAATGGTAGTCAGTGTCTCCTCGTCAAAATCATCGGGAGATTTCCCGTCGAAAATTTCCCGTATAAACATTTTGCACAAAGGAATCGGGAGCTGATAGATCAGACGGCCGATCCCCAGAGAGCTGTAGGCAATGACCTCTCTCTCCCCAAAGAATATCTTGCCTACGTCCAGAGCCATCCTGGCTTCTTTGTAAGAACGTGAAACCTCTTTAAGATCCTTTACAATAGTCCCATAGGCAATGTGGGTTTTTCCGTCTTTTTCTACTCCCAGTGTAGACAAAATGGTATAGGCCGTTTTCTCCAGCTGGGCATAATCGTCGGCAGGAGCCAGCTCCTTCACAATGATCACACTCTTCTCATCTACGGCCGTAACAAAATCTCCGGATTTTCCTCCCAGAAGATTCTTGATATTTTCCAGGGATCCGTAATCTTTTTCCTGATTTGTTTCAAGGATATACACCACCCTGCGGGCGTCCATCTCGATATGGAGTTTTTTAGCCCGGTTCTGGATATCCACCAGCAGCAGATTATCCAGGAGAAGATTCTTGATAAAATTATCTTTATTAAATCTCTCTTTATATGCAGTGAGCAGTCCCTGGATCTGGAAAGCCACAAGTTTTCCCAAGGTATAGGCATCATCCGCCTGACTGTCCAAGACTAATATGTATTCCATCTGATGGTCATCGTATATCTTAAAATACAGATTATTCCTCACTACCTGGCTGTCCGCCGGGGAATTGGCAAAAGCCATAACTTCCTCCTCGCCGCATACACTTTCTGAAAAAGTGGTGGCCAGCACTTTGCCTTCCATATCGGTTACACAAAAATCGGTTCTGGATATTCCTTTTAATCCATCCAGAGTATTTTGAAGTATCTGGTTTGAAATCATTTTGTCTCCCTCTTTCATCATATAGTTTTATTGATCTGTATCCCATAAAATAAAAACCCTACTATATATACTAATACATAATCCCAAAAAAATAAAGAGAAAATCTTAAATTATTACATATTTTTTTCATTTGTAATAATTTATTCATATTTCCTTCTTTTCTTCTTTATAGCTGGAAACCATTTTTTTAAAAAGATTCTTTTCCATAATTTTTCCCAGCCAGGCAGGCTTAAGTCCCGGTCCTTTCCATATTTCCTGGCAGTTTCCCAGGCTGAACCATACTCTTGTATTGATCATTTTTCGGTTTTTACTCACGAATTTTTCTAATTCAAAGGTTCTTGAACAGCTAAGTACCGCCTGGGGATTTATGGCGTTGATCTCATTGATCACCCGGTCTACCTGATCTGTTTCTTTGGTGATCAGACAGTCTCTCCCCGCCACGCTGATCTCAGGATACTTTTCTTTCAAATACTGAAACATTTCCTCTGCGTCTTCCAGGGTCTCTCCCAGAATAAAAATGTAGTTTCTGTACTGGGCCAGAAGCCAGAAAAGAGTTCCCATAAAATCGTGCCGGGTAATCTCTTCTTCCATTTTCCCATCGTGAAGGCCCGCAGCCCACAGCACTTCCGGATCATCCGGCACCGCCTTGTCCAGCATTTCAATATAGGCCTTCAGTCCCGGATCTTTCTGTGCAGCCATAAAAAGTTTCATAGTAAGGGTTCCGTAGGTAGATAAAGCTTCCTCCTGATTCCAGTGTACATTAATGCTCTCTATGATCTCCTCTACAGAACAGATATCCAGGGAACTCCCCATAACTTCTATTTTCTCATTCATATTTTGGCTCCGTTAAATGTCTTTCTCCAACTGTTTCATCAAATAGCGGCCTACCACCAGTGAAAACCCGGAAATATTTCGAATATAGGCAAAATCCTTTCCGAATATTTTTTTCTCTGCCGGAAGATCCTTTTCCTCCCCTGCGAAAACTCCCAGCACACAGATTCCCTGATTCCGAAGTCTGCGTACCTCAAACCCGGTATCCTGTACCGCATATTTGCCGTGATACGGCTGAGGGTTTCTGGCATTCGGCCTGTTCAGGATCACATCGTAGGGCCTTCCATCACTTAAGATGATCAGGATCTTATGCTCCTCATCCCTGGCTGTAAGTCCGTGCCCCGCTGCCTTTATAGCCAGACCATCCCGGTTATTCGATGATGTAATATACTCAAAAATATTCCCGTTTTCTTTTCTGTCTGAATCATAATCCCGAAACTGATGCAGAATGGTATAGTCCCAGAAAGTGCAGAAACTCATGACCCGGTGAGAAATTCCCACATTGCTCAAAGCCTCACTTAATATATATGCCTGCATAGCCACCTGGCCCTGGCGGCTCCTCTGGGAACCGCTGGCGTCAATAAGGACATCCACCACGAAACTGGAGCTCTCTGCATGAAGCTCTCTTCGGAAAACTCTGGCGTCTTTGCTCCTTCCGATCCTCCAGAGCCTGGAGGGGATCACAATCCCCCGGTCAGAAAGTGTCTCTTCCGACTCATCCCGCATGATAAGCGTTTTCTTCAGCATATCCGTCAGTGTCCGGATATTATTCTTCACCAGACGGTGATTGTCATAATATTCATACAGATTTTTATCCTTCTGTTTTTTGGCATATTCATACTGATAATTTCTCAGTACAGGCCCTTTCAAGATTCCTTTGGTAAAATACAGGCTGCAGTCTCCGTGGATACCTCTGCACAAAAGATAGTTCAGCCGTTTCTCCTCAGATTCTTTCAGAAAGGTCTTCCCATAATTTCTCTCCACATAGGAATACATTTTCTGAAGAGCCTTCTCATCTACCACCAGCACCCGCTTCTTTTGCTCTTCCTGACCTTTTTCTTCCTGATTCTCTCCCGACTCCATCTGATCCAGGCTGGTCATATTTTCCGATACCTTGTCCAGATAAGTCTCCAGGCTTCCATTTAAAGCCTCCTCATCCAGATAATCCTGCCAGGAAAACTCTGCCAGCTCCTCCAGAGTTACTGCCAGGACTTTTTCCAGGCTTCCATGCTGCCGCTCAAAATAAGTATCTGCCACCTCATTATAAAGCTGGTCTGTAACCTTTATAATGTCCATGGTATCCTCTGCATCTCTCAGGCTTTCTGCCATGTCCATCCATTTTCTCTGTCTTGCAGGGGCCGGTTCGTGTCCATTAAGGATTTCCTTAAACAAAGATATCTTCAGTCTGCCCGCTGCATTTTCCTGAAGATGATGAAAGTCCCTTTCCAAAACGTCTTCACAGGCTTTTTTTCGAATAGAGGCAACTCCTTCCCTCTCCTTGATAATCTTCCCGGAAACTGCAAATTCAATGCAAAGCTGGGCCAGACTCATAAGCGGCGCCTCCATGGCATGAAGATAGATTTTCTTCACCAGATACAGAGAGTAGGCTTCCCTGTCAAAATATTTTGCAAAGGCTCCCTGCTTAATGCCGTCATAAAGAGCAATATACTTAGAACGGACAAAGGCATCAAGATCCGGCTTGAATTCCAGGCTGTAATCCCCGCTGACTGTCCACATGAGGTTCTTTATTCTGTTTTCCAGTTCTAACTGAAATTCATCTATCATTTTTCTCTACTCTTCAAAGACATCTCCTGCCGTCCAGGAATCGGGGATCCTGGTCATCACCACGTCCTGAACGATCTCCTTTTCAAAAATGTCAAAACATTTATTTACTACGCCCATCTTTACCGCAAGGGCCGGCCGCAGTCCTTTCTCCACTGTCTTTAAGGCTCCGATCACGCCCCGCAGATCCAGAGCTTTGGTCGTGATCTCACTGTTGTAAGCTTTCAGCTGAAGATCCATAAAAAGGCCGATCCATTGTTTCAGTGCATTGTCTTTTATTTTAGGAAACTTCCTTTTCAAAATAAACTCCAGAGTTTCTTCATTCTGCGCCGGCATGTCAATGACCAGGAACCGGGATACCAGAGCCTCGTTCAGCTCCTTTGTTCCCGCATATCCGTAATTCATAGTCGCGATAAACCGGGCTGCTTCATGCATATCGATCCTGTCATATCCGGGCACATCAATACACCTTCTGTAGTCCAGAGCAGCGTGAAGCACAGAAACCGCATCATTCTTAGCCATGTTGATCTCATCCAGGATACCAAATCCTCCGTACTGGGCGCAGCGATATATACTTCCTTTCCGAAGCTGTACCTGATTATCCACAAAAGTGTCTGTTCCGATCAGATCGCCGCTGTTTGTATTCACATGAAAGGATACATTATATACAGGTCTTCCAAATATCCAGGCCAGATTTTCCGCCAGGATATTCTTTCCCGTAGCCTTAGCTCCTGTGAGAAGAAGATTTTCCCCCTGGAGCACACCGGCGATTCCCATCTCCAGCACCTCTCTTCCATAGAAAGGCATGTCCGGCTGAGAAACCCTGTTCTTCTCCTCCTGTTCCACCGGATAACGGCTCCTGAAAGCTTCCACTTCCCGGATCAGCTCCTTATCCACCTGCTGCTCTCTTAAAAAATCTAATGTATGGTCCATCTTTTCCCTTTCTCATTTTTCTTATAACAAAGTCAAGGCCGCTGCATTGAACAGATCTCTTGTTTCATGCAGCAGCCCCGGACTTTCTGAAGTTCTTTATACTTCAAATAATAAATCTCCGTAGGATGGCATTGGCCAAACCTCTTTGTCAACGATCATTTCCAGTTCATCTACCGGATTTCTCAGAGCGTCCATGGCCGGAATTACCTGGCGGCGGTAGAAGTAGGCTTTATCTCTGCCGTCAGACATTCCATGGGCTTTCTCAGATACGGTCTTAAGATTTTCCAAAGCATCTCTGGTCTCTTTTAAAAGCTGGGAAGTAGTCTGCAGAAGTTCTGTCTGCACATCTACGTCCAGTACGCCGGCAGATACGATAGAATTAATGGCGTCTGCCAGATTCTTTGTATATTTGATCACCGCCGGAATGATTTGTTTTCCGGCAATATCGATCATGGTCTTTGCCTCAATATTAATGGCCTTGGAGTAGGTCTCATATTTGATCTCCTGTCTGGACTCCAGCTCGGCCTTTGTCAGTACTCCAAACTTTTCAAAAAGCTCTACTGCCTTATCGGAAGTCAGAGTGTCCACTGCCTCAACCATACAGGTCAGGTTAGGAAGGCCTCTTCTCTTTGCCTCTTCCACCCATTCCTCAGAATAGCCGTTGCCATTAAACACGATTCTCTGGTGTTCTGTAAAGTTTTTCTTGATCAGGTCATGAACCGCCAGACTGAAATCTTCCGCCTTTTCCAGCTCGTCGCAAGCCTCCTTAAAAGCCTCCGCCACAATGGTGTTCAGCACCACGTTGGCAGGAGCGATAGAATCTCTGGATCCTACCATACGGAATTCAAATTTATTTCCGGTAAAGGCAAAAGGCGAGGTTCTGTTCCTGTCCGTAGTGTCTCTCATAAACTCAGGAATAGACTTTACTCCTGTCTCCAGCTTTTCACTTTCAATACTGTGGTCTGCCATACCCGTTGTGATCAGCTGATTCATTACGTCTGTAAGCTGGTCTCCAAGAAATACCGATACGATTGCCGGAGGAGCCTCATTCGCTCCCAGGCGATGGTCATTTCCCACGTCAGAAGCAGATTCTCTCAGCAGGTCTGCATGTCTGTCAACGGCCTTCAAGACACAGCTCAGAATAAGAAGAAACTGAATATTTTCGTGAGGTGTATATCCTGGTTCCAGAAGATTTACTCCTGTATCTGTTGTCAGAGACCAGTTATTATGTTTTCCTGATCCGTTTACTCCCGCAAAGGGCTTTTCATGGAGCAGACACTTCATACCATGCTGAGAAGCTACTCTTTTCAGGGTCTGCATAATAATCTGGTTATGATCCACCTCCACATTGGCCTCGGCATAAATCGGCGCCAGCTCATGCTGGGCAGGGGCTACCTCGTTATGCTGGGTCTTGGAAGTAACTCCCAGTTTCCAGAGTTCCTCATTTACGTGCTTCATATATGCAGAAACCCTCTGACGGATGGTTCCCAGATAGTGATCATCCAGCTCCTGTCCCTTTGGAGGCATAGCGCCAAAAAGAGTTCTTCCTGTAAATACCAGGTCTTTTCTCTTACTGAACATCTTCTCGCTGACCAGGAAATATTCCTGCTCTGCCCCTACAGAAGGAATCACTCTCTTTGCAGTAGTATCCCCAAAAAGCCGTACCAGACGAAGGGCCTGGGTTCCCACAGCCTGCATAGAACGGAGAAGAGGAGTCTTCTGGTCTAATGCCTCTCCTGTATAGGAGCAGAAGGCAGTAGGGATGCACAGGGTGGCACCTGCTGCATCATGTCTTACAAAAGCCGGAGAGGTACAGTCCCAGGCCGTATAGCCTCTGGCCTCGAAAGTAGCTCTCAGACCTCCGGAAGGAAAGGAAGAAGCGTCAGGCTCTCCTTTGATCAGTTCCTTTCCGGAAAAGCTCATAAGCACTTTGCCGTTTGGAAGCGGAGCTGTGATAAAGGCGTCGTGTTTCTCCGCAGTAACGCCGGTAAGTGGCTGAAACCAATGAGTATAATGAGTAGCTCCTTTTTCAATCGCCCATTCCTTCATCTCATGAGCGATCACATCCGCCATCTCCAGAGACAGCTCCTTGCCCTCCAATATTGTCTGCTTTAATTCCTTATAGACTTTCTTGGGAAGACGCTGCTGCATCACGAAGTCATTAAATACATCTTCTCCAAATATCTCGGTTACATTGGTATATTCACCCATACTCCGGCTCCTTCCTCTTTTACATTTTTTTAAAACTGTTACTAAGATACCGCAAAAACCCTGAAAATGCAAGTATTTTTTACAGTTTACATAAAGCTCCCACACCCAGGATCATCAGGCAGAGGCCGCTTATCCAGGAAATATCCTTCTGAAATATGTGCCGAAAATGACTTCCGGCTCTCCAGCCTGCTTCCATCATAAGAATCCCTCCAACAAAAGCTCCGGGAATGAGTAATTCTTCTTCAGCCTGTACCAGTCCTGTGCCGATTCCTGCAGCAAGACCATCCAGAGAAAGGACAAAGGCCAGAAAAATCCCCTGAAAATAATCCAGCTCTCTGATATCCTGGTTCTCCTGCGCCTTTCCCGGGTAGAAAAAATTCAGAAGCCTGTATCCTCCCATTCCCAGAAGTACGAAAGCTCCAGCAACAGCAGCAATCGTTTTCGGGAAAAGATTCTCCATGATTCTTCCGGTCCAGATCCCGCCTGCTAACAGAAAGCTCATCACCAGGTTCATGATCAGGATCATTTTCATGGACATCCTTACATTTCCGGCACCATATGAAAAACTGACCACAAAAGAATCTGTGGTCAGTGCAGCGATCAATAAAATTCCGTTAAAAAAAGCAGTCCAGCTCATAACACACCATCATTTATCTATTTCTATATCATATGACAGTGCTTCTTAAGAGGTTTCTTTTACTCTGCAGAGTCCTCAAGCTGGTTCTCCTCATTTTTCAAAAACTCTGCATCCTCCATATTCTCTGTCTCATTCACATTATTGATCAACGGTACATGATCATTCACTGGAAGCATGATCTCCACCGCATGCTTCAGATTCCGGATTTCTACCTTGTCATGCTCCCCGCCGTATTCACCATCCAGGGTCCAGGGAATCTCTTCCTCTCCTATAACTGTCAGAGAAGAAGTTTTAAAGGCTTCAATCATTTTTGTATCATTTCCTCCCACCAGAGAGGCAATGATCTCATTAAGCTCCAGAAGGGTTTTGGGCATCCGTATAAACATGACTTCAAATACACCGTCATCCAGCATCACGTCCGGGCCGGTCAGTTTCTTAAATCCGCCTACCGATGTGGAATTACTTACCATCCCGAAAATAAACTCTCCTTCCAGCTCCACCTCCTCGCTTATAACCCGAAGCTTATAGGACTTAATATTAAAGATCCTCTGAGTTCCTTCTAATATATAAGCCGCATGGCCAAGGATATTCTTCAGATCCTGATTCGTCTCGTAAGAAACATCCGTAAACAGCCCGAAAGCCGCAATATACACAAAAAAATCCTGATTGAATTTTCCTACGTCGAAAGCATGGGGAACGCCCTCTACAATGTCAGTGGCAGCCTGGAGCATATTTTTAGAGATATGCAGGCTGTTGGCAAAGTCATTGGTGCTGCCGGCTGGGATATATCCCACAGGCGTACTGCATCCTACCCGCAAAATGCCTGAAACAATCTCATCCAGCGTGCCGTCTCCCCCGCTGGCAACTACAATATCATAGTCTCCCGCTTTTTTCTTCGCTATCTTAAAACCATCCATATAGGCCTGGGTGGGGTGTACGGTAACTTCATATCCCCCTTTTACAAAAATATCCAGAATATCCAAAAGACGGGTCTTTATACTGCCCTTTCCCGACCTGGGATTAAATATGAATAACATTTTTTTGCTCATATAGCTTCCTCCTGTCGCTGCTTCCCCCATCGTTGTTGATTTTTAATTTTACTACTTTTACAGAAAAGAAACAAGATAAAAAAAGAAGCTACCTGCGGCTTTCCCCGTATGATAACTTCTTTCTCTATTGATTTCCGTATTTTCAAAAGCTGTAATGGCTTATACCAGCTCTAATACAACTTCCATTGCAGCATCACCTTTACGTGGTCCGATCTTGATGATTCTTGTGTAACCACCGTTGCGGTCAGCGTATTTTGGAGCGATCTCTGTGAACATCTTTTCTACCATATCCACGCTCTTAGTGTTTTTCTTCTTGCCGGCAGCTGCAGCAGGCACTTCTGTTACAGGGTACAGAACCTTTAACATCTGTCTTCTGGCATGTAATCTGGAAGGAGCATCCTTCTTGATCTCTTTCTGTACTTCATCGTATACAGTTACTTTCTTGCCGTCCACAACTTCTTTTACTCTCTTGCCGTCAGCGTCTTTACGGGCAACTTTTGCTGTAACTGTAACAGTCTCAAAATTGTCTTTTTCGCGAACAGCCATAGCGATCAGTCCCTCAGCGATCTTGCGGACTTCTTTCGCTCTTGTCTCAGTTGTAACGATCTTTCCATGATATAACAGATTGGTAACCTGATTTCTCAGTAATGCTTTTCTCTGGTCAGATGTTCTGCCTAATTTTCTATATTTTGCCATTTTTGATTTCCTCCATTTGTGGAACAACGGGCCACGCTTTCATCGGTCTTACTGACCCGCTGCTTTATTTCCATAATGTTCTCCGGCTTACTCTTCGCTTGGATTTAACTGTAAGCCCAATTCTTTCAGCTTCGCCAGAACCTCTTCCAGGGATTTCCGGCCCAGATTACGAACCTTCATCATATCCTCCGGTGTACGGTTGCAAAGCTCTTCAACGGTATTAATACCAGCACGTTTTAAGCAGTTATAGGAACGAACAGACAGCTCCAGCTCATCAATGTTCATCTCCAGAACTTTTTCTTTTTCATTGTCTTCCTTCTCGATCATAACTTCAGCAGTCTTTGCACTTTCAGAAAGATCAACGAAGAGGCTTAAATGCTCGCTGAGTACTTTAGCAGCAAGGCTGACAGCCTCGTCTGCATCCAGTGTGCCGTTTGTATAGATATCCAGTGTCAGCTTATCAAAGTCAGTCACCTGACCTACACGGGTATTTTCCACAGACATATTGACACGCTCTACAGGAGTGTAGATGGCATCCACTGCGATAACGCCGATCGGCATATCTTCTGTTTTTCCTTTATCAGCACTTACATATCCGCGGCCCTTGGTGATTGTCAGCTCTGCATTGAATTTGCAGTCTGCTCCGCCGTTTAAGGTTGCGATCACCTGGTCAGGATTCAGGATCTCCAGATCCTGGTCAACCTGGATATCAGCGCCGGTAACAACACCTTCGCCCTCAAACTCAATATAAGCAGTTTTCGGCTCATTGCTGTCGCTTAAGTTCTTAATTGCCAGGTTCTTCAGGTTCATGACAATCTCTGTCACGTCTTCCTTTACACCCGGAATAGAACTGAATTCATGGAGAACCCCATCAATTTTCACCTGGCTTACGGCAGCTCCCGGCAAAGAAGAAAGCATGATTCTTCTTAATGAATTTCCCAGTGTAATGCCATATCCTCTTTCCAGCGGCTCTACCACAAATTTCCCATATCTCTTATCATCAGACATTTCTGTGATTTGAATTTTGGGTTTATTAAAATCGAACATGCAAAGCCCTCCTTGCTACGTGCATAATCCTTAATTATTTGGAGTACAACTCGACGATTAACATTTCGTTTACAGGTACGTCGATCTCTTCTCTTGTAGGAAGTGCTTTCACTTCACCTTTCAGAGCTTCCTGGTCAACATCCAGCCAAGCCGGAACAAGACGTCCGCCTGTTACTTCCAGGATATCTTTGTATCTCTGAGAACCTTTGCATTTCTCTTTGATTTCGATCACATCGCCTGCTTTTATCAGGTAAGAAGGAATGTTTACCTGCTTGCCGTTTACTAATACGTGCTTGTGGTCAACGATCTGTCTTGCTTCTTTTCTTGTTCTTGCAAATCCAAGACGGAAAATTACATTGTCCAGACGTGTCTCCAGCATAACCATCAGATTTTCACCTGTCTGTCCTGGTTTCTGGTCTGCTTTCTTGTAATAGTTGCGGAATGGTTTTTCCAGAACGCCGTAGATGAATTTTGCTTTCTGTTTTTCTCTTAACTGAAGTCCGTATTCAGACACTTTTCTGCTTGATCTTTTTAACTGTCTGGTGGATTTCTTATCGATTCCTAAATATACCGGGTCCAGACCTAAGGACCTGCATCTTTTCAGAACTGGTACTCTATTTACTGCCATGATTATTTGACCTCCTAATTAGACTCTTCTGCGTTTTGGTGGACGGCAACCATTGTGTGGAACCGGTGTTACGTCTTTAATACTTGTAACTTCGATGCCGCATGCTGCCAGTGCGCGGATCGCTGCTTCTCTTCCTGAACCAGGTCCTTTTACAAAAACGTCAACAGTCTTCAGACCATGAACAATTGCTGCCTTTGCAGCTGTTTCTGCAGCCATCTGAGCTGCATATGGAGTAGATTTCCTTGAACCTTTAAATCCCAGACCACCGGCACTTGCCCATGATAAAGCATTACCTTCAGCATCTGTCAATGTAACGATTGTGTTATTGAAAGAAGACTGGATATGTGCCTGTCCGCGTTCAACGTTTTTCTTAACACGCTTTTTTGTCACTTTTTTTGTAACTTTAGCCATTTCTAAACTAACCTACTTTCTCTAATATTCAAACACTTGGTAAATTTCTAAACTAAAACAGTCTGCTTATTATTTCTTCTTGTTAGCAACTGTTCTCTTAGGACCTTTTCTTGTTCTTGCATTTGTCTTAGTCTTCTGTCCACGAACAGGAAGTCCTTTACGATGACGGATACCTCTGTAGCATCCGATCTCCTGAAGTCTCTTGATATTCAGAGCGATCTCTCTTCTTAAATCACCCTCTACAGGGATCTGTAACTCATCAATAGCGTCACGGATCTTTCCTACTTCTTCGTCAGTGATATCTCTGACACGAGTGTCAGGATTTACGCCTGCTTTTTCCAGAATGCGGTCTGCGCTGGATCTTCCGATTCCATAGATATAAGTCAGACCGATTTCAATACGTTTTTCTCTTGGTAAGTCTACACCAGCTATACGAGCCATGTATTTGTTCCTCCATTTTTCTGTTAATATTGTTCCTAATTGAGACACATAAAATTGACGGAATTCTACGCGTCCAGCCGCTGAAAGGAAAGGCTCTGCCTTCCTCTGATAATTTTACGCAGCCTTTCCGGTATTGGCGTATACCGGTATTAAGCAATATTCTTCTGCTGTCTTCTCGGTACAGACAGCCACAGGAGATGATACATACTGTACCATTCTAATATTACTATATTTGATCAGCATGAACAACGCCTCCTGGCGGTTCATACTGCAGCCGCACTAAAATTAACACAAACAAATCGCCAGTAACTAGTCATATATGATCATGAATTAGCCCTGACGCTGTTTGTGTTTCGGGTTTTCACAGATGATTCTGATGCTTCCCTTTCTTTTGATAACCTTGCACTTTTCGCAAATTGGTTTTACAGATGATCTTACCTTCACTGTTCTTCCTCCTTTCTGAGCATAAAAGTACATTTGATATAATAACACCTCTCTGACAAGAATGCAAGAACTTTTTTACGAAATTTTAATCTTTCATGTAAAATACCCTGCAAAAAACAGCTCCGTACTGTTTTCCGCAGGGTATTTCTCACTTATGATAATTAAAACCGGACCAGCCTGTTTCCAATTATTTATCTCTCCAGATAATCCTTCCCTTGCTCAGATCGTAAGGTGACATTTCAATAGTAACTTTGTCCCCTGGAAGGATACGGATGAAGTTCATCCTTAACTTCCCGCTGATATGAGCCAGGATCACATGCTTATTTTCCAGCTCTACTTTAAACATTGCGTTTGGCAGTTTTTCAACTACCGTTCCTTCTACTTCAATAACATCTGCCTTTGACATACAACTTAAACCTCCTGTTGATTCATATACTCTTTAATGGCTTTTCTTATCTGTTCATCTTCAAGCTCCAGATCCTTACTCAGGACTTCCAGAAGAAGGCCCGGAATCTGATAATTGATCTGAATATGCTTTCTTTTCTTTTTCTTCGGGCAGGAAACACTGCGGTTCTTTCCGTCTGCAAGATATACATATTCCTCATCGGTCTTTACCACCACATAAGTTTTTCCTTTGTCATGTCCAGCCTTAGACACGGCCAGCATTCCCGTTTTAAATTCTCTCATGCCTGCTCCTTTTTTCCGCTGAAGGTGAGGATTTCCGGATCTCCTTCTGTGATCAGAATGGTGTTTTCATAGTGAGCAGATAGAGAACCGTCCTGGGTCACTACTGTCCAGTCATCACTCAGCCATTCCACATCGGCCCTTCCTTGGTTGATCATAGGCTCAATAGCCAAAGTCATACCAGGAACCAGCCGGATCCCTCTCCTCTTTTGAGGAAAATTAGGGATCTGAGGATCTTCGTGAAGATGAGTGCCGATTCCATGTCCCACCAGATCCCGGACTACTCCGTATCCGAACTGCTGGGCATAGTTGCCGATAGCTGCGGATATATCATGGAGATGGTTTCCCGCTTTGGCGTATTTGATCCCTTCAAAGAAACTCTGTCTCGTCACATCGATCAACTGCTGAGCTTCCGGGGAAATTTTCCCCACAGCATGGGTCCTGGCAGCATCTGAATGATATCCCTTATAGATCAGCCCCGCATCCAGGCTGACAATATCTCCTTCCTGGAGGATCCTGTTCTTTTTCGGGATGCCATGGACCACTTCGTCATTCACAGACACACAAATCGAGGCCGGATAGCCATTGTAATTCAAAAAGTTCGGAGTACAGCCCAGATTTCTGATAAGTTTCTCTCCGAACTGGTCAATATCCAGAGTGCTTATCCCTGGTCTGACAAATTCGGCAAGTTCATCATGTACTTTTTCCAGAAGTCTGCCTGCTTCTCTCATAAGTTCGATCTCTCTGGCAGTTTTGATTGTTACTGACATGCTTTTTACGCTCCTAATATATCCACGATAGCCTGGAATACCTCTTCCATGTCAACGGTACCGTCAACTTCCTTCAGTACACCTGCTTTTCCATAGTAGTCAATAAGCGGCTGAGTCTGATCATGGTATACGCCGAGACGTTTCTGAACCGTTTCCGGCTTATCGTCATCTCTTAAAATCAGCTTCTCACCACAGGTATCACATACATCTTCTGTCTTTGGCGGATTATACTTGATATGATAAGTGGCTCCGCATCCAACACAGGCTCTTCTGCCTGACATACGGCTAATGATGTTCTCATCAGGTACTTCTACATTGATGGCATAGTCTACCTTCTGACCCATTTTAGCCAGAGCAGCATCCAGGCTTTCTGCCTGAGGAATCGTTCTTGGGAATCCATCCAGAATATAGCCGTTTTTGCAGTCTTCCTGATTCACCCTGTCAATAACCAGATCTACGGTCAGTTCATCGGGAACCAGAAGTCCCTGATCCATATAAGTTTTTGCTTTCTTTCCTAATTCTGTCCCGTTTTTAATGTTAGCTCTGAAGATATCTCCAGTAGAAATATGCGGAATTCCATATTTCTGAGCAATTTTTTTTGCCTGTGTGCCTTTTCCTGCACCAGGTGCACCTAACATGATAATCTTCATACCTTTTCCCCTTTCTGGAATGTCATGGTAAACATTCAACATCATCATAATACACCAATTACAGAATTTTCGCCATATAATATTTTAGAGACAGCCGCAGAAAAAGAAGATTTTACAACGGATGAAAACCTGTTCTTCCTGCGACGGTCTCTTTCTTAATAGAGTCCGTTCTAACATACTCCTTTATTCACTTAAAAAGCCTCTGTAGTTACGAACCAGCATACGTGACTCGATCTGTTTTAAGGTATCCAGGACAACACCTACTACAATGATGATAGATGTTCCCCCAAAGGAAACGTTGGCACCGAAAACACCGTTAAAGAAAAACGGAATCACGGCTACAATCACAAGACCTGCAGCACCTATGAAGATAATGTAACTTAAGATCTTTTCCAGATATTCCTGAGTTGGTTTTCCCGGACGGATACCAGGTACAAATCCTCCCTGTTTTTTCATATTATCCGCTACTTCCATAGGATTGAACGTAATGGAAGTATAGAAATATGCAAAGAAGATTACCAGTACAATATACAGTACCAGACCAAGAGAATATACCGGCTGGCTTGGATTAAACCAGTTGTTGGAAGTCAGACCTCTCATGATCTCACTTCCGATTCCCGTACCATTTGTCTTGCCCAGGAAACTTGCGATAACAACCGGGAAAGACATCAGGGAAGAGGCAAAGATAATTGGGATTACGCCGGCAGTATTGACTTTTAATGGAATAGAACTGGACTGGCCGCCCATAACTTTTCTTCCCACCATTTTCTTAGAATACTGAACCGGAATTCTGCGGATACCACCATTTAAGATCAAAACCAGAACCACCACAAGAATGATGATAGCTGCAATGATCAGAGCTGCCAATGCGCCTCTGGCAATGGTTTTGCCCTGAACAAAAGTCTGGAACAGACTTACAAGGTCGTTAGGGATCCTGGATACGATATTGATCATAAGGACAATGGAGATACCGTTGCCCACGCCATTTTCTGTAATCCGCTCACCAATCCACATCAGCATACTGGAACCAGCAGTCAGGCAAGCCACTACTACGATTCCTTTTATCACTGTCATATCAGGAATCAGGCCTCTGTTTCCAAATCCTACAGTCATTGCTACAGACTGGAAAAGAGCAAGGCCTACTGTGACATAACGGGTAATGGCCGTAAGCTTCTTCCTTCCTTCTTCGCCGTCACGATGCATTTCCTCTAACTGAGGGATCGCAATAGTCAGAAGCTGGATAATAATAGAAGAAGTAATGTATGGCGTAATATTTAATGCAAATATGGACATTTCGGTGAATGAACCACCAGTGAATGCATCAAAGAAATTAAATGCATCACTGGACTGGCTCGCAAACCATTCTTTAAAATAATCACTGTCTACCCCTGGTATGGGAAGCTGGGATCCGATACGTATGATAACCAGCATCAACAGTACATAAAATATTCGACGTCTTACATCCTTTATTTTAAAGGCATTTTTAAGAGTCTGCAGCATTAGATCACCTCTACTGTTCCACCTGCGGCTTCAATCTTTGCTTTTGCGCTTTCGCTGACAGCATTCACCTTTACATTCAGCTTCTTTGTTAATTCTCCGTTGCCCAGAAGTTTTACACCATCTCCTAATTTGGAGATAGCACCTGAAGCCAGTAAAGCTGCTGGAGTAACCTCTGCTCCATCCTCAAATCTGTTTAAAATATCTACATTTACTGCAATGATTTCCTTAGAGTTTCTGCATTTGAATCCTCTCTTAGGAAGTCTTCTGTATAAAGGCATCTGACCGCCTTCAAAACCTGGTCTCTTAGCTCCGGAACGAGCCTTCTGTCCTTTATGGCCCTTACCTGCTGTCTTACCGTTTCCTGAACCATGTCCACGGCCTCTTCTGAAGTTATCGCTCTGTCTGGAGCCCTCTGCTGGTCTTAAATTTGATAAATCCATGTTGGCACCTCCTTTTTCAAACTGTATTAGATTTCTTCTACTTTCACTAAGTGTCTTACCTGCTGGATCATTCCGCGAACTGCTGCGTTATCCGGCATTTCCACTGTTTTGTTCAGTTTTCTTAAACCTAATGCTTCTACTGTTTTTTTATGTTTCGGAACAGCACCGATTGTAGATTTCACCAGAGTGATTTTTAATTTATCTGCCATTTTTTAATCCTCCTTATGCAAAAATCTCATCTACAGATTTTCCACGAAGTTTAGCAACCTCTTCCGGAGTCTTTAACTGGCTTAAACCTGCGATGGTAGCCAGAACTACGTTCTGTTTGTTACGGGAACCCATACATTTTGTACGGATGTTCTTAATACCTGCAAGTTCGATTACCGCACGAGCTGGACCTCCGGCAATAACACCAGTACCTTCAGGAGCTTTCTTCAGCAGCATCTGAGCGCTTCCGAATTTTCCGATGAAGTCATGGGTAATACTTCCGTTTTCATCTCTTGCTACAGTAACTAATTTCTTCATAGCATCCTCTTTTCCTTTGCGGATCGCTTCAGGAATTTCGGCTGCTTTTCCTAAACCAGCGCCAACATGACCGTTGCCGTCACCTACAACAACTAAAGCTGTGAAACGGAAGTTACGACCACCTTTAACAACCTTTGTTACACGCTTGATTGACACTACTTTTTCTTCTAATTCAAACTGACTAGCATCAATAATAGAACGTTTCATGTGTTCTGTCCTCCCTTATTAGAATTCTAACCCAGCTTCTCTTGCTGCGTCTGCTAAAGCTTTAATTTTTCCGTGATATATAAAACCGCCTCTGTCAAAGACAACTTCTTTGATTCCAGCCTCGATTGCTCTCTTAGCAATAACTGTTCCTAAATATGCTGCAGCGTCAACGTTATTGGTTTTTTCTAATTCAGCTTTTACATCTTTCTGAGTTGTAGAAGCAGAGACCAGAGTTTTTCCAACTGTATCGTCAATAATTTGAGCATACATATGATTATTGCTGCGGAATACTGCTAAACGAGGTGTAGCAGCGGTGCCGCTGAGATGATTACGTATTCTTCTATGCTTTTTTGCGCGAACTTTCGCTCTTGATACTTTACTAACCATTTTTACACTCTCCTTAATTATTTCTTACCAGTCTTACCAACTTTACGT
>UQSX01000034.1 GCA_900543715.1 uncultured Blautia sp. | reverse complement strand
TTCAACAATTACTTTGGCAGCTTTCTCAGGATCTCCATTCTGTCCAAATGGGTCTGCGGCCAGCCGATCACGGGCTTCTTTAATTTTAGCATAATCAGATATGCTTCGGTTATTCCCCTGAACATGAGAAACTCTGAAATTCGTTCTAAATGGTCCTGGTTCTACAATCATTACCTTAATGCCTAATTGCTCTGCTTCTTTACTTAATGCGATGCTTATTTTTTCTAAAGCAGCCTTTGAAGCGGCATAATATCCTGTTCCGCCGTCACAAGTGAGCACCCCTAAAGAGGAAATGTTTATAATTGCTCCTGATTTCTGCTTGCGCATATCGGGAAGAACCTCTTTCATCAAACTAATAGGGCCGAATAAATTGGTATCAAAAAGTTCGGCTACTGCTTTGTTGTCCCCTTCTTCCACAGCTCCGCTATAGCCCCGGCCTGCATTATTTACTAAAACATCAATTGTTCCAAACCGCATTTTTGCAGATTGAACTGCGTTTTTTATGCTTTCCATATCGGTTACTTCTAGAGAAACCGGTAAAGAAGTTTTTGGGAACAAGTCGGCTAATGACTGTAATCTTTCTTTATTTCTAGCTGTAATTACTGCGTTATCTCCATTTTCTAAAACTTTTTCTGCGATTGCCCTGCCAATGCCGCTGGAACAGCCGGTAATCAGCCAAGTTTTCATTACATATCCTCTCCTTTGTCATCGTTCTTCATCATTACAATTATCATTCTTTAAATAACACCAGAAGCTTTGGTACCTTTTTATTGTATGTGTTTGGCTGACAATTACCCTAAATGCAAAGATATTTTCAGAAGTATTGCGTTATAATATCATAAAAAATTAGAAGAGGCCGTAATGAAGCAGCCTCTTCTAATTTTTTATATTCAGCAAAGTATCAGGATAATCTCCCCTTAAAGTCCTCATACCCGAACTTCTTCACCAGCACTTTCTCCCCGTCCGCCTTTTCCCAGACAATGTCCGGAAGGGGCATTCCGTTGAAAGTATTGGTCTTCACCATGGTATAAAGAGCCATATCTTCCAGAATAATCTGATCCCCCGGCTTTAAAGGCTCATCAAAAGAGTAATCCCCGATCACATCTCCAGCCAGACAGGTAGGTCCTGCAAGGCGGAAAGTATAGACCTTTTCCCCCGGCTCTCCGCTGTTTTCCACCGGAGGGCGGTAGGGCATTTCCAGCACATCGGGCATATGGCAGGCTGCAGAAGTATCCAGTATGGCAATATCCAGATCATTGTGGACCACTTCCAGCACAGAAGAAACCAGCAGTCCTGCATTTAAGACCACTGCCTCCCCAGGCTCCAGGTAGACCTCTAAATCATAGGTCTCTTTCAGCCGCTTTACCATTGCAATGAGCTTTTCTATATCATATCCCTCTTTTGTAATATGATGTCCCCCTCCCAGGTTCAGCCAATTCATCTGATACAGATATTTTCCAAACTTTTCCTCCACAGCCTGAAGGGTGATCTCCAAGTCCTCAGCTCCCTGTTCACAGAGAGTGTGGAAGTGCAGTCCGTCCAAAAATGGCAGAAGGCTCTCATCAAAATTCTCCAGAGTGGTTCCCAGCCTGGATCCCGGTGCACAGGGATCATAAATAGCATGTCCCTCCTGGGTGGAACACTGAGGATTGACCCGCAGACCTATGGATTTTCCCGCTTTTTTTGCCCGTTCTCCAAAGAGTCTTACCTGTCTGGGAGAGTTGAATACCAGATCATCTGCGTACTGTAAGATTTCCTCAAACTCCTCTTCCCGGTAGGCAGGAGAAAACACATGGGTTTCTCCTCCAAAACATTCATGACCCAGCCGGGCCTCATATACTCCGCTGGCCGTGGTTCCTGCCAGATATTTCCGGATCAGAGGGTAAGCATAAAACATGGAAAAAGCCTTCTGAGCCAGAAGGATTTTACAGCCTGCCCGTTCCTGTACATCTTTTAAAATTTCCAGATTGTGGAGCAGGCTTTTCTCCTCCACCAGAAAATAGGGGGTAGAAAAGCCTGCCTGTGTATTCCCGCTCATTAATCCACCAGAACCGGATCATGGCTTTCTCTCCATGGCAGTCCCCATTTATTCAGGGCTTCCATAAATGGATCCGGATCAAATTCTTCAATGTTATGGACTCCCGGTTTGTTCCACTTTCCTGTCATGATCATCATAGCGCCGATCATAGCAGGAACGCCTGTGGTATAGGCAACTGCCTGGGAGCCTACCTCTGCATAGCACTTCTCATGGTCGCAGATATTATACAGATAATAGTTCTTGTCCTTTCCGTCTTTCTTTCCCTGGAAAATACAGCCGATATTGGTCTTTCCTTTGGTTCTTGGTCCCAGAGAAGCCGGGTCGGGAAGAACTGCCTTTAAGAACTGGAGAGGCACGATCTCTTTTCCTTCAAACATAATGGGCTCAATGGAGGTCATTCCTACATTCTCCAGACATTTTAAATGAGTAAGATAGCTCTGTCCAAAGGTCATGAAGAAACGGATCCTCTTGATTCCTGGAATATTCAGAGCCAGGCTTTCGATTTCCTCATGGTGGAGCAGATACATATCCTTCTCTCCTACTTCTTCAAAATTATAAACTCTCTTGATCTCCATAGGCTTGGTCTCCACCCAGTGTCCGTCTTCCCAGTAAGAGCCGTTGGCAGAAACCTCACGGATATTGATCTCCGGATTAAAGTTGGTAGCAAAAGGATAGCCGTGATCGCCGCCGTTGCAGTCCAGGATATCAATATAGTTGATCTCATCAAATTCATGTTTCAGAGCATAAGCAGAGAATACTCCTGTAACTCCCGGGTCAAAACCGCTTCCCAAAAGGGCGGTAATCCCGGCCTTTTCAAACCGTTCTCTGTAAGCCCACTGCCAGCTGTATTCAAATTTTGCCGTGTCTTCCGGCTCATAATTGGCAGTATCCACATAGTGGGTCTTTGTAGCCAGACAGGCGTCCATAATAGTCAGATCCTGATATGGCAGAGCCAGATTCAGCACCACATCTGGTTTTTCCCTGTTGATCAGTTCGATCAGTTCCTCCACATTGTCTGCATTTACCTGTGCAGTGGTGATCTTTGTCTTGGTGGTTCCCTGAAGTTTTTCCTTCAGAGCGTCGCACTTGGACACTGTCCTGCTGGCAATGCAGATCTCCTCAAATACTTCACTGTTCTGGCAGCATTTGTGAATAGCTACAGAAGCTACGCCGCCGCATCCGATGATCAATGCTTTTCCCATGATTTTTCCTCCGATTTCTTTTTTGCCTTCAACTTTCGGCTATTATATTTATAATGTTACTATCTTTTTATCTTTTTCGTGTTTCCATGCATTCGTATGCTTACTTCTATTTGCTCAGCGCCAGGAGCATCTCCCGGACGATCTTGCAGGCCACGGCAGTAGAAGCTCCGCTCTGATCGTAATGAGGGCTCAGCTCATTTACGTCGCAGGCCGCTACATTGCCCTTTTGGCAGACCAGAGTGGCTGCTTTCCGTAATTCCTCAAAGGAAACCCCGCCAGGTTCCGGCGTACCTGTTCCCGGAAATACGGAAGGATCCATTACATCCAGATCCAGGGTAAAGTAAATGGGAACATCATTCAGTTGTTCCAAAGTTTCTTCAAGACCCTCAAAATCAAATTTTCTGGTTTTTACATGGTCTTTTCCCCAGTAAAATTCTTCCCGGTCTCCGGAGCGGATGCCAAACTGGTGAATGCGTCCGTCTCCAACAAGCTCCCAGCATCTTCTCAGCACACAGGCATGAGACAGCTCTGCTCCCAGGTAGTCCTGGCGCAGATCTGCATGAGCGTCAAAATGAATAATATGGATGTCTGGAAATTTTTTGATTGCTGCCCGGAAAGCTCCCAGTGTCACCAGATGTTCTCCGCCCAGCATAAAAGGGATCTTCCCGTCATTCAGTATAGTCTGTGCCCGTTCTTCAATATCTGCCAGGGCCAGCTTGGTATTTCCAAAACTCAGCTCCAGGTCCCCGGAATCCATGATCCGGTAATCTCTCAGGTCCCGGTCCTGATAAGGGCTGTAGCTTTCCAGCCCAAAAGACTCATGGCGGATAGCGCTGCTCCCGAATCTGGTTCCCGGTCTGAAGGAAGTGCTGGAATCAAAAGGCGCTCCGAAAAGCACGATATCCGCTTCCTCATAGTCTCTGTCACATTCCAGATAAGTCTCAACGTTTGTTCTCAACATCTTTTAATAGCTCCTCTACATATGCCGGGAGGTAAAAAGCTCCCTTGTGCAGTGTGGTGGTATAATACCTGGTAGTAATTCCCCTGTCATTCCACTCCTTTTCCCTCAGGTCCCGGAGAGGATGGTATTTCTTGGAGGCAAAGCCAAAAAGCCAGTGGCCCGAAGGATAGGTTGGAATATGGGCCTGATATACCCGGCTTATGGGGAAAGATTCCGTTATATTTCGATGGGCCCGCTGGCAGGCCAGGGCGTCCTCCTCATAAAAAGGACTTTCATGCTGGTTTACCATGATCCCGTCTTCCTTTAGGGCTTTATAGCAGTTCCCATAAAACTCTCTGGTAAAAAGCCCCTCTCCCGGGCCGAAGGGATCTGTAGAATCCACAATGATCAGATCATATTCTTCCTTACATCTGCGGATAAACTTCAGGCCGTCCTCATAATGGATCTCTACCCGTTCATCATCCAGACGGCAGGCAGTCTTGGGCAGGTATTTCTTACACACCTCCACCACCATCTCGTCAATTTCCACCAGGTCGATCCGCTGGATCTCCGGGTACCTGACCAGCTCCCGGACAACGCCTCCGTCCCCGGCTCCGATGACCAGAACTTTCTCCACATGGGGATGCACCGCCATAGGAATATGGGTGATCATCTCATGGTAGATAAACTCGTCTTTTTCCGTCAGCATCATATAGCCGTCCAGAGTCAGGAAACGTCCGAACTCCGGGGACTCAAACACATCGATCCGCTGGAAATCACTGTGACCGCTGTAAAGCTGCCGGTCAACCCGGATGGAAAGCTTCACATTCTTTGTCTGTTTTTCAGAAAACCAAAAATCCATGTCTATACTCCTTTCAGCACATTGAGATGGCGGATTTCAAGATCCTCCGCTCCTGTTAAAGTACAGCCTTTTTCTCTGGCATACTCAATATGTTCCCGGATTTCCTGGGTCACCCGCTCTCCCGGTGCCAGAATAGGGATTCCCGGAGGATAGCACATGACAAATTCACCGGAGATCCGTCCCGGCGCATCCTTCAGCTCTACAGTCTCTTTATCTGCGTAAAAAGCATCCTGGGGAGACACCGCCACCTGAGGATCCACATATTCCTGGGTCATAAGATTCACTTTTTCTTTCCCGAATCTCCTGGAAATCTCCGCAAGAGCAGATACCAGACGCTCAATATCCTGCTTTCTGTCTCCGATAGACAGATAAGCCAGGAAGTTTCCAAAGTCCCCGAATTCTATCTGGATATCATACTCGTCTCTCAGAAGATCATAGACCTCAATCCCCGCCAGCCCTACATCCAGGGTATGGACCGCCAGCTTGGTCACATCAAAGTCATAGACGCTGTTTCCGTTGATCAGCTCTCTGCAGAAAGCGTAATAGCCTCCAATATCGTTAATCTCTGCTCTGGCATATTTTGCGTAGCTTCTTACCTTTTCAAAGGTCTCTTTCCCTCTGAGAGCCAGATTTCTCCTGGAAATATCCAGGCTGGAGAGAAGAAGATAAGAACCGCTGGTAGTCTGTGTCAGGTTGATAATCTGCCTAACATATCCCTCGGACATGTTAGGCCCCAGAAGAAGAAGGGAGCTCTGTGTGAGACTTCCTCCTGATTTGTGCATAGACACTGCAGCCATATCTGCTCCTGCTTCCATGGCAGATACCGGAAGCTGGTCAGAAAAATAAAAATGAGTTCCATGGGCCTCGTCTGCCAGACAATACATGCCATGGTCATGGGCCATCTTCACAATGGTTTTTATGTCGGAACAAATTCCATAATAAGTAGGATTGTTCACCAGCACCGCTTTGGCATCCGGGTTTTCTTCAATAGCCTTCTTAACATCCTCCACCGTCATTCCCAGGGGAATTCCCAGCCGCTCATTACACTGGGGATTTACATATACCGGTACGGCTCCGCAGAGTACCATAGCTCCGATCACGCTTCTGTGGACGTTTCTGGGAAGAATGATCTTCTCCCCTCTCTTTGCCACAGAAAGGACCATAGCCTGAACTGCGGAAGTAGTCCCTCCTACCATCAGAAATGCATTGGCTGCTCCAAAAGCCTCTGCTGCCAGCTCTTCCGCCTGGCGGATCACCGACACGGGATGGCAGAGATTATCCAGGGGCTTCATAGAATTTACATCCATACTCATGCATTTCTCTCCCAGAAGCCTGGCAAGCTCCGGATTTCCTCTTCCTCTTTTATGTCCGGGTACGTCAAAAGGTACCACCCTCATCTTTCTCAGTCTTTCCAATGCCTCGTAAATCGGGGCGTTTTCCTGGGATATTTCTCCCATATGCCCACCTCCTGCTCATACATAGCTTTCTCCCATCTATGGGGATTCCGCTTATCTGTCAAAGAACTTTTTTTAATAAATATTCCGTCCGCTGAAGATTTCAATCATTTCTCTTCGCAGACTGTTCATAATATCCAGCCGCTTTTTCGGCGGAAGCTCATAGATGTCCGTATTAAACAGATAGTTCTGGAGATCGATCTCCTTCACCATCATCTTTGTATGGAAAATATTTGCCTCATATACATTAATATCCACTGCGTCATATCTCTCCAGGGTACGGCTGTCAATGTAATCCTGGATAGATGTTACCTTGTGGTCCATAAATAACTTTTCCCCATTTACGCTTCTGGTAAATCCCCGCACCCGGTAATCCATGGTAATGATATCCGAATCAAAGGAACCGATGAGATAATCCAGGGTGGAAAGAGGAGTAATCTCCCCGCAGGTAGCTACATCAATATCCACCCGGAAGGTAGCCAGGCAAGTCTCCGGATGATACTCCGGATAAGTATGGACCGTCACATGGCTTTTATCCAGATGGGCTACCTGAGTGCTTCCCGCCGGGATCATGGATCCCTCTGCGATAAGCAGAGTAACCGAAGCTCCCTGAGGCTCGTAATCCTGCTGGGCGATATTCAGCACCTGAGCCCCGATCATATCTGTAAGAGTTGTCAGTATGGTCCTGAGTCTGTCAGAATTATACTGCTCGTCAATATAGGCAATATAATCCTTCTGCTCTCTGGCCGTCTTGGCGTAACAGACGTCGTAAATGTTAAAGCTCAGCGCCTTCGTTAAATTATTAAATCCATATAACCTTAATTTTTCGCCCATATCAGGAACTCCTTTTAACTTATAGAATCAATACAAGGGCAATCCCTTTTTTATTCTTTCTTACTTAAAACAAAATAGGCAGGCCCGCTTTAACTCCCCCCTCTCCTCCGTCTTTAGAGGACAGTCCGAAGGATTTTTCTATAGAATAAAAAAACGCAGGCAATCTGCATTTTAGCACATTACTTGCGTGATCCTTCCACATTCTTCTCATTCTTCTGAAAGTTCCCTTTTCAGGAACTTACCGTCAAAAAAATATGGAACCCAAAAGTTCAGAGTCTATATAGCAAATATCTCACTTTTACTACTCTTATTGACCGTTTCACAAGTTGATGTGCATCTTTCTCATGCACTGGTTGTAAAGTTACCAACTTATAAAATTTGAGCTTCTAACTCAATCAATAATGCAGCCCTTGCTGCTGTCGGCAGTTGACCCGGCTGTCCGTATGGCCTTAACCCAAAGGGTGGTCAAAAAATATTTGCATGGAACCTCTGTCGAACTTTGTATCCCATAGCACTTCTACTATAAATGATTTTTCTTTCTTTGTCAATTCCCAGTTATCAAAACTCTCCTCTTTTTCTGCATGGTCAAAAACCCCATATATCCGGCAGAACTGCATCACCGGATATACGGGGTTTTAAGGTTTTCAGAAACTTTTTTCCTTCTGTTTCAGGGGTTATGAATTTTTCATTACAACACTTTCTACTGTATCCGCCACATGCTCGCAGGCATCTGCACATCTCTCCAGATAGATGTAAATCTCTCTCCAGACAATGATGTGAAGAGGATCGCTGCACTCTGTGTGGAGCTTTCTCATACTCTTCATAAACAGCCGGTCTGAGGTTTCTTCCAGATCATTAATCTCAATGATCCGATTCTTCATCTCCTTAGAATGGCGGAAATCAGAAAAGGCTTTCAAAAGGTCCCGGACTTTCTCACAGCACTGGATCACTACGTCTGTCATCTCCAGAGCATCCGGCTCAATTTCCTGAACATTGCCCATATAAATCCGCATCAATACATCTTCCACCTGATCGGTCATCGTATCAATATTCTGGCTTAACTCTACAATATCCTCCCGCTCAATAGGGGGAATAAATTCCTTTGCCAGCCTGTCCAGCATTTCATGCTTTTTCCCATCTGCCCTGTGTTCAATTTCATGAATCTCTTCCAGATATTTTTCCAGCTCCTGGGGTTTGAAATCTCCCAGAACCCTCCGCAGAAGGCTGGCTGCCTGGCAGGATTCTTCTGCACACGCTATAAAATTATCGAAGTAATATGCATCCTGTTTTCTTGCCATTTTTTATCCTCCTAAAAAATCATCATAAATATTTTTGCCATAATGAAACTGATCAGTCCGCAGCCCGGAAACGTAAAGATCCAGGTCAGCATCATATCCTTTACCACGCCGAAATTAATGGCAGACAGACGTTTCACTGCCCCAACGCCCATGATGGCGCTGGTCTTTGTATGGGTGGTAGACACCGGGATACCGGAAACGCTGGCCAGCAGCAAACAGAAAGCTCCTGCCAGATCCGCAGAAAATCCCTGGAATTTTTCCAGCTTTACCATGTCCATTCCCACTGACTTGATGATCTTCTCACCGCCCACACTGGTTCCTACACCCATAACAATGGAGCAGAGCATCATCAGCCACACTGGGATCACCATTCCCTCTACACTGTTCTGTCCATTGCAGAAAGCCATGCCCAGGAATAAAACGCCGATAAACTTCTGTCCGTCCTGAGCTCCATGCATGAAACTCATAAAAGCAGCTCCGAAAATCTGTCCGTTTCGGAAAAAGGTATTTGTCCTTCTCCGGTCCATCCTTCCGCAGATAATGGTGATTCCCTTACAGATAACCCAACCCACGAAAAATCCCAGAGCCAGACTCAGTACCAGACCATAAAGCACCTTTATCCATTCACTAAAATTGATGCCTCCGATGCCGCCCTGGACAGCAATGGCTGCTCCTGAAAGACCTGCGATCAGGCTGTGGCTTTCACTTGTAGGAATCCCGAATATAGAAGCCGCCACACTGTACACCACAATAGAAAATAATGCAGCACACAAAGCTACCAGAGCCTGGTCAGTCCTGCCTCCGAAATCAACCATGTTGCTGATGGTGGAAGCCACAGAACTGTTGATGTGTGTCATGACCAGAACGCCCAGAAAGTTAAACACCGCGCTCATCCAGATGGCGTGGCGTACATTCATGCTGCGGGTACCGATACAAGTGGCAATGGCATTTGGCGCATCTGTCCATCCATTTACAAAGATGACTCCCAGAGTCAATGCTACAGTAACAAGCATCACCGGATTCGAGATAACTGCCTGGCAAAAATAAGAAAATGATAAATCCATATATGCCTCTCCTTCTTCTTTTGTCTTATATTTTTCTTTTTTTCCAGCAAAAAATGACAGGGGAAGACTAATCATGCATAGCCATAAAGGCTTAGGCATCCTCATACTTTCTTTTTTTGTCTTCCTCCTGTCATTATATTTTACACAGATTTAATCCAAATATAACATTCAATCTTTCCGTTGTCAACAGGACACATTATACAAAAAACCTGCTCCATTTTCCCCATCTTCGATGGTTTTCACGGAACAGGTTTTTCTTAATTTTTTCTTGGATATCAGATAACTACGATAATGCCGCCGTCATTGGCATACATAGTGCTGACCCCTGCAGTATCCAGAAGCACTACATCTTTTACAGGAATCCTCTTTAATATGGCGTCTTTCACGATTTCTGCCCTGGCCGGACAATTGCAGTGGGTAATGCCCAATACTTTATTCTTGCTGTCCACAGCTCCCTTAGCCACGTAGTCTACCATCTTCACCAGGGCTTTGTTGATTCCTCTGGCCTGGTCAAGCTGGGCAATGGTTCCTTCAGGAGTAGAGCCCATTACTGGCTTGATCTTCAGGGCGCTGGCAACAAAAGCTTTTAAATTGCTGAGCCTTCCGTTCTTTCTCAGGGTCTCCAGATTTTCCAGAACAAAATAGGTGTTCTGAGACTCTATATATTTATTTACGGTCTCCACAGTTTCCTCAAACTCCATGCCTGCCTGCTCACATTCTTCAATCTTCAAAGCGATTAAAGTCTCTCCTACAGAAGCTGAGCAGGAATCGAATACATGAATTTTTTTCTCCGGTTTATTCTCCAGGAGCAGGTTTCTTCCCAGTACAGCGCTGTTGTAAGAACCGCTGAGATTAGAGGAAAGAGTCACTGCATAAACATGTTCTGCATCACAGTCAAAGGCATCCATATATTTTTCCGGGGATGGACAGGAAGACTTTGGACAGTTGGGGCTGTCTGCAATCTTTTTCAGGAAATATGCCTGGTCAAAAGTTTCATCATCCACAATGTCCTCTCCGTCTACTGTCAGTGTAAGGGGAGCGCTTTCAATGTGCTCATCTGTTTTCCATCTCTCTAAAAGCTCTCCGCAGCTATCTATAATAATTTTATAACTCATTTTTCACAACCTCTTTATGTAGTTTTTAATACCATGTCTTATGATAACACACCTGATTCTATTTGAAAAGGTTTTTTCCGGGAAAACTCTAGGATTTTTTTCTCTTTTCGTTTATACTGTTATTGGTTCTGTTCAAAAAGGCTGTTCCTCTTTGAACAGTTCCAGAACTTATCAGAAATGAGGCCTGTATTTATATGATTGCTGTAAAAATTCAGGATATTAAAGATTTCATGTCAAAGCTTTTGATCGGTAATGCCTTTGACTCCTTCTGGCTCAGTGAAGCATCTATTACCACTTCTGTGACTTACTCCATTGAAGGAAATCTCCATGAAGAGTTCTTTGACACAGAAGAGAACCAGCAGCTTCAGGAAGAACGGCGGAATTACGCTTTATGGAAAGATATCAAGCCTTTCTGCTTTTCTATAATAAGGGGAAAAAAGACTCCTCTTCATTTTAAGATCATATTCCGTCTTTCCAGCAAAAATACAGAAAAGCTGCTTCAGGGAAGCGGGCTTTCTTACACAACTGAAGAAATTTTTGGTCTGTTTTTAAATTTTCAGTATGACGGAGCCCATCTTACCTGTACCACAGGTACTTCTCTGAAGACCTTTACTCTGGACAAGTCCCTGGACCACGCCTGGGACGAACTTGTCCTGAAATATTTTAAACAACAGCAGATTCTCTGGGAATCTGTATAGAAAACGGAGGTTATATCTATGATCCAGGATCTTGGCAGTCACTGCTATCATAACGAATACCGTCCGGTGCCTCCAAAGGGCAGGGACTGTATTCTTTTCTTTCAGAAGCGGAAAGTGCTGGTAAAAATCACAGAAGCTACTTTTTCCTTCCCTGATTTCCAATATACTGGGGAATATTATCCCCAGATTTATAAATCTTATACCTATCTATTCTCCATTGATGGAAGGAATTATTATCTTACCCAAGAAGAATCTTTAGAAACCCTTCCTGGTTATACTATGGAGGACATTATCATCTTCCGGAATCTGGGCCCCCAGGTAAACGGCTTCGCTCTGATTACCGGTTATCAGCTTTACAACTGGTACTCCACCAGAAAGTTCTGCGGAAAATGCGGACATTCTCTGATCCACGACACTAGAGAAAGGATGATGTACTGTCCTCACTGCAAAAACACCGAGTATCCCAAAATTTCTCCTGCTGTAATCGTAGGTGTGCGGAACGGAAACCGGCTTCTCATGTCTAAATATGCAGGAGGAACTGCCCGGCGCTACGCTCTTATCGCAGGGTTTGCAGAAATCGGGGAAACTCTGGAAGAAACGGTAAAGAGGGAAGTTATGGAGGAAGTGGGACTAAAGGTCAAAAATATCCGCTATTATAAAAGCCAGCCCTGGTCTCTGTCCAGCAGTCTCCTGATGGGATTCTACTGCGACCTGGACGGCAGCGACCACATCACTCTGGAGGAAGACGAGCTGTCTGAAGCAGAGTGGTTTGAAAGAGAGGATATTCCCTATGACGAATATGATGTGAGCCTGACACGGGAGATGATGATCCAGTTTAAGAAAGGGCTGGATTGATCTTAGCCAAATGGAGGAATTGCTATGCAGTACGATATTATCATTATAGGAGCCGGGCCAGGAGGAATCTATTCTGCCTATGAGCTCACAAAAGAACAACGGAATCTGAAAATTGCCGTATTTGAAGCAGGAAATCCCCTGGAAAAACGCCGCTGTCCCATTGACGGGGAAAAAGTAACCTCCTGTGTCAACTGCAAAACCTGTGCCATTATGAGCGGATTCGGCGGCGCAGGAGCCTTTTCAGACGGCAAATATAACATCACCAACAATTTCGGCGGCACTCTGTACGAACATATAGGGCGGCAGACGGCTCTGGATCTGATGAATTACGTGGACCAGATCAACCTCTCCCATGGTGCAGAAAACACAAAGCTGTATTCCACTGCAGGAACCCATTTTAAAAAGCTCTGCCTCCAGAACAAGCTTCATCTTTTAGACGCCTCTATACGTCATCTGGGAACAGATCTGAACTATGTGGTCCTTGAAAACCTGTACCATGAATTAAAAGATAAAGTCGATTTTTATTTCAATACTCCTGTATCTTCCGTAGAAGTCCTATCTCCGGGTTTCCGGGTATTTTACGGAAATACTTCTGCGGACTGTGAAAAGTGTATTGTCTCCGTAGGCCGCAGCGGCAGTAAATGGATGGAATCTGTCTGCCGGCAGCTCTCCATCCCCACCCTTTCCAACCGGGTGGATCTGGGAGTCCGGGTAGAACTTCCGGCAGTCATCTTCTCTCATCTCACCGATGAGCTCTACGAAAGCAAGATTGTATACAGAACGGAAAAGTTTGAGGACAATGTTCGTACCTTCTGTATGAATCCCTATGGCATTGTAGTAAACGAAAATACTAACGGCATTATTACAGCCAACGGCCACAGTTATGAAGATGTCAATATGCGGACGGAAAACACTAACTTTGCCCTGCTGGTTTCCAAGCACTTTTCTGAGCCTTTCCATGACAGCAACGGCTATGGAGAGAGCATTGCCAGACTGTCCAACATGTTGGGAGGAGGGGTTATTGTCCAGCGCTTCGGAGATCTGATGCGGGGCCGGCGCAGTACTGCCCGCCGTATTGATGAAGGACTGGTGCGGCCTACCCTCAAAGCCACACCTGGAGACCTAAGCCTGGTACTGCCTAAACGAATTCTGGACGGTATCATCGAAATGATCCAGGCTCTGGATAAAATTGCTCCCGGCACTGCCAATGACGATACGCTCCTCTACGGCGTAGAAGTGAAATTTTATAATATGGAAGTCAAGATTGATGAAAACCTGGAAAGTCCTTATAAAGGCCTTTATATCATCGGAGACGGCAGCGGCGTTACCCATTCCCTTTCCCACGCTTCTGCCTCAGGAGTCTATGTAGCCAGACATATCTTAGAACATTTATAAATTTTTGCTTTCCAGATATAAGTACCCTCAGTGTACAAGGGTAAACAGAAATTTTCACAAAAAACGCTCTGAGATTCTTCTCCTACACGAAATTTTCGCGTTTAGAAAACTCTCAGAGCATTCTTTTTCTCTGTCAGGCATTTTATAGCCTGTTTTATGAATTTACTGAGCCAGTTTCAGCATGATTTCATTGCTTCTGGCAACAAATTTGGTCATTTCTTCAGGAGTAAGCTGTCTGTGGCTGAGCAGAGCCAGGTCATAGAGCTGCTCACAGAACATCTGGATATTCTCTCCATCCTTGTGCTCCAGTACATACTGTACCAGCTTGTTTTTGGCATTTAATACCAGTGTCTCCTGTCCGCCGAACATAGATGGGTCCATACCATACATGTTGTACATTTTCATCATTTCCTGCATACGGCGGCTTTCTTCGGAAATCGTCATCATAGAAGATACATTCTCATTTTTCAGATTTTCCACCTTTACTGTCAGGTGTTCCTTATTCAGGGCCTTCTTGAAGATTTCTGACAGTTCTTTGGTCTCCTCTTCCAGATTCTTTCCATCCTCTTCCTTTACTGCTTCAGATACATCGGCATCAATACGAAGGAATCTTACATTCTCCTTTGACTGTTCAACGTGAGAGATAAAAGGAGAGTCAATGTTATGTTTCAGGATTACTGCATCCAGCCCCTGTTCCTTAAACATGTTAATATACTGGCTCTGCTGCACTTCATCTGTCACATAATAAATGTTTATCTTTTCAGGCTCTTTTTTAGCTTCTTCCACAGCTTCTTTCGCTGTCTCCTCTTTATTCTCTTCAGTTACCTGTTCCTGCTCTTCCTTTACCTCTTCTTCTGTTTTCTCAGGTGTATTTTCTTTGATGCAGTCCTCCAGTGTAAGGTATTTTCCATCCAGGTTCTTATAGAGGATATAATCCATCATTCTCTCAGAGAATTTGCTGTCTTTAATGCAGCCGAACTTGATAAACGGGCTGATATCGTCCCAGTATTTCTCATAATTTTCTCTGTCAGTCTTGCACATTCCAGTAAGCTTATCTGCTACCTTCTTGCTGATATAGTCAGAAATCTTCTTCACAAATCCATCATTCTGAAGCGCGCTTCTGGATACGTTCAAAGGCAGATCCGGACAGTCGATAACACCCTTTAACAGCATAAGGAACTCCGGGATCACCTCTTTAATATTATCGGCGATAAATACCTGGTTATTGTACAGTTTAATAGTTCCCTCAATAGATTCATACTCCATATTGATCTTCGGGAAATACAGGATACCCTTTAAGTTAAAAGGATAATCCATATTCAGATGAATCCAGAACAGAGGCTCTTTATAGTCCATAAAAACTTTTCTGTAAAACTCTTTGTATTCCTCTTCTGTACACTCATTAGGATGCTTCATCCACAGAGGATGGGTGTCGCTTAAAGAAACCGGACGCTTGTTGATCTTCACCATATCTCTGGCAGGAGAAACCTCTACCGTCTCTTTTTCACCTTTGTCATTTTCTTTTTCCTCTGTCTTGGCATCCTCGTGGATATGTTCTACAACCACGTCATCTTCTCTCAGTTCAGACTCTTCAATAGTCTCATATTCCTGAGGGGCATTGGCTTTGGAAAGAAAGATTTCCACAGGCATGAAAGAACAGTATTTTTCAATGATTTCTCTCATTCTATACTCATTGGCAAACTCCAGGCTGTCCTCATTTAAGAACAGGGTAATCTCTGTACCTACCTGAGTGCGGTTTCCTTCTCCCATCTCATATTCAGTGCCGCCGTCACATTCCCAGTGAACAGGAGCAGCCCCTTCTTTATAAGAAAGAGTATCAATATGCACCTCATCAGCAACCATAAATGCAGAATAGAATCCCAGTCCAAAATGGCCGATGATCTGATCGTCATTGGTCTTGTCTTTGTATTTTTCCAGAAACTCTGTAGCACCTGAAAAGGCGATCTGGGTAATATATTCTTCTACCTCATCAGCAGTCATACCAAGACCCGTATCAATAAACTTCAGAGTTTTCTCTTCCGGATTTACGATAACTTCGATTTTATTCTTATGACCTTCCGGGAAAGTATAGTCTCCCATAACCTCCAGCTTTTTCAGCTTTGTAATAGCGTCACAGCCATTAGAAATCATCTCACGGACAAATATGTCATGATCAGAATACAGCCATTTTTTAATGATTGGAAAAATATTGTCACTATTAATTGATAAAGTACCACGCTTATTAGCCATGATAAATCCATCTCCTTTTTTTCTTTTAGCATTGGGCCGCTTGCCCTGTCTAAAGAACATATTAATACCCAAAATCTGAAAAGTCAAGAAAAAATTAGCACTCATCAAAAATGAGTGCTAATAGTTCTTATTTCTTTTCAATTTTCTGTGCTACAATGAAGATATTCGGAGGATTCTGATGGAGGTTTACAATCTCCAGAATCAGAAAACCATGTTTCTGGATTTTCCGCATAAGGCCGATAGGAGTCTCAAAAGAAACATAGGGCATCAGGCCCAGCTTGCTTTTCCAGAATTTTTCTGCGGCTGCCACAGATAGGTTTCTGGCCAGACAGTCCGTGGCGGAAATAAAAATTCCTCCCGGTTTTAGGAGACTATAAACCTTTTTGAGGACCTCAGCCTGATTTTTTATATAAAGCAGTACATTATAAGCAGTCACTGCATCATAAGTTCCTGCCTTTTCTCTTAATTCCATAAGATCTTTTTTTATAAACCGGATATTCGTCCTTCCAGCCTTTTCTGCCTTTTTCTTCGCTTTATCCATCATTTCTTTGGAAGTATCTATGGCCGTGATCTCTTTTACATAGCCGGCAAGGGGAATGGTAGCATTTCCTGTACCGCAGCCGATTTCCAGAACCCTGTCTTCTCTATCCAAGAAATGAACTGAGCGCTTTACTGTTTTCTTATATGCGCTTTTGTACTCAGGAATCACCTGTGCGTCATATACTCTGGAACGCCTGTCCCAGAACTTCCCACTATCTTGTCTGTTATTATTCATAGTCTCACTCCTGTTCCTGATTTTCAATTTTCCTATTCTGAACACAGGTATTTATCCCTCGACGATCAGATACTGTCCGCCCGGCAGAGGAAAGACCTCACTGGACTCTTCCAGCTCCTGGTCAGACATTCCTTCTACGTCCATACCATTCTCCTCAAAATAATCACGTACTTCTTTCAGAGAATCTACCACTGCAGCCATACAGTCCTCCAAAAAGGCTTCTGCCTCCTCCATGGTTTCTGCTACGGGTTCAGAAAAAAGCTGCCCCTGATTTTTCAAAAAAGTTAAAATACATTCATCACTATACTCGTTCATTCTCATTTCCTCCTTTATATTTTGTATGTATGCAGCTCCTTTTATACCCATTCCTTTTCTGTCCATGTACTGTCTAATTAATATTCCGTGCCATGACCCGGAATGAGTTTTCAGGTGTTGCTTTCTTTTACAAATTTCAGGATTTCTTCCGGTGCGTCCACGATCAGATCTGCCCGGTGATCTTCCAATTCCTTTCTCGGCCGGAATCCCCAGGTCACCCCTATGGTAAACATCCCAGCCCTGTGTCCGGTTTCCATATCTGTATCCGTATCCCCCAAGTAAAGACATTCCTCCGGTTTTACGGCAAATTCTCCGGCAATAGTCAGTGCACCTTTTGGAGAAGGCTTCCTGGGAACTTTTTCAGTCTGTCCCTGGACCTTGTGGAACATTTCTCTGCCGAAAATCTTCTCCACCACTTCTATAGCTGCCCTGTGGGGTTTATTGGAAAGAACAGCAATTTTCATTCCCTCTTCCTTCAGACCCTCCAAAAGTTCTACAATCCCCTCAAAGGGCTTTACATGGTAAAAGGGATCTTCCTCAAACCATCTTCTATACAGCTTGCGGACCTCTTCATAATCTACCTTATCCCCTCCCGGCACCGCTTCCAGCATTTTCCGTACCAGCTCATCTGCTCCATTTCCCGCATAAAAATTATAGTCCTTTACAGGAATGGACGGCAAATGAAAATGAGCCAGTGTTTTATTTCCCACATAGGCAATGGATTCCACAGTGTCAGCGATGGTACCGTCTAAATCAAAAATACAGGCTTTATACATGTCTTCTCACTCCCTGATCTGGATTCCCATATTTTTCATTTCCTGATAAAGCCTTGCCGCCGGCAGGCCTACCACATTTTGATAATCCCCTTCAATCCCACGTATAAAAACAGTTCCTTTCCCTTGAATACCGTAAGCGCCGGCCTTATCCATAGGTTCCCCGCTCTTTACATATTCCTGGATCTCTTTGTCTGACATAGGATAAAAGCTCACCTTGGTAACTTCATGGAAAGTGATCTTCTGGATTTTCTCACCCTCACGGTCCATAACCGTTACCCCAGTGAACACCTGATGGCTCCGTCCCCGCAGTGCAGAAAGCATCTCAACAGCTTCTTCACAGTTACCCGGCTTTCCAAATATCTTTCCGTCCAGAGCAACTACCGTATCTGCCCCTATCACTGTCACATCTCCCTGTAGATTTGTAAAGACTTCCCGACATTTCTGAAGAGACAGTTCTTCTACCACCTCTCCGGGATCTGTCTTCGTGATCTTTTCCTCGCCTTTGGCGGGACAGACCTCAAATTCCGCACCAATATTCTCTAAAATCTCCCGGCGCCGTGGAGAGGCGCTTGCAAGTATAATTTTTCTCATGTAATGCTCCTTTAAGTTTTGATTCACTGTTTTCTGACTTTAAGTATAGCCTGTCTCTTTAAGGTATGCAACAAAAAAAATCAGAGGATCCGGCTTCCCCTACAGGTTAGTCAGATTCTCTGATTTTATCTGGATTATTCGTCAATTACCACTTACTGTGCCAAAGCCTTTCCAAGGCTCCTGCATGCCTCTTTCGCTTCCTCATCCGGCTCCTCATTACAGATCACACCATTCTGAACCAGATCCGCTCCTTCTGCCTTACAGGAAACTTCCCAGTTCCGCATCCATTCTCCGTCTCCCCAGCCGTAAGAACCGAAGAGTCCGACTCTCTTTCCGGACAGCCCGCTTTTGCAGTCATCAAACATCGGGGCAAATTCTGTATCTTCCAGTTCCTCATCACCCATAGACGGGCAGCCAAAAGCAATGGCATCGTACTCTCCCATTTTATTTCCAGAAAAAGCCGCAGCTTCAAATACTTCCACTTTTGCTCCTGCGTCTTTCATTCCCTGCTCCACTTCCTGGGCCATGATCTCTGTATTGCCTGTTCCACTCCAGTATACAACTGCTGTTTTCATAAATATGTACCTCTCTTTAAAATATTTTCTATGTTAAGCAGCCACGATCAGCTGCCTCACAGGCTTTCCAGCCAAAAACAGTCTTTGATAGACTTCTTCGCATTTTTTGAACCTGCAGAAAGTCTTCATTGCCGAGCACTCGTCACAGTATACCTTCCAGCACCCGCTGCACTTACAGTTCTTTCCCTGATTTACCATAAATCCCCAGACATCCTCTTCCGGATACCCGAGAAAAAGTCCCACCTCATGAGGAAAACTTCCATTGTCCCCCATTCTGCTTTTCAGGATTTCAATGGCCTCTTCCAAGGTTTCATAGCAATATCCCTGGGTCTTTAAAATCCCTTTTGTTTTTTCCCGTCTCAGCTCTTCTCTCAGTTTTCCCACCCGGAAAACATACAAAAGGGCTCTTTTCCCATTCACCTTCATGACCTGGATATCCAGGCCTTTTTCCAGGAAGATCTCTTTCCACCGGGCCAGGGCCTCTTTTAATTCTTCTTCCTTTTCCCAGGGATACCAGAAGAGATTGGCAGTTTTCAGCCCCGCAAGAGTAGGTGCGCTGTGTCTGATCAGAAATTTATCCAACATTTGTCTGTCCCCCTTTAATGTCTTCCAGAACAGACTGAAGAGCGGCTGTGCTGCTTCTGTGTATTCTGACAATGGGAATATTATTTCTTTTTGCTTCCTGAGACGCATTCATGACCATTTTATGAGAAACTGTGTTTGTAAATAGAAGAAGCAGATCCGGACATCCCATTTTCTTTTTAATTGAACCATGCTCCTTTACAAATACCTTTGCTTTGCAACCATAATCCTGACAGAGATTTTCATATCTCGTCACCATTCTTTCATTTCCTCCTATAATTACAATACTCATATGGAATCACTCCTTTCTAGTTAGTCAATTCTAACTTATGATGTAAAAAGAAAACGGAACCATTTCCCGCCTCATGAATTTGAAATCAGTTTTTGAATTAGTTTTAACTAACTACTATAGTACTTGTTTTTTGCTTTCTTGTCAATAGATTTTTTAAATTTGACGTAAAAAGTTTACTATGCTAAACTAAAGCATCAGCACAATTATACAGAATCATAAAAATATACAAAGGAGTCTGCCAATGAAGATTTTGTTCACCGATTTAGACGGCACTTTGCTGGACCAGGATAAAAAAATTTCTCCAAAAAATCTGGAGGCTATCGGACATGCCTCAGACCAGGGAAATCTAACTGTTATTTCCACCGGCCGCTCCCTTTCTTCGGCCCGTCCCTACATAAACTCCCTGGCCTCTGTTCAGAGGCAATGCTATGCCATTACCTACAATGGAGGTCTGATTTATGACTGTACCTCACAAAAAATAATTTATAAGAGAACTATCCCCTTTCCCTATGTTAAGTATATTTTCCAGCAGGCGGAAAAATTCCAGATTCACTGCCAGACTTACGAGGATGGCTATGTATTGGCACCAAGAGACAGCGAGGAACTGCGTGAGTATGCTTCCCACACCAGTATGCCGGTCCGTATCCTCCCGGATCCTTCCAGCGCTCTTACCAAAGAGCCCTTTAAGATCCTTACCTCCTGCCTTCATGACAAAAAACATCATGAAGACTACCGCCGTTCCCTGGAGATCTGGGCCCGGGATAAAATCTCTCTCTTTTTCTCCAGCGAATATTATCTGGAACATGTTCCTCTTGGAGTATCCAAAGGCAAGGCCATTGACCTGCTCTGTCAGATTCTGGGTGTACCGCAAGAGAACACTTTTGCCGTTGGTGATGCTGAAAATGATATCACCATGCTGAAGGCGGCGCACACAGGAATTGCCATGGCAAACGGAACTGAAGAGGTAAAAAACGCTGCTGATTATGTCACAAAATCTGACAATAATCACGGCGGAATTGCAGAAATCATTAAAAACTTTATAGAAAATTAATGAAAACCCCTTCCATTCTTCTTATAAGTTGGATTATAATAGAGAAAATATGATTAGACGGATAGTTTCATTACAATTGTCTGAAACAAAAAGAAAGGATTTAGAGATTATGGGAAATTTTGGTAAGAAACTTTTAGGTGCAGGAGCTATCGGCGCCGCTGCAGGTGCTGCTGTTTATTACTTTGTGAAAAAGAAAAACGAAGACCCTGATCTTCAGGAAGAATTTGCAGATTTCCAGGATAATATAAAAGAAACCGCTGCTTCTGCAGTTAATGTTGCCTCCCGGCTCAAAGACGCTGTTGAAAAATCTGTAGACAATGCGGTAAGTAAGGTAAAAGAGCACACCGATGATTTCGTTGACGATGACATCTTTGAAGAAGAAGAGTCTTTTTCCTCAGCAGTATCTGAAGTCGCTGAAGAAGTAAAAGAGGCTGGAAGGGAAGCTGTATCTGATGCAGCTGAGACTGTAGAAAAGGCAGCGGAAAAGGTAGAAGAAACCGCAGAAAATATTAAAGAAGCAGTTGATGATTCAAAAGAGTCATAAACTGTTGATGCATTTGTGCAAACATCATACTTTATTGGCCGCAAAGGGGCGGTCTCTCTTGAAAGAGTAACTTTTAATCCGTAGTTTTTTGGGAGTTTTGTGGTAAAACACGCAGATAAGACTTCGATTATTTTCCTGCTGTTTCACCACGAAGCTTCCTTTTTTTGTAAGGAGGAATGCTTTTGAATGAAGTATTGCTGTTAGTTGGAATTGTAATTATGATCTGTATCCTCTTAGGACGCTTTGCTGAAAATCTTCCTGTCCCATCTCTTCTGATTTTTATAGGATTAGGTATGTTTTTTGGAGCAAACGGTCCCATTGGAATACAGTTTGATGACTATTCTGTATCCGAAAGTATCTGTACTATCTGTTTGATATTCATTATGTTCTATGGAGGCTTTGGCACTAATATTTCTTCCGCCAGGCCTGTTCTTGGAAAATCCCTCTGTTTATCTACCCTGGGGGTTATTCTTACCGCCGGCTTTACCGGAGCCGTTATACATTTCGTCCTCCGTCTGTCCTGGACAGAAAGTATCCTCATCGGAAGCGTGATTGCATCCACAGATGCGGCCTCAGTATTTAATATACTTCGCTCCCAAAGTCTTGCTCTCAAGGACAATACAGCCTCTCTTTTAGAAGTGGAATCAGGATCCAACGATCCGGTTTCCTATATGCTGACTCTGGTCCTGATCGCTGTAATGACAGGAGAGAAAATTTCCGTTCCCCTTATGTTATTTCAGCAGATCTGCTTTGGTCTTGCAGGAGGTTTTCTCATTGGCTGGATCGGTATCCTGCTGCTTCGGCATTTCAATTTTGAAATGGAACAGGGACGGACGATCTTTGTATTCGCAGTAGCTCTTACAGCCTATGCTCTCCCTTCACTTTTAGGAGGAAATGGATATCTCAGCGTATATTTGTGCGGTATCTTAATGGGAAATTACTACATACCTGATAAAAAATATCTGGTCCACTTTTTCGATACTATCACAGGAATCTCTCAGATGATCATATTCTTCCTTCTGGGACTTTTGGTGACCCCTGCCCAGTTGGGTCCGGTACTGATCCCGGCTGTTCTTATTATGGTTTTCCTTACTTTGGCGGGACGCCCTTTAAGTGTATTGCTGATCCTGGCTCCCTTTCGGTCTTCCCTGCGGCAGATCGGTGTGACTGCCTGGTCAGGACTCCGTGGTGTTGCCTCTATTGTGTTCTCGATTTTGGTCGTTCTCAATGACGTGCCTATGAAATACAATCTGTTTAATCTGGTCTTCTGTATTGTCCTGATGTCCATTGCCATACAGGGAAGCTTACTTCCCTGGGTGTCAGAAAAGCTGCAGATGATCGATCTTCATGGAAATGTGGAACGAACTTTTAATGACTATCAGGAATCCACAGACGTGAATTTCATAAAGATCCCTGTAAAAGAAGGTGACCGTCTGTCTCACTGTCTGGTAAAAGACGCATCTTTTCCTTCCGGTCTGCTGATCGTCATGATCATTCGCGGCACAGAGAGCATTGTTCCAAACGGTAATACGGAGATCCTGCCGGGAGATCTTCTGGTGGCCGCCGCCCCTGAGTTTGAAGACAGAAAGAACCTGTCTCTTTATGAAAATGTCATCCGTCCGAATCATCCATGGCTGAACAAGCCTCTGAGGAAAATTTCTATTCCTGCAGGCTGTCTCATCGTTCTTATTCTAAGGGATGGAGTTTCTATCATTCCCGAAGGAAAAGACGTTCTCAGGGAAGGAGACATTATCGTTACCGCAAGGTTCTGAACTTTTCTTCAGAAATTGTGTCCTCGGTGTACAGAGGGCCAAACGCCTCTGTCATGTGATTTCGCAAAAAGATCCCTCGTGAAACAAGGTATTTTGTTTCACGGGGGATCTTTCAAATTGTCTAAATGGTCACACCCGCACAGTATCCTGTACGCATTGCTTCTAAAATTTTAGACGCCTTTCGGCAGTCACCTGCAAAAATAACCTCTTCCGCCAGCTCGTTCCATTTTTCATAATGGGGAAGTGTTCCCCGCATACCGGCCGCAACCAGGATCGTATCAGCTTCAAGGAGGCGTTCAGCCCCCTCTTTGTCTATAATCCTTACTCCATCATCTTCTACAGACAGGACTTTAGCAGAACAAAAAGAGCTCACAGTATCCTCCATTTTCTCCAGTAAATGACGCCAGTGAATGTACGGTGCATCCTTTGCCAGCCCGTCTTTCATTTCCACGATGGACACCTCATGCCCTTTCCACGCCAGATCCAGTCCTTCCTCACAGCCTGCAAGACCGCCTCCGATAATCACGACCTTTTTTCCTACTGACAGATTTTTCTTAAACAGCTCCGTCACATGATGTACCAAGGGTTTCTCCAGTCCCGGGATTGGCGGGATCACCGGCTCAGCACCGCAGGCCACGATCAGGGTATCCGGTTTTTCCTGGGCGATCAGTTCCTCGGTGACTTCTGTATTCAGTCTGAGCTCCAGATTAGGCATTCTCTGTACACTGATCACCATGGATTTCAGAAATTCTACAATATCTTTTTTAAAAGAAATCTGTTTTGCATAATCCAGATTTCCGGCAAGGTGGTCATTTTTCTCGCAGAGAATAACCTGATGGCCTCTGCCTGCCGCAGTCAGGGCAGCTTCCATTCCCGCAGGGCCTCCGCCTGCTACAAGTACCTTCTTTTGGTAAGGCACCTTTTCTTCCTTACGGGTATTTTCATATTCTCTTCCCCACGCAGGGTTTACACTGCAGCGAAGAACCCCTGAGGAAAAAGGAACATGGGGTATAAAGCCAGCGCTGATGCATGTCTCACAGCGTATGCATTTTCTGATCTCGTCTGCTTTTCCTTTCCGGGCTTTTCTCGGCCAGTCCGGATCTGCGATAAACTGCCGTCCCACAACTACAAAATCAGCTTTTCCGCTGGCAATGGCCTCTTCCATAAAGTTGGGATCATTAATTCCTCCTACCACGGATACCAGAGATTTCTTAACCACAGCTTTGACCTTTGAAGCATTTTCTACATTGCATCCCCTGGGATAGAATACCGTGGGAAACATTCTGGCAGAACTGCTGGTGTCGTGGAAAGTTGCTGCCTCTGTGGCAGGTATTGTGACAGTCCTTATCAGTTGGATTCCAGGCGTAGTACTTCCTTTGGGAAATATCATTCCATCGGGTCTTTTCCCGATCATTCCTTCAGCGATCGCATTTTTCCTTGTAAACCTGCTTCCATCAGGAACTGTTCCTGAAAAGGCAAGCTCAGGACACTAAGCTATCCTTAGTTGAAAAAGAGAGGGTACCTCATTCATGCGGCACCCTCTCTTTCTGACTCAGTGATTCCATATTTCTTTTAATATTTTCATAGCCATTTCTATATCTTCTTCCTTCATGGTTGCATATCCCAGAAGGACCATATTTTCCTCTTTTTCCAGCTTCTGGATCCGATATTCAGATACTCCGTAAACCTTGATCCCAGCTTCTTTTGCCCGGAAAACAGCTTCTTCTTCTGTCAGCCCGTTACAGAATTTCACCAGAAGATGAACTCCTGCATTTTCTCCGGAAAAAGTGCATATATGGGACATATCTTTCAGATAATTTACCATAAGATCATGTTTGTTTTTATAAACAGCCCGCATACGGTTCAAATGTCTCTCATAGTATCCTTCTCTGAGGAACAATTCCAGGATCTTCTGGTCTGTTCTGGATACAGTTACGGAAAAAAGATGTTCCAATGACAGATAAGCTTTCATCAGTTCCTGGGGAAGAACCATATAACTAACCCTGACGGAGGGTGCCAGAGATTTGGAAAATGTCCCCAGATAAATCACACAGCCTTTCTGGTCAAATCCGGAAAGTGCCGGGATAGGCTGGCCTTTATATCGGAATTCACTGTCATAATCGTCCTCGATAATGTATCTTCCCTCCCTGGCTCCGGCCCATTTCAGGAGCTCCATCCTCCGCTTCAGGGGCATGACCATTCCCATGGGAAACTGATGGGAGGGCATCACATAAACCGTATCCGCCTCTGTTTTTTCCAGCTCCTCTATACGGATTCCCTGTTCATCCTGTCCTACCGGCAGGATTTGGCATCCCATATGCAGGAGATCATAATAGGCGCTCAGATAGGTTGGGCTTTCCATGGCCATCCTCCGGTTTTTCCCCAGTATTACCCAGAGGAGCATAAGAAGATAGTCATTTCCCGCCCCTATGATAATTTGATCAGGTCCGCAGTCTACGCCTCTGGCGCTGTGAAGGTATTCTGCCACTGCCTGGCGGATTCCAGGTTCTCCACAAGGATCCCCCAGCTGAAAAAGACTGTCTCCCTCCTGGGAGAGAACTTCCCTGGACAGTTTCCGCCAGATATTATGGGGAAATCCTCCCGGTGCAATACCGTTCACTGCAAAGTCCCATCTGTAAACAGTATCCGAAGGCTTTTGTCCAGAATTTACTTCTAAAAATTCCTTTTTCCTTCTGTCGAAATAAATGCCTTCCATCTGGCACACATAGTAGCCTTTACATGGAATGGATTCTATATATCCCTCTGCCAGCAGCTGTTCATAAGCCATATCCACAGTGCTTCTGCTGATGCAGAGATTTTTCGCCAGAATGCGGGAAGAAGGCAGTTTTTCTCCTGCCTTCATCTTTCCCTTTTGTATTTCATTTTTTATATGCTCATAAATCTGCCGGTACATAGGAAACCGGCTGTCCTCCTTCAGAGGAATCAGCAAATCATTCATCTTCTTATTTCTCAGGAAGCTTAAAAGAACTCTTCAGGGATACAATACGGTTGAACACCGGTGCCCCTGGTTTGGTATCATGGCAGTCTCCGCAGAAAAATCCGTTCCGAACAAACTGATAGCGGTCATAAGCCTCTGCCTTGCCTAATTCCGGCTCCACATAAGCCTCTTCCACTACAGTAAGAGAATTTGGATTTACGTTCAGACTTCCATCTTCTTTATTGTATACGCCTTTTTCTTCGTCTACGATATTCTCATAGAGACGGCACTGGACTTTTACTGCTGTAGATGCACATACCCAGTGAATGGTACCTTTTACCTTTCTTCCGTCAGGAGAATTTCCTCCTTTGGACGCAGGGTCATACGTACAGTGGATCACTGTGATATTCCCTTCTTCGTCCTTTTCGCAGCTTGTACAGGTGACAAAGTAGGCATTCATCAGCCTTACTTCATTTCCCGGATAGAGACGTCTGTATTTCTTTACCGGCTCTTCCATGAAATCTTCTCTCTCAATGTAAAGTTCCCTTCCAAAAGGCACCTGTCTTACACCCAGCTCCGGATTTTCCATGTTATTTGGAACTTCCAGATACTCAATTTCTTCTTCCGGATAGTTGTCGATCACCAACTTCACTGGATCCAGCACTGCCATCATACGTGGAGCTTTCATCTTCAAGTCTTCCCGGATACAGTACTCCAGCATCGCGTAATCTACAGAGCTGTTTGCCTTGGAAACACCGCAGAGCTCTACAAATTTCTGAATGGATTCTGGAGTAAATCCTCTTCTTCTGAGAGCGGCGATAGACACCAGTCTGGGATCATCCCAGCCGTCTACTGTTCCATCTTCTACCAGCTTCTTAATATATCTCTTTCCTGTTACCACATTGGTAAGATACAGTTTTGCAAACTCGATCTGTTTTGGAGGATGAGGATATTCCAGTTCTCTTACCACCCAGTCATAAAGAGGTCTGTGGTCTTCAAATTCCAGAGTACAGATAGAATGAGTCACTCC
>UQSX01000033.1 GCA_900543715.1 uncultured Blautia sp. | reverse complement strand
ATGTTTTACAGTAGGATACAAATACGCCCCGATAATGATACCTATAGCTCCGATGATCAGCATAGAGCCGCGGAATGTCAGTGTACTGCCCGTAAAGTCAAGAACCAGCGCTCCCACCAGAAGGCAGACACCGGCAATCAGAAGAATCAGGGATAAAACCCTTCTGCCTGCAGTGCTTTGATTGCTCATGCACTACTCCTCCTTTCTCAGATCAAGGTATAGAAAAAACAGGCAGCGGATGAAAACCGCCACCCGTTTTTCTCTTACCTGGTAAAATTTATTTTATCTGTCAGCCAGCATATGCACTCTGAAGTACCTGCTGCATGGTAGATACAAATCCGTCTACATCCAGGTTTCCTGCTGCAAAGTCACCGAATACCTGTCCGGTGTAGTTCTGTGCAAGACCTTCTGTCATATACAGCCAATGCCATGCAGAAGTTTTTCCTGCTGTCTGCCAATCTGTAATGGTCTGCGCAAATGGATCGCTTGCCACATATTCACAGGATTTGAACGGACTGATAAATCCGGCCTCTTCAACCAGGATCTGCTGAGCTGTAGACTCAGAACACCACTGAATGAACTCAAGAGCAGCGTCTACATTTTCGCTCTCGCTGTAGATAGACCACCAAGATGGAGCGTTTGTAAGGATTGTGTCGATTCCTTCTTCAAAAGTATAAGGAATCATACCAACTTCGAAGCTTCCTGCTGCTTCATAAGCCTCTGCATCAGTAGAAGTCATGGTAGCTCCGATCCAGGAACCCTGGGTAACAAAAGCATATTTGCCAGAAGCAAAGTTCAGGATCTGCTGATCATATGTACCGGATACCAGAAGAGAAGGATCGGAGTACTCCTGAAAGAGCTGTACCATCTCAGCAAAATCTGTCATACGGTCTGTGTCAATCTGTCCGCCGTCGTTCAGCATATCAATATAGGTTGTGTCATCCCTGTCAAGGCCAGAGTCCAGGTAGTTTGCAAACAGGTGATTTCCTGTAGACCAGTACAGAGAAGCAACTTCTGCACAGTAGCCTACTACTGCGGTAAGTCCCAGCTCATCTTTTTTGGAATCCAGTGTCTCAAAAGCCTGTCTCAGAGAATCCGGACCTGTGATAGAAGCCGGATCAATGCCTGCCTGCTCCAGGATATTCTTGTTGTAGCTCAGACCGATAGCCTCTACTGTATATGGGAATCCGATAGTTCCGTACTCTTCATCCACATAAGCCTGATCTGTGTCAGAAGCCCATGCCTGATCGCTCATATCTACCAGCATGCCTTCCCAGTTTTCAAAATCAGGTATACTTCCGTTTACAAAGATATCCGGCATGTTTCCGCCCTGATAGTAGCCTTTCAGAGTACCCTGGATATCAACGCCGCCGCCCATGGACTCGATTTCTACTTTCACGCCTGTTTCTTCTTCATATACAGAAGCCAGTTTCTTTAACTGCTCGTCTACCTCGATCTTTCCGTTTACCAGACGAAGTGTTGTTCCTCCGCTGGAAGACCCGGAATCTGAGCTTCCTGAATCGCTGCTTCCACTGTCAGAGCCGCCTCCGCCGCAGGCTCCCAATGACAGTACCATTGTTCCCGTCAATAAAAGTGCTAATAATTTCTTCATACTTTTCCCTTCCTTTCTTCACACTTTTTTTGTTTTATTAAATGGACCAAACCATGGCTTCCCAAGGTTTCATCTCCATTTTTCTTGTCAGTGCCCGTTTTTCATAATTTCCGATCAGCCTTTCTTCTTTCTGCCAGGAAACAGATTCCGGTATCTGGAAAGGCACATTTTCATCAGACACATTACAGATTACAAGAAGTTTCTGTCCCTCGTATTCTCTTGTATAGGCAAACACCTGAGGATCTTCCGGTGCCAGAAGCTGGTAATGTCCGTATACAATAACATCTGACCATTCGCTGAATCTGCGCAGTGCGATCAGCTGCCGGTAATAATGGAATACAGAATCCGGATCTGCCATTTCCTTTTCCGCATTGATCTCTGTATAGTTTGGATTTACCATGATCCAGGGTGTTCCATCCGTAAATCCTGCATTTTCCCCGCTGCTCCACTGCATAGGAGTGCGGGCGTTATCTCTGCTCTTATAGGCGATACACTCCAACAATTCCTCCGGCTGACGAAGCCCCGCCTCTGTAAGCTCATGATAAGCGTTGATGCTTTCCAGGTCCCGGTAATTTTCAATAGGGCCGAAGGGGCAGTTGGTCATTCCCAGCTCTTCTCCCTGATATACGTAAGGGGTTCCCTGCATCATATGCAGGATTGTCCCGATACACTTTGCAGACAATGGAGAATCATCTCCCAGCCTTGAAACGATTCTGGGCTGATCGTGGTTGCAGAAGTATAAGGAATTCCAGGCTGTGCCTTCCAGTTCTCTCTCCCATTTGCTGAGATTTTCTTTAAGCTCCGGCAAAGAAATCCTTTTCTTACACCATTTATCCATAGAGCCGGCATCCAGTGAAGTATGTTCAAACTGAAATACCATGTTCAGCTCAGTATTTTCTGCATTGGCATATTTTTTTGCTTCTTCAATGGTTACGCCTGCACATTCTCCTACTGTCATCAGATCGTATTTGGACAATACTCTCTGGTTCATCTCCTGAAGGTATTCATGCACATGGGGTCCGTTGCAGGTACCATACATGCAGTTTCCATAAAGGCCGCCGTCTGTAGGTACATCAGGGAGTCCCTCTTTTTTTGAGATCATAGATATAACGTCCATGCGGAAACCGTCGATCCCTTTCCTGCACCACCAGTCCATCATGGCAAACACCTCGTCACGGACTTTCGGATTTTCCCAGTTCAGATCCGGCTGCTTCTTTGAAAAGCAGTGCAGATAATACATCTGCGTTTCCTCATCCCACTGCCAGGCAGAACCTGAAAAAGCGCTTCCCCAATTATTCGGCTCATGTCCGTCTACGGCATCCCTCCAAATATAATAATCTCTTTTGGGATTCTCTTTAGAAGAACGGCTCTCTATAAACCATGGGTGCTCATCAGAGGTATGATTTACCACCAGATCCATCACAATCCGAATTCCCCGGTCATGGGCTGCTTCCAGAAGTTCATCAAAATCCTTCATAGTACCAAATTCCGTCATGATATCCTGATAATCAGAAATATCATAGCCGTTGTCATCATTGGGTGATTTATACACCGGACTGAGCCAGATTACATTGATCCCCAGTTCCTTCAAATAGTCCAGCTTAGAGCGGATACCTTTCAGGTCGCCGATCCCGTCTCCGTTGCTGTCGCAAAAAGAACGTGGATAAATCTGATAGACAACGCTTTCCTTCCACCAAGTCTTCGTCATGCAGATAGCTCCTCCTCTTTGTTTGGTTTAGCGCTAAATCTATTAATATTTTATACCCTTTTTATATTCGCGTCAACATTTTTTATATTTTCTATATATTTCATATGTTTTTTTTGGTTATTTTGTATGTTTTGTACATCACATGAATTTTTTCGTTTTTTTGCCAGATTGATTTTTCATTTTCCTCCGTTATAATAAATGGATAGCAAAATCAGAGGATATTCACCGTATGTTTATCCTTAAGGTTTATTAAACCTGGCAGGTAATTTTTAAGAAAGAAGGTGAGGAAATGGGTGAAGTGCGGTTAAAGGATATAGCGGAGAAGGCCGGCGTAAGCATCATGACCGTTTCAAATGTGATCAATGGAAAGCATGACCGGGTGTCTGCCAAAACCATTGAAAAAGTCAATGCGCTTATCAAAGAATACGACTATGTTCCCAATTTAAGCGCCCGTTCTCTGACAAATAAGGTTTCCAACATCATCGGGATCATCATCTCTCCTTTCCACACCGGAGAAGAATTTAACCATCTGGAAAACCCATATATCAGCGCTATGCTGGGAACCATTGAGATGGAACTGCGCAAAAGCGGATATTTCACCATGCTCCGTTCCGTTACAAATAAATCCGATATTATTTCATTGATCAAGAATTGGAATGTAGACGGGATCATCTTCCTCTATCCGGAGGCTCTGGAGTATATCCAGTCCTTTAAGGAACTTCTGAAATGCCCCATTGCTATTTTTGACTGCGATATGAAAGTTCCCGATATTATAAATGTGGCTACCGATGACTGGCATGGGCTGTACCTTGCAACAAGATATATGGTCAGCCATGGACATACCCATATTGCTTTTGTATCAGACCCGGAGAATAACCCCCTCATAACCAGACGATTTGAGGGCTATCGTTCTGCCCTGAGGGAATGCGGCATTCCTTTCCGTCCCGAATATGTTTACCCCTATCCTCCTACCTATGAAGGAGGCCTTGAGGCCGGAAAGGCTATTTCCCTTTCAGAAAATGAAATAACGGCAGCGGTGACCACTGCCGATATTGCTGCCATTGGGGTTATGGAAGGCGCCAGGCTGGGAGGCTACCGGGTGCCAGTGGATCTGTCTGTTATAGGCTATGACAATCTGCCTATCTGTCAGTACACCACCCCTAAACTGACTTCTATCTCCCAGCATCTTGACCAAAAAGCCCGCCAGTGTACCCGGCTGCTTCTGGAAAAGATCAAAACCGGTACAACCAGTACGCCTTCCAAGATCATTATGGGTGTAGAGCTAATGGAGCGTCAGTCTGTCATCTCTCTCTTTTAGAAGTCTGGGCAAAGATTTTTCTCTTTGCCCCTCTGATGGAGGCGGCGCAGATCACTGTAAAAAGGACCAGCACAAAGAGAGCGCTCCATATATTTACCTGCAGCAGTTCCTCTTTCATGATCTGCCCCAAAGCTCTGACCGAAAAATAAGAGGTGACTGTCATCAGCAGGAAGGGACAGTAATAAGCAAAGCAAATTTCTTTTCCCACGGCTCTGCCCAGGATTTTCCGGGAAATCCCAATTTTTTCCAGGATTTCATATCTTTCCCGGTCCTCATGGGCTTCATTGTCAATTTTCAGGAAAATGATGCTTCCCGCTGCCAGCATTAAGGTTACGAACATAAAGAGGCACAGGGAATAGGTCACACGGATATAGCTGTCTTCATTTAAACTATCCTCTGTATAGCTGACTCCTGTCATACCTGGTTCTCCCTTGTCTGAAAGGGCCTGGAGCCAGGGTCTGGATGCGTCTATATTATCGGGATTTTCCAGACGGTAATTATAAATATAAAGCAGACTGCCCTGGCTTTTCAGCTCTTCATAGGTCCTGTCTGATACCATATAGATTTCGGAATAAGTCTGTATCTTTCCCAGATAGGGAGTTGTGGTAATGTCAATCTCATCATAAGTTTTCTCCCCGATTTTTATAGATTTTTCCTCATTGGCGCCTGCCAAGGTAAAAAGAATCTCATGAAAAAAATCTACAACCTGGTCATCTTCCAGCTCTTCATATGGAAAATCCAGTCCTGCCCTTTGGGCTCCTTCTTTTACCTGAGAGTAGGGAACCAGGACATACATTACCTGGTTATATTTGGTATGGAACATTTCTGAAGGAAGGTTTAAAAGGGTATATTCATTCCAGTATTCCACAGGATTTTCCTCTTCAATTCCCTTCAAAATCTCTTCCCCATCCAGTGCACCGTCATAGTTCAGCACCTGGCAGGTATAGACCTGATCAAAATTTGCCAGCCTGTCATATCTCTGTTTCAGCGCAATAGCCAGGGCCATTAAAGTTACCGAGCAGATCATCAGAACAGTGACCATAGCGTAGGTCCGGTAGTTCTTTTTTATCCGGAAAGCCAGGTTATTGATCCAGAGGGTTCTCTCCTTCCGGTAAAGGAATTTTTTATTTCTGGTAAGGAGTCTGAGGATGGCAGGGATCAGACCAGAATAGAGGAGATAGACTCCGACAATAACCAGAACTACCGCCTGGACCATCCGTACAAGCCCCTGAAGTCCCCCTGTATCCAGTGCTGCCAGATACCCTAAAATAAGAGCGGCAGTTCCTGCCAGTATCCTGAGGGCAGTAACCAGTTTATTCTCCTGACGGATTTCTTTCTGCCTGGCTCCCGACAGAAGGTTCAGCACACTGCTGTTTCTAAGCGTATGACAGCCTTTCAGGATCATAAATCCGTAAATGATCAGGAACATTCCTCCCGTATGCAGCACCGGCTGAAGGGCAAAAGAAAACTCCACATCTACACTGATCTCTGACAGTTTTAACAGCAGCATCTGGAACAATTTTGAAAATAAAACGCCGGATATCAGCCCGAATATCAGGGAAGACAGCCCTACCATGACAGATTCCAGGGCATACATTCTGCTGATCCGTTTATTATCCAGCCCCATAAAAATATAGATACCGATCTCCTTTTTTCTCTGGTTCAGGAATACATTGGCAGCATACCAGATAAAAAAGAAAAGAAAGACTGCAAATACAATAGAAGCTGCCTGAAGTACAGAATCGATCAGATCTTTCCGGAATTCCATAAGCACATCCATGGCCTGGGAATAAACCATATTCTGAAAGTTGAAGAAAATAAACACAGAGAAAGATAGAGACAGGACCAGCACCCCGAATTCTCTCACACTTCTCTTAAAATTCCACATTGCCAGCCGAAAAAGACTCATTCCCAGTCACCTCCCATGGAGGCCAGCATGGCCATGATCTCATCGTAGAATGTCTTCCTGCTCTCCTGTCGGTTCAGACAGCACTGGATCCTGCCGTCTTTTAAGAAATACACCTGTTTGGCATAGCTGGCGCAGTAGGCGTCGTGGGTCACCATTACGATGGTTGCTTTTCCCGCCTCATTTGCTGCCTTGAGACAGCAGAGAAGGTCCTTCCCCGATTTGGAGTCCAGTGCCCCGGTAGGTTCGTCAGCAAATAAAATCCTGGGATTGGTGATCAGGGCTCTGGCACTGGCCGCCCGCTGCTTCTGTCCTCCGGAAAGCTGATAGGGATATTTTCCCAGATGGGGCTCCAGTCCGAAAGTTGCTGCCGTCTCTCTCACCCGTTTCAGGATTTCTCCTGTTTTCACCCCGTTCAGGGACAAAGGAAGGGCAATATTATCCTGGAGAGTCATATTATCCAGAAGATTATACTCCTGAAAGATAAAACCGATCTTGTCTCTTCTCACCTGAGAAAGCTCCCGGTTTTTCATCTCCACAATGTTCTCCCCATCCAGAAGGATTTCTCCCCGGGAAGGCTTATCCAGAGTGGACAGCATATTTAAAAGGGTGGTCTTTCCTGCACCGCTGGGGCCCATGATCCCGATAAAGTCTCCCTGAAAAATATCCAGGCAGATATCCCGCAGCACCCAAGTCTGGTATCCTCTGCGTCCATAGCTTTTTGATAGATTTCGGATTTCTAAAATTTTATTCATTTTGTTTACCTCCTGTCTGTATACCAGCATAGCAGAGAGGCCTTCAAAAATCCTTACATCTGCCTGACAGTTTTACCTGGTATCTAACATTTCTGAAAGGATTATTCCGACAAAAGCAGATGTTCTGACAGATCCTGAAAACAGATCTCAAACCTGGTGCCCTTCCCCGGTTCCGAAAAGGCCCGGATTTCTGTATGGAGCAGCTGGCTGATCTCTTTTGCAAAATACAGTCCCATTCCTGTAGAGCGATAGTCACCTTTCCGGTAATTCTTCCCTACATATCCTTTATGAAAAATATAAGGCAAATCTTCCGGTTCGATTCCCACTCCGTTATCTTCCACTATCAGAAGGATGCTGTCCTTCCCTTTTTCCTGGGCAGCAAAGCTGAGAGCCGGAGCTTTTCCCCGGTATTTCACCGCATTTTGTATCAGCTGGTCCAGGAGATAGACCAGCCATCTTTTATCTGTATACACCTGGATTTTTCCCGTTTCTTCTTTTATCTCAAAATTGTGATGGATCAAAAAATAAGACTGATTTTTTAAAGCCTCTCCCACTGCTTCTTTCAAAGAAATCTTCTCATAGCGGACGTCATGTTCCGGACGGTGGAGCTTGCTTTCCAGCATCACTGTATGGATCAGGCTCTCCAGCCGGGCAATGCTGTTTTTCATTTCCCAGCTGGCTTCTCTGTCCTGATTCCGTTCGTTGATCAGTTTTAAGGCTGCCAGAGGCAGCTTGGCTTCATGACTCCATTTTCCAATGTAATCCGTCAGTTCTTCCTGCTCCCGGAGCAGGTGCCGGATTTCCTTTTTGTACTCCTCTTCCTTCTCCTCCATATATGCAGACACCCGTTTTCCAAAGAGCTTTTCCTGTTCCAAAGGTGTCAAAGATAGCCTGCCTTCCAGATACTTTTCTATCTTTTTAAAACGGTAAAAATCCCATAAAATCCCGGCAAAAGCAGCTGCCAGAAACAGCAGATTCAGGTACAGAAGATCCTGAAAATAAACATTAGAAGCACATAAAAAAGCCAGATAAAAATCTGCAAAACACCACAGACAGAGGAGGATAAAAAACAGCTTTCCTCTGTCCTTTAAATACTCTTTCATTCCAGATAATACCCCTTTCCTTTCTTGGTATGGATACAGGATATTCCGGGAGCAAACTCTGCAATCTTGGCCCGCAGTCTGGACACCAGCACTGTAAGAGAAGCATCTGTCACATACTCATCGGTGCTCCACAGATACTCCATCAGCTGTTCTCTTTCTACAATTTTCCCCCGGTTGTCCGCCAGAAGTCCCAGGATTTTATTCTCTGATCTGGTCAGTTCTACAGTCTGGCCCTTATAGGCCAGATTTCCCTGACTTCTGTCGTACAAAAGCTCCTCTGCCAGATATTCCCGGTCACTTACAGTATACTCATAAGCCCTTCTTAACAGAGCCCGGATCTTTACCAGAAGCATCTCCCCGTCAAAGGGCTTTTCCACATAATCGTCTCCTCCTGAGACCATGGCCATGACCTTATCGCTGTTCTGGTCTCTGCTGGACAGAAAAAGAATGGGCACCCGGGAAAGCTTCCGTATTTCCCTTGCCCAGTAAAATCCATCATAAAAAGGCAGGTTGATATCCATGAGTATCAGATCTCCCTGCCTTTTCTTCCATTCCCGGTCCACAGCGTCAAATTCTTCCAGATATTCTGCTTCAAAGCCCCACTTCCGGCAGAGCCTTACGATTTCTTCTGCCAGGGTCAGATCATCTTCAACAAGTAATATTTTCATTTTCATCACCTGGCAATATTGTAACCTGTTTACCGGAAAATTTCGATATAAAATTCTAATGTTGCGAAAATGTTAGATTTCCTTCCAGTCTTTTGGAAGTAAAATTTTTACCAGAAAACCACCCTGGGGAGAATGGTCCAGCACCACCTTTCCTTCATGAGCCTGGGCAATCTGCCTTACGATCAGCAGTCCCAGGCCATGACGCTGTTCCCCGGTATTGCTGTCACAGACCATATAGTGGGGAGCTTTCTGAATAGAACTAAGTTCTTCTGGAGTAACCCCTACTCCGTCATCGCTGACAATAAGAGCGTACATCTCCTCCTCTTCTTTTACCTCTACTCCAATGGTACAGCCCTGGGGATTGTGGACCTGGGCGTTTATGATCAGGTTGGACATTGCCCGTTTCAGCAGGTCCGGATCTCCATATACCATAAGGGGGCCGGTTTCTTCTCCTGTATTCCATTTAATGGGATAGTCTCCTTTATTATCCAGGTTCAGGAAATCCACTGCCACAGACCTGGCAAGGGCCACCAAGTCTGTCCTCTGCCTTTTTACGGGCTGGACATTGTACTCCAGCTTAGAAGCCAGATTCAGGTCATTGATCAAGTTTTTCATCCGGATACTCTGGCGCCGGATGATCCCAGCCTTTTGCCTGGCCTCTTTTGGAAGGTCCGTATCTTCTTCCAGGGTGCTGGCGTGGCCCAGGACCATGGACAGGGGCGTCCGGATATCATGAGACACTCCGGCAATCCAGTTTGCTCTGGCCATTTCTTTTTTCCGCAGGGCATAATTCTGAGTCTTCAGCTTTTCAGATACCTGGTTGATCGATGCCGCAAGCTGAGACATAAGGCCTTTTTCCCGAATATACACATCTTCCTGATTCCCCAGAGCTTCTATTCCATGAATAATCGGCTTTACCGAGCGGATAATACCCGAAGTAGCAACAGCGTAGACCACAATAATAAAAACCAGATTAAAGACCAGAAATTCCAGTATCATGTAGAAAAAATTCTGGATCAGGTCATAGTCAAAGGTAGGCCACATTAATTTATAATACCGGTCCTTGGGGAATCCCAGGAAAAGAAGATTCTCCCCTTGAGGAGCTGTTGTGGTAGGGTAATCCTGGATATATCCCCGGACTGCCCAGGAAATTTCCCCCAGGGTATAATGCCGGGGAATCTCCTTTGGCAGATTCTCGCTGGCCCAGATCACATTTCCTGTGCTGTTCTCCACCAGGATTCCCCAGGCTCCTGCCTGCTCCAGCGCCTTCTCCCCTTCCTCTGAGAGTGTATACCTTCCATCTTCTGAAAGAGTGAGAGCCGCCGCAACTGCCTCCGCCTGCTGCCATCCGCTGGAGTTATCCCACTGGTTCCAGGTGATGGCTGCCAGGAGTATAATGTTCAGCAGGATTCCCAGAAAAATAGAAATAATCAAAATAGAACAAAATCTTCGGATAAGTTTTATGGTACTGCTCATTTCCTACTCCTTTACGATCAGCTTATACCCCAGGCCTTTTGCCGTGATCAAAGACACCGGTTTGGAAGGATTTTCCTCAATCTTCTCCCGTATCCGCCGGATATGAGCCATAAGAGAATTTTCATAGCCATAGGGATTATCTCCCCACACCGCCTGACAGAGCATATCGATGGTAACTATTTTTCCCCCGTTTCTGTACAGGGCAGAGAGAAGAGCAAATTCCTTGGCGGTAAGAGGCAGTTTCTTTTCTCCTTTTCAATCCTTCGTGAAACCGGAGCCTTTATTGAATCTCCTGCTTTCTATGGAAATCTCACAGGAGAAGAAAACCTGGATATCATCCGCAGGATCCTGGGACTGCCAAAAAGCAGCATCAAAGATGCCCTGGAGCTTACAGGCCTCTACGAATTCCGTAAGCGGACTGCCGGCAAATATTCCCTGGGAATGAAGCAGCGCCTGGGGCTGGCGGAAGCTCTTCTGGGAAGGCCCCCTCTGCTGATCCTGGATGAGCCTACTAACGGCCTGGACCCTGCAGGGATCCATGAGATCCGTACATTGATCCGCTCCCTGCCCCAGAAGTATAACTGCACTGTGCTGGTCTCCTCCCATCTGCTCTCAGAAATTGAGTTGATGGCTGACGACGTGGGAATCCTGAATCACGGCCGGCTCCTTTTCGAGGGAACTCTGCCGGAACTGAAAGAACAGGCTGCTCAGATGGGCTATCCTACCGATAATCTGGAAGACACTTTCCTGGCTATGATCCAGGAAGACAACCTGAAACGAGGTGATAAGAGATGATCCTTGCTCTAGAAATGAAAAAAACAAAGCGCACCGGACTTATCCCGGCTTTCCTGGCCGGAGCTCTGGCAGCCTCTGCTTTCCCGGTGCTCAATATCGCCTTCCGTACAGAATTATTTACCTCCCAGGATCTTCCTCCTGTGGATATTCTTCTGCAAGGTAACTGGGATATGCTGGCTACCTTTCACAGTTTTCTGGCAATACTGGGAGCCTGTATCCTTTATCACACGGAATTTGCCAACAGAGCTATAGAAAAGCTCTATATGCTTCCGGTCAGCCAGGGAAAAGTGTTTTTCTGCAAGAACCTGCTTCTCCTGCTGCTTTTCCTTCCGGTATTTCTCATTGAAGATGGTTTTCTCCTCTTTTGTGGCTGGCACTGGTTTCCCGGAAAGGATCCAGGCATGGAGGTCCTGCTCCAGAATACGGCTTTTTCCATAGCCGCCATCCTTCCCGTCCTTCTTCTGTCCACTTTGATCGCCTCTCTGGCGAAAAATATGTGGGTTTCTCTGGGAATCGGGGTGGTCTGTATGTTTATGGGACAGATGACTGTATCCTATGAAGCTGTATTTTCCAAGGTCTACACCTTCTGTCTGCCCTACCGCTGTCTGTTGTCTTCATCAGCATGGGAGGACATTTTCCCCATTCTGGGAATCTGTGCCGCTGAGTCGGTACTTTTGGGAGCTGTCAAAATTTTTCTCTTAAAGATCAGGAGGACACCTGTATGAATTTACTTACTATCTTTCACATTGAACTGAAAAAAATACGCAGGACCCATATTATCTGGATCCTGCTGGTTCCTCTCATTTTACTCTGGATTCCTGCAATATTAAATGCAGACTCCAATTTTTCCAATGCAGCCGGCCTGTCTCCGGAAATGAATTTCTTCTTTCAGACCTTTCTGGGACTGTCCTGGTTTATGTATCCTGCCAGTCTGGTAGTGATCACAGTTATGCTGAACCAGCTGGAACGGAGTAATCAGGGAATCCAAAAAATGCTGTCTCTTCCTGTGTCTGCAGCAGGCTTATGTCTGGGAAAATTTCTGGTACTCCTGCTCCTGGCAGCCTTCCAGATGTTTATGATGGCAGCCCTGTATTTTCCTGCGGCATTCATAGCCTCCCACAGTACAGGCTATGACTTTGTCCTTCCTTTGTCCTCAGTGCTGTATGAAGCTCTGATCATTTATATCAGTTCCATTCCCATGGCTGCCTTTTACTGGCTGGCAGCTGTGTGCATCCGGACCTCCGTATTTTCTGTGGGAATCGGCCTGGCCTCCATTGTGCCTTCTGTGCTCCTCATTAACACAAAGGCCTGGTTCGCCTACCCTATGTGCTATCCCTTTTATATCCTGTCACAGTTCCTAGAACAGCCCCAGGCAGACGTATTCACCCTGTCTGTAGACCTGTTTTCTCTGCTGCCGGTGTCTGTAGCTGTGACCCTAATATGTCTGATCGTTTCTTGCCTGTTTTTCGGCAGAGCAGAAAGGAGATAAAAACTATGAAAAAACTTATTACCTTTATCAGTGTGCTGATGATCTTTATTCCCTGGACGATCTTCCCTATTCGGACCAATCCATGGGCGCTGCAGTCTCCTGCAGCAGAAATTATTGTCTACAGCTATGCTGCTTTTATGATTTTCTCCGCAGTATTCACTACTCTGGCTTATACAAAAGGACAGGCAAAAAACAAAGCCATGCAGATTGCCATGGTAATCAATGATATCTACGGATTTACTGCTCTTTGTCTGCTGGGTATGGCGGTCAGCAGCTCTTGACTCTATTTCGCTGTACGGATATAATGAACCCAAACAGCGTGGAAAATGGAGGTGCCTATGGGAAACAAAAAATCTGTTTCAATTCAGGAGATTCGGGAACGTTCTTATGAATATGGCCTTCCGGAATATCTCCAGCATGATCTGGACGCTTACAAAGATGGATTAAAAAATGGTTCTTCACTGTTAGACTGTTTGTGGGGAGAATTGTATGGAAGCATCAATACAGCGGAAATAAGTGAAGGAGCCATTACCCCAGAACATGCAGACTATCTAAGACAAAAGTTTTTATGGAAAGGTGGTCAAAATGAATCCGATTGATTTTACCAACTGCCGCAGAGTTATGGGGAAAGCCTATAACGGAGCTAATGGGAAAAAAATTGCCATAGAGTATGCGGGTGACATATACATGCTAAAATTTCCTCCTGCAGCAGGTAAAAGGCCTACAGAGTTATCCTATACAAATAGCTGCTTTAGTGAACATATTGCCAGCACTATCTTCCGCATGCTTGGCATTTCTGCCCAGGAAACCCTGCTGGGAACCTTTCAGATAGGAGAAAAGACTAAAATAGTCTGTGCTTGTAAAGACTTCACTGCTGACGGAAAAATATTATACGATTTCTGCTCCATAAAAAATACGGTTATTGATTCCGAACATGGTGGGACCGGTACAGAATAGAGGGTGTTCCCTACCTTTCTGATCTGCAGAAAAAATTTTACCAGACTTATCTTGAAGCCCGGCTGAAGCGTCTTCTGTTTCCTGCATTTATACAGGCAGGAGGGAAACTTCCTGAGTAATATAGCCAGTTATTATACCAGCCCCACAATCTGTTTCTTCAGATAACGGCCCACCACATTGGCAAAATTGGAGAGATCCCGGATATAGGCGAAATCCTTTCCAAAAATTTTCTTTTCCGCAGACAGATCCTCTTCTTCTCCGGCAAAGACGCCTAATACGGCAATTCTCCGGTTTCTGAGTCTGCGGATCTCTCCTGCCGTATCCCGGAGGGCAAAGTCCAGACAGTAGGGTTCTTTTTCTGTTTTTTTAGCCCCAGGCAGCGTATAGCCGGGGCTCTGGCTTCCCGCCATAATGTCATTGGGTCTGCCGTCGCTTAACACCACCAGGATTTTATTCTCTTCTTTTCTCTGATCCAGGCCTGCGGCCGCTGTTCTTACTGCCAGTCCATCCCGGTTGTTGGCAGAACCGTAAAATTCAAAGATCCGCCGGTTCATCTCCCGGTCTTCCTCAAAATCCCGGAACATAGTCAGGACGGTATACGCCCCCAGGGTACAAAAACCAGTGACCTGGTGGGGAATCCCTGCAATGCTCAGGGCTTCACTGAGAATATACCCCTGAAGAGCTACCTGGCTCTGTCTGCCCTGCTGGGAGCCGCTGGCATCGATCAATATTTCCACAGCAAAATCTGTGTCTTCTCTTCGGATCTCTCTTTGAAAAAGCTTCCGGTTCTGGGTTCTTCCCAGATTCCACAGCTTATTGACCTGGATCTTTCCATACTCGCTGGAAAGTATCTCTTTTTCCGATCTGGTAAGAAGGGCCCTCTTTAATGTATTGGCCAGTGTCTGGATATTCTGCCGGGTGATAAGCTGGGTACTCTTTAATACCCGAAGGTTTTCTTCTCTTACCTTTTTCACGTACTCCCCTCTGCCGCTGTCCTTTCCATGACCATGGAGAATCCCTCTGGTAATATGGATGCGGCAGTCTTTGTGCGTATCTGTGCAGACCTGATTCTGAAGTTCTCTTTGCACTCTGGATGGAATACAGCTTTCCCCGTAGCTTTGGACAATGTATTCTTCCATCCGGTCCGAAGACTCCCTGTCCAAAAAAATCATGGAAGCTCTGGGTTTTTCCCGTTTTCCGTTATCCTGGGGATCTACATGACCGCTGAAAAGATTTACCGGGGCTTCATCCTTCGCTGCTTTCTCCTCTTCCCGGGCCTTTTCCTTATCCGTATATTCTTTCATGTCCTGATCGGAAGACTTTATTTCCCAGTCCAGTCCCTTAAAGTTCTGAGCCAGTCCTTTTTCATAGGCTTCCCGATACACCTCTTCCAGACAGCGGCAGACCTCTTCCACGGAATCTGTATCTTCTATCGAGCAGATCCTGTCCAAAATCCTGGCTGTTCTTCCCTGGAAATTTTCGCCCCAGAGGGACTTTTGCAGATAGCACATTTCCAGGTATCCCCAGTCTGTATGAGTGAGGCGAAGACTGTCTTTTTTCAGCGTGTCTGAGAATGCCTTTCTTCTCAGATTTTCCACTCCGGGCCTCTCTTTTACGGCCTTTTTCCACACAGCACTGTCAATACAGAGATTCCCCAGGGCCTCCAGCACAGAAGGAATCATCCCCTGGTATACCTTTTTGGCAAAAAAGTCCTGATACCTGTCTGCATCAAAATATTTCCGGAAAATTCCCTGGCGCACTGCCTCATAAAGGGCTATATAAGGTGATTTCTCCCAAGCCTTCAGATCTGCGGGAATATCCAGCTCATAATCTCCGCTTACTGCCCAGAGCAGATTTTCCACACGGCTCTGGATATTAAAAATATTTTCTTCTCTGGATTTTCTTTCATTCATCAAATACATCGCCCCTGTCCCAGGTCCCGGGTATTCTGGTCATGACCAGATCCCCGATCAGCTCCCGCTCAAAGGTATCAAAGGTTTTATTGGTAATGCCCATGTCAATGGCCTCCAGAGGCGTCAGGCCGCCTCTTACCAGGCGAAGAGCTCCGATCAGTCCCCTCATATCTACAGCCTTTGTAGAAATTTCTCCATTCTGGGCCTTTAACTGAAGATCCAAAAACAGCCCGGCAAACTGTTCCTCAGCTTCCCGGCGGATAGTTGGGAACAGGTTCTCCAGTATCTGGTACATCCTTTCCATTGTGAGAGATGGCATATTGATAACCATAAACCTGGATACCAGAGCCTCGTTTAATTCCTTTGTCCCTGCATATCCATAATTCATCGTGGCAATGAATCTGGCAGCAGGATGGAGATTGATCCGGTCATAGCCCGGCACATCCAGGATCCGCCGAAAGTCTAGGACTCCATGGAGTACGGAAACCGCATCGCTTTTTGCCATGTTTATCTCATCCAGGATTCCAAATCCTCCCCACTTGGCGCACTGGTAAATAGGCCCTTCCCGAAGTTTTACCTCATTATTGACAAATGTGTCTGTACCTATGAGACTGCTGCTGTCTGTGTTCACATGGAAAGAAATGTCGTAAATAGGCCTTCCAAAAATCCAGGCCAGATTTTCCGCCAGGACATTCTTTCCTGTAGCCTTATCTCCGCAGAGAAGAAGGTTCTCCCCTTCCAGAAGGGCGGCCACCGCCCGGTTTAAGATCTCTGTCCCATAAAAAGCCATGGACGGCTGTGTGAGCCGGGACTTTACCTGTTCCTCCACCGGATGATTCTTCTTAAATTCTTCCACTCTTGTCTGCAAGGTTTCCTTTAATTCCATGATCCGCCTCCTGTATATAGTATTTTTATTTTTAGTATAGCAGAAAAGGCGTCCAAAAACTGTCCCAAAACAGTTTTTTGGCGCCTTTTCTGCTATACATGGGCTTTCCACATACATTCTGTAATTTTCATCTCTGTGAAAACTGCCTCAAAGGAAGAATCTTCAGGGCTGCAGGCATAGATCCCAAAAGAGATTTCCCCGGCCCCTTCTTCCAGATGGCAGATCCGCATCTGCTTAAAATTTTCTCCGTCACCGGAACATTCTACACAGAAATCAGATTCTCTTCTGCTCAGACGGTACCACATCGTCTTAATAGAAGCGTCAATGTCCGTAGTAGCCCAGTCCGAATACCCATGATTGGTCACCACACTGCCCAGCCTCTGATACTCTTCATTTTCGTATTCCACCGAAGCTTTCAGCCAGTTTTCACTGTCCTGGTACAGCACCACCCCACACTGATCAAAACGGTGTTTGCTGGAAAACCTGGTTTTTACCACAAAAGAGAAATATTTCTCCCTGGTCTTCATCTGAAGCACCGGGGCATTATCATTCTGAAATCCGTAATAAGTCCTCTGCCAAAGGTCTGTCCCCGGTTCTGTGGTGATCCGTATTTCTCCAGACTTTATCGCATAATTTTTCGGTTCTCTTGTCCAGATCAGATTTTCTTTCTTAAATTCCATAGTCCTCTCTCCTCAATCCTGACTATCTGATACCTTTTTATTCTATCTTCTTTTATAAACTTTTGTTCTTTTTATACTGTGCTTCCTGTTCTTTCCAGTAAGCATGGTCCTTTTCCGTGATGTGCCGGATCACTTTACATGGGTTTCCTGCCGCCACTACACCGGAAGGGATATCTTTTGTCACTACAGCTCCGGAACCGATGACCACATTGTCTCCAATGGTAACTCCCGGGTTGATCACAGTATTTCCCCCTACCCACACATTACTGCCAATCCGGATCTTCTTTCCATATTCCAGCTGGGTATTCCGGACCTGGGCATCCACAGGGTGTCCTGCGGTATAGACGGAGACTCTTGGACCGAAAAATACATTGTCTCCAATATTTACCTCGCAAACATCCAGAATAATACAATCATAATTGGCGTAAAAATTCTCTCCTACAGAAATGTGGCAGCCATAATCACAGCGAAATGGAGGCTCAATCCAAAAATTTTTCCCGGTCTTTTTCAGAAGCTCCCGGAAATACCCTTGGAGCTTTTCCCTGTCCTCATCTGATGCTGTATTGATCAGATGAGTTAGCCTTTTAGCTTTGCTGTTATCAACCCCCAGTTCCGGGTCATTGGCAATATAAAGCTGTTCTGATAACATTAATTCTTTCTCTGTCACTGTCTTGTCCTCCATTTTTCTTCTATTGCTCTTTCAAACATTCCGGCGAAATAATATTCCTTCATATCCGGAGCCCATACAAATTCCGGAAGATAGGCTTCCGGTACTGTCCTGGCACAGTATTCCCATATTTTCTTTATATCTTCTTCCTTTACCAGGTCACCTGTAAAGACCAGGATCCGAGGATTTAAAAGGGGGATCACCGAAGCGGCTCCTTTGGATAGGAAAGGCAGATAAGTTTCCGGAACAAGCTTTTCTATCTGCTCTTCTCTTGTAACTCCATAAGGGAGAAACCCTACCATACCGGCAAACTGGTTCCAGCCCTTTATAACCTTTCCCTCTACCGCTGTGCCCATTCCCGGCAGCACATGGCTGGGATAATTCAGGATGGTTACTGTATCCTCTCTGGCGCATTCTTTCAGATAATAGCCATAGACTTTATAGTGCATATCATTTTCCAGATGTACCGGAAAATGATATGTTTGCTCCAGGATCTCCACCACGGGCACATTATCAAACTCCGGAAGATCGCAATGCCGAATCCAGCCTTTGTCTGCCACACTGGGAGTTCCCATGGCCGCCGCCCTCAGATTTGGAAATTTTTCCTTTAATTCCTCTATCTTATCCTCTATATCCCGGCAGGTAATCCTTTCCCTGCAGTCTCTTCCCTGATCCAGCACCTGGCCTGTTGCTGTAAGTACTCTCCAGAAAATACTCCTTCTGCCCTGGATCAGTTCAAAACCAATGCAAAGAAAACTTTCATACTCCTGGTTCAGCATATAGGCCACAGAAGCCCTTCCTACTTCTCCGGATCTTCTCTTTTCTCCTCGGACCTGTCCTTCTTGTTCCAGTTCATTGAAGATTGTATTGCAGGTAGCCGGGCTGAGCCCTGTGATCCTGGCGGCTTCCTGCTTTGTATGAGGAAGCCCGTCTCTTAATATCTCCCAGATTCTTCTCTGATTTTCTTCCTTGATCTGTGCCGTATTCTTCACTTTCCGCCTCCTTTCCCTTTTTCTCATTTCATTTTTTTCAGCCTATATTAATATAATAATTATTATAACTATTATATTAATTAAGTCAAGAAGCTTTTTTGTTTATTCAAAACTTCTTCACAATTCTTTTGAATTTTCAACACATTTTTTTCACAAATACATAGTATAGTAATAATCAAACAAAGGCAGTTACCTTTTTTATATAGATAGACTTTTTTCTTTTTCATATGCCAGGGAGAAATCCCTGGCCCTCCTTTTTTGTACACAAAAAACTGCATCGGAAGGAAATCTGGCGGAGCACGCTTTAAAGTTCCCATTTCCGATGCAGCTTTATTATGTTTGTTTCATGCTTATCTTTTGTATATCTGATCATTATGCTATACGGCTTTTCAGCTCGGCAATCTCTTTTTTCATCTTCTCCATATCTTCCATGAGATAATTGACTTTTATCTGATATGCCAGCTGGACATCTGTGATTTTATTGTTTTCATCAAGCTTTTTTACCAAGTTACAGTAGTTTTCCGCTAATAACGTAATGTTTTTATCTGTAACGTTTTCTATGTGCAGCTTAACCTGGGTCAATTCTTCCCGGGTATCTGCAGTTATCTTTTGTACAGCAGACATCTTTTCTTCCAGGCCCGTTACTTTTCCTTCTATGCCTGTCATCCTGTCTTCTATGCCTGTCATCCTGTCTTCCATGCCTGTCATTTTGGTTTCCAGTCCTGTCATTCTGTTTTCCATTCCCGTTAATTTCTGAGTCACAGGCTTTAATCTTTCATCCAGCATGTCTGCAATTGCTGCCAATAATTCACTCTCTGCCATAAGCTCCTCCTTTCCTCAATATTTACAGAGCAGTCTGCTCTATCTATAAAACAGTCTAGCACAATTATCGGCAGCGGTAAAGTTTTTTCAGTTTCCGCACATCTGTTTTTTCCCTACTTCAGAAGTGCTTTGATATCTTCTTCTGGGGTTGTGATCGGAGCAATCTGATAATTCTCCACCAGGAAGTTCAAAATATCCGGGGATACAAAAGCTGGCAGAGACGGGCCAAGGCGGATATTTTTAATTCCCAGATGAAAGAGTGTCAGCAGGATGCATACCGCTTTCTGCTCATACCAGGACAGGACAAAGGAAAGAGGAAGCTCATTAACGGAGCAGCCGAAGGCATCTGCCAAAGCTGCTGCCACCTGTATTGCCCCATAGGCATCGTTGCACTGTCCCATATCAATAAGTCTTGGAATACCGTCTATCTCGCCCAGATCCAAGTCATTAAACCGGAACTTTCCGCAGGCCAGGGTAAGCACCACACTGTCTTTTGGAGTCTGTTTTACAAATTCTGTGTAATAATTTCTGCCTGGTTTCGCTCCGTCACAGCCGGCTACCAGGAAGAAATGCCGGATTTTTCCTGCTTTCACTGCTTCTACGATTTTTCCGGCACTGGAAAGAACTGCAGAATGTCCGAAACCAGTAGTCACTTCCCGTCCCCCGTTAATGCCTGTGAATTCTTTGTCCTCTTCAAATCCTCCAAGCTCCAGTGCTTTTTCAATAACAGGAGTGAAATCTTTTTCTTTTCCTATGTGGACTGCGCCTGGGAAGCCTACCACCTCTGTGGTGAATACGCGGTCCTTATAACTGTCTTTTGGAGGCATAAGGCAGTTTGTAGTAAATAAAACAGCTCCCGGCAGATTGTCAAACTCTTTTCTCTGATTCTGCCATGCAGTACCATAGTTTCCTTTTAAGTGAGGATATTTCTTCAGTTCCGGATAGCCATGGGCTGGCAGCATTTCTCCATGAGTATAGATGTTGATCCCTTTTCCCTCTGTCTGTTCCAGAAGCAGCTTCAGATCTTTCAGGTCATGTCCGGTCACAACGATAAAGGGACCTTTTTCCACTTTCATCGGAACTGTCACCGGCGCCGGAACTCCATAAGTTTCTGTATTGGCCTTGTCCAGAAGTGCCATACATTTCAGGTTGATCTCTCCTACTTTCAGCACAACAGGAAGGAGCTTTTCTACAGTGTCTTCGTAGCCTATCCGGAATAAGGCTTCACAGAAAAACTCATTTACCTCTTTGTCTCTGTATCCCAAAACAAGAGCATGATAAGCATAAGCCGCCATTCCACGGATACCGAAAAGGATCAAGGATTTCAGAGAACGGACATTTTCCTCTTCTGTCCAGAGCTCTTTCATATCATATTCCTCATTCTGTCCGCAGGGAGAGCCGCAGCTGCTGCACTGAGGGATCAGTCTTTCTTTCTCTTTCCGAACTGCTTCTGTCATTTTGCAGATTGCCTGGTCGTCAAAATTCACATTTGTCACAGTGGCAAATAAACCTTCGATGATTATCCTATAAGTATCTTCATCTGGTTCTGTGTCTCCCCTGGCTGCACGGGCCAGGCCAATAAGAGCTCCTGTCAGTTCATCCTGAAAAACTGCTGTCTCTGACTTCTTGCCGCAGGCTCCTGCATTTCCTGTACAGGCAGCACAACCTGCCGTCTGTTCACACTGAAAGCAAAACATTTTGTTATCCATCTCTTTATTCTCCTTTTCTGCTGTTATCTTTTTTGTTATTTTCTATCACTCATCCACAATGTTTCCATCTATGGATATGACCGCTACATTCCAGGGGATAAATTTTCCGCTATCTTTTAAGGCTGTTTTTACCGCCTTCTCCAATCCCCTGCAGCAGGGAACCTCCATCCGGACAATCTGAACGCTCTTGATATCATTGTTCTTAATGATCTCTGTCAGCTTCCGGGCATAATCTGCATGATCCAGTTTCGGACAGCCGATAAGAACTACATGTCCCTTGATAAAATCTTCATGGAAGGCCCCATAGGCATAAGCCGTACAGTCTGCTGCGATAAGTAATTTCGCTCCCTGAAAATAAGGGGTATTTACCGGCGCAAGCTGGATCTGGACCGGCCACTGTCTGAGCCTGGAAACAGATGTAACTGCTTTCTCATCATAAGGAGCCGCTTCTCTTTCTTCAAAGGAAATGGCTCCCACAGGACAGGCAGGCAGACAGTCTCCCAGTCCGTCACAGTAGTCCTCCCGCATAAGTTTCGCCTTGCCCTCCACCATGGCAATGGCCCCTTCGTGGCAGGCTTCGGCGCAAAGGCCGCAGCCATTGCATTTTTCCTGGTCTATACAGATAATTCTTCTTTTCATATATACCACCACCTATATACTGTCTTGTGTACTGATACACAGATGAATTTGTATTCTTGACTTTACGGTGCCATTATAGTATTTTAATTTCAACATGTATGTTTGATTTCAAACAAGGAGGAGATTTTTTGAAAAAATTTTTATTTGTACTGAAAAATTGTCCTTTTTTCGCAGGAATGACGGAAGAAGAAATTCTTTCCATTTTGAAGTGTGTAGATGCAAAAGTATACTGCAAAGAAAATCAGGAATATGTATTGCGGGCAGGGGACAGCACTTCGGCCATGGGCCTTGTGCTGAAAGGTTCTGTTCTCGTGATCCAGGAAGATCTGTGGGGACATAGAAATATCATGGCTAAAATCGAAGAAGGAGATTTTTTCGCAGAGCCCTACGCCGCCACTCCAGGCTCTGTTCTCAATGTGAATGTAGTGGCCTGCGGGCACTGTGAGCTTATGATGCTGAATATCAACCGGCTATTGTCCGTCTGCCCTACTGTCTGCCAGCACCACAACAAACTGATCCGGAACCTGGTAGCTGTGCTGGCAGGCAAAGTATTACTGTTTAATGAAAAGATCACTCATATGAGCAAAAGGACAACGAGGGAAAAACTTCTGTCTTATCTTTCCTCTGAATCCATCCGCCAGGGAAAACTGTTCTTTGATATTCCTTATGACAGACAGCAGCTGGCCGATTATCTCTGTGTAGAAAGAGCTGCTATGTCCGCAGAATTGTCAAAGCTCCAGAAAGAAGGGCTGCTGAACACAAAGAGAAACCATTTTGAACTTTACGGCCCTGTCAGCAATGAGACGGATTCCTCCTTCCTGTAAAGCTCTGTCCCTTTTACTGCCAATGCAGAAAATGTGATTCTTTTTGTCTAAGCACAAAAATTTTAACTTTTCCCCGTGCCTCTCAGCGATGTGTCCCAAAGGGCATTTTTTCTTGTTTTGAATTCCTTAGAGTTCGTTAATAGTTTCTGTCACTGAAATCGTCTGTATCCGTTTAGCCGGAGAATATGCGGCCAGCACCGCTGCAGCAATGACAAACAACACAATAATTGCCAGCGCTCCGATTGGCAGATTCCAAACCGCATAGGGGAAGTGGTTTATGATAAGGAAATCATACAAGATTTTGCTGAGCGGCAGGCCGATCATACAGCCAATAACACATCCCCAAAAGGCATAGGTAAAAGCTTCTGCCAGAATCATTTTTGAAATCTGATGCCCGTCCAGCCCCACCGCCCGCATAGCACCATACTGTTTGATCCGGGCCGATACGCTCATAGCGATACTGTTGACAATGTTCAGTACTGTAACCAGTGTGATAATGCCCAAAAAAGCATAAACACAGGCAACAAAGGCAAAATAAGTGCCGGATGTGCGTTGATCCCGCTTATCATTCATGGTATAACCGTTTTCCTCTACGATCTGACAAATTGCGGCAACATCCTCGTCCGTGGCATTGGAGGTTGTTTGGACCATAATGAGCGAATAGTCTGTAATTCCGGTCAATCGGGTAAATGTCTCTCCTGATGTAATCAGTGTAATCTTTCCTTTCGTCAGGCCATCCCCGCTGAATGGATCATATTTTAACAGACCGGCAATCGTAATCTCCTCGTTTCCAACAAGGATAGTATCGCCTATGTCCCAAGGACTTTTCCGGTCCCATGTCGCAAGAGCATATCCGCTGTCACCATAAACTTTGGACAAATCGCTGCCCCAGCGAAGCGTTCCGTCTTTTTGGAGAGCTTTCAGGTCAAAATCATCAAAGGAGACAAGATCTACGGTGCTGGAAAGAGTCGGATCACCCTCCAGCCCGGCAGCCACATTAAAGCTGCTCCTGCGTCCATAGACCTGTTTGACACCTTCCATATTAGTAAGCATCTGTGCCATATCGCTGTCGATAGTATTGGTACCGTCACTGCTTGAAATGTCAATATCAGAAGCAGCCGCCGATTGAGGCATCAGATGATCCACAAAATCAATCAGAACAGAAAAACTTAAAAATAGGACGATGCTCAGAGCAAAGGAGCCTGTCATCAAAAATAAGTTTTTCTTTGCAGCTACTGCATGGTGAATCCCCAATGCCGTTTCAATTTTGAAAAAACCTGTGTGAACAGAATGACGGCTCATTTTATCCGGCTCAGGATTTCCCGAAACAGCTACAACAGGTGATACCTTAGCTGCTCGCTTAGCCGGGATTCCTGCGGCCAGAAGGACTGTGATCACGCCGACCAAAATACCACTGATAATTCCAATGATGCTGATGCCAAACAACGGAATATTCGAGAACTCTTCCCCGACAAGGAATCTTAGGGCGGCACATAATGCCCACGATGCCAAAATACCTAGAACAAGGCCAATAGGAACGGCAATCTTGCACCAGTTCAATGCTTCCAGCCGTACAAAGCGGATAATCTGCTGTTTACTCATACCGATGCAGCGCATCATACCAAAAAACTGGGTACGCTGAGCAACACTGCTATTCATACTGCTGGAAATCATCAGCACTCCGGCAATAAGAACCAACAGAAACATTACTCCCGCTGTCATCAGCAGTGTCTGCCCCATTCTGGAATCTAGCAAGCTGCTAAGGAGAGAAAAATCTCCATGTTTTTCTGAGAGACGGGACTGCTCCATTCTGGCCCCCATTTCCGCCATACTAAAGATAGCTGTAACCATGAATACAGCGAAAATAACGCAAAGCAATGTCATGCGGTTTTGGCGCCGGTGAACCTTGGCAGAGATTGGGATCAGACTTAAATAGCTTCTCATTCTCGACACCTCCCAAAATCATTCACGACACCATCTGATACTTGCAGAATATGATCGGCTGTCTGTGCAATGCTATGACTATGGGTAATCATTACGATGTGGATATACCGGTGCGCTGAAAGCGCCTGTCCGGTGTTTTGGAAATCACCTGTCCGAAAAGAGGAAATCACTGTTCCGGACAGATAGTTAATGCGGCGGAGCCGCCATCCTGAAGAATAAAACCTCCAGGATGGGGGACGCCAGTTGGCTGTTAACGATTATTCGCTCAGCGCCGGATCCAATCCATATACTTCTCTCATAGAGCGATAGTTGGATGGGTCAGTCGGAACGATATTGATCTTGTAGGCATCGTGCATGATGCGGTCAAGGATGGCTTCAGCAAGAGGGCTGTCATCGCCACCGAGCTGGTCATACCATCCGCTGGGATCGTACTGGGAGCAGAAGATTGTGGAGGATTTCTTCCGTCTTCTGTGGAGCAGTTCCAAAATGTCATGCTGTTCCGCTTCCGTCGGCTTCAACAAGAGCCATTCATCAATGATGAGCAGGACGGGGTTAGCATACTTGGCCTGAACCTTCTTGTAGGTGCCATCTGTACGCGCCAGATCAAGCTCCAGGAGCATATCGGGCAGGCGTACATACTTTGTTTTATAGCGCTGTTTGCATGCCTCCATACCGAAAGCGCAGGCCATGTAGGTCTTCCCGCTCCCGGTAGCACCCGTGATGAACAGGTTCCGGTGCTCCGTGATGTACTCACAGGTTGCGAGACGTTCGATCAGACTGCGGTTAAGTTTCCGGCCGGAAGTATAGTTGATATCAGCGATGTAAGCTTCCGGCTGATCGAACCCGGCTCCCTTGATCAGACGCTTCAGGCTGTTGCTCTTGCGGTTATTGTATTCGATGTCGACCAGAAGGCCGAAGCGATCCTCAAACGGAACATCCTTCATCCTGGGATCATCTATCTGTGTGATAAAGGCATCTGACATAGAAGTCAGTCGCATTTCAATAAGTTTGTCGATTGTGCTCTGATTGGTCATGGTTCTTACCTCCTGTAGTAGTCAGCACCACGAGTGATGGCGTGTTTGTTCTGAGTTGATGCAGAGTCGGGAGTCTGTAACTCCGGTTCAATCTTTTCCTGCCCGGCTGCCAAGATGTTTTTGATACTCTTGTAGCTGGGACTCGCTGTATAGGAAAGCGCCTTCCGGCACGCTGCTTCCAAACGCTCAGCAGAGTATTTATCTGCCAGTTTCAGAAGCCCCATACAGCTTCGGTAGGACTGCTGCTCAACCCTCTGGGAGGCAAGAATCGCATGAACAACCTTGCACGTATTGGTTCCAATCCGCTCAGCCCATTTGCGGAAACGGTCACCGTTCCATTCCAGATATTTCTGGTGATCGGCGGGCATATGTTCCGTAACAGTGCTGTATTGCCCCTTTCGGCCATACAGACGGCGGTGGGAAGCAATGCGGTTGTGATTGTAAAAGATTTCGATAATAGTGTCGGTTACCCGCACATCCACCTTGCGTTTGATGTATTCGTAAGGAACGGAGTATAGCATTCCGTCGACGGATATGTGATAATTGAATTGAACGGTGGCTTTTTTCCATTCCGCCAGTTCATAAGGGGTAGCCGGTAGCTTGGCCAGTAATGGCAGTTCTTCGTCGCAGAAGATCTCGTATCGGGTACCCTCTTTCTTTTGGAAAGGACGGTTTACGAATTCCTCCAGCTTCCTGCGGATGGCCTTGTTCAGCTCGGCCAGCGAAAAGAACTGTTCATTACGGAGCGCCGCAGTGATCCAGGTAGAAATGACACCTACAGAGCCCTCGACATTTGGCTTGTCCTTCGGTGCCCGGATGCGGGTAGGGATGATAGCCGTGTTGTAGTGCTCAGCCATCTCATGGTAGATGGTGTTGAGTTCCTGATTGTACCAGTCGTTGTTGTGGATCACTGCAGTCGTGGTATTATCAGGCACCAGAATACGGGTTGCACCACCGAAGTACTCATACATGTGAACGTGTGCAGTAATCCATGAGCGCTGCTTTTCATTAATAAAAGCCTCAACGTAAGGATACTGGCTGTATGTCATGACACCCACAAAGAGAAATGCGGGGATGATCTCGCCGGTATCCGGATCGGTGATCTGCGCAGGATCTCCTGCCCAGTCAACTTCGATCTGCTCGCCGGGCTTTCGGTTGATATGCATGGTTGCGCAACGCTTCTGCTCAACCTGCTGGATGTAATAACAGAACTGGGAATACATGAGTGGCTCGTCGCCGGACTGGCGGCATTCCTCTAGGTACTCCGTCCAGAGGAGTTTCTTGTTGACACCGTTGCGGAGCAACTCCTTCTGGATGTAGTTGAAATCCGGCATCCGTTTTTGTTTGGATACCTTTGATTCCTTGGGAAACATCAGTGTCTCAAGCGCTGCATCTGTCAAGGTTTCATCCAACGGCCAGGATAAATGCATGTCCCGTGCTCGTTTTTGAACCTTGACTACGGTGTGAGTGGTAAGGTGATTTTACAGCCACAGGGTAAGGAGTTTTTTACATGACGC
>UQSX01000032.1 GCA_900543715.1 uncultured Blautia sp. | reverse complement strand
TCCTTCCGAACCTGATCGGCGGTATCGTTCTCGGCTATATCTGGCAGTTCGTATTTAACAACGTTCTTACAGAGATCACAGAGAAAATATCCGGAAACCAGGCCTCTATCCTGTCTACTACAAGCACCGCTTTTGCAGGTATTATTGTAGTTTATATCTGGCAGTATGCAGGTTACATTATGCTTATTTATATCACTGGTCTTACGCAGGTACCAAAGGATGTACTGGAAGCTTCACAGATCGACGGTGCCAACCGGATTGAAACCTTATTTAAGATTAAGATCCCTATGATCGCATCTACTATTACGATCTGTACATTCCTGACACTGACATCTGCATTCAAGCAGTTCGATGTAAACATGGCATTGACAAACGGTTCAGGTTCTGTGGCAGACTTTATGGGCAGCTATCTGACAAACGGTACCCAGATGCTTGCATTGAATATTTATAATACAGCTATATCCAAGGATAATTACGCTATGGGTCAGGCAAAGGCTGTGTTCTTCTTTATCATTCTTGCAGTTGTATCTCTGGTACAGGTACGTATATCAAATAAGAAGGAGGTTGAAATGTAATGAAGAAGAAAAATGTAATTTCTGTCGTTGTTACAGTAGTTGCAATTTTTGTTGCAGTCTACACTCTGTTTCCCTTCTATCTGGTATTAATGAATTCTTTCAAAAATGCCAATGATATTGTAGCAAACCCGATCTCCTTTTTAGGAGCAAGCTTTTCACAGTGGATTACAAACCTGTCCAATGTAATCAATAACTCGAACTTTAATTTCTGGTATGCTTTCGGAACCTCACTGACGATTACTGTGATCTCCCTGGTTCTGCTGGCATTATTCGGAAGTATGGCAGCTTGGGTTATCTGCCGGAATAAGACGAAATGGTCTACAGCGATTTACATGGTATTTATCGCTTCCATGATCATTCCTTTCCAGGTAGTTATGCTGCCATTGATTTCTACATTCCGTGATGTGGGAGAATTTGTTGGTATTTCCATGCTTCAGTCTGTACCTGGTATCGTATTTGCATACTGCGGATTCGGCGGTGCGATGACGGTATTTATCCTTACCGGTTTTATAAAGAATATTCCTTATGAACTGGAAGAGGCAGCGAATATTGACGGCTGCTCACCGGAAGGAATTTTCTTCCGCATTATTTTCCCGCTGCTGAAGCCGGTTATCACTACTGTTACAATCCTGAATGGTATGTGGATCTGGAATGATTATCTTCTGCCTTCCCTTATGCTGGGACAGAACGGTAAGGTAAAGACATTGCCTGTTGCAGTACAGGCCTTCGTAGGTTCCTATGTAAAACAGTGGGATCTGATCCTGTCTGCAGCTCTGCTGGCGATCATTCCAATGATCATTATCTTCCTGATCGCACAGAAGCAGATCATGCATGGTATGGTAGAAGGCGCTATTAAATAATGGTAAACGGGCTGCATCGGCCTTCCATTATTATTAAATAAGGTGATACCAGGAGACCCAAGGTCATGCTTTCCTTATAAAAGGAAGGAACACAGGTATCATGGTGTCCTGCTAATCAAATAAAAAAGAAATCCCCCGGTACAAGGCATTATATTTTGTACCGGGGGATTTCTTATGACTCGCTGTCCTGATAAATCCCATTTATGGTTACTTCAAATAGGGCGTCCTGTCCATTCAGATCTTCAACTCCATAATCCTCCGGGAAGGTGACATTTACATCCACGGTATCTCCCGGATGAGCGCCGATGAGCTGTTCTTCGAAATCATCAATGTAGGAACCGGAACCGATCACCAGGTCTGTTCCCTGTCCATCGGTGCTTCCTCCGTCGAATTCTATTCCATCTATGGTACCTACATAGTCAATGTTAACGGTATCCCCGTCAGCGATGGTAAGGGAAGTGTCCGTAGACAGGCCGGCGGAAGCAGTATCGTTTTCCTGAGAGACAGTCTCTGAATCCGCATCCTCTGAGGAAGAATTTCTCACAGCATCCGCCACCAGAACAATAACCAGGATCAAAATGATGATCCCTGGAATAAACCAGGACAGGAATTTTTTCAGCTTCCGTATTTTCTCCTGCTTTTCTCGTTCCTTGGCCCTGCGCTGCTGGGCAAGTTTTCGGTTTTCTTTTTTCATGTCTGTAACTCTCCTCATTATGATAATATTTCTTAAAGTTTACAATATAAATGTGGAAAATTTGTGTTTTTCATGAAAAAAGAGTAAAAAGATCACTCTGCAGAAAGCTGTTTTGCAGGGGAGCTTTTTTACAGAGCTTCTCTGGCCTCCTGCCTGGCTTCCCGGGGGGTACAGCCATAGATCTCTCGAAAGAGTTTGTGAAAAAGTTTATAATTGGTAAAACCGTTTCGATCTATGATTTCCATAATAGGATCCTCTGTAGAAACCAGATCATGGTGAATATGGGATATCCGCACCTGGTTTACATGACGGGTAAAGTTGATTCCCATCTGCTGCTTAAAGAAGCGGCAGAAATATTCCCGGTTCAGGCCAAATTCTCCTGCGATATCTTCCAGGAGTATGGGGTGGGAGTAGTTTTCTTCTACATATAAAAGGACTTCCTGGAGCCGCTCCTGATTTTTTGCTGTCCCAGGGATCTGGGAAGAAGGCAGGGGGTAAGCAAAGTGGTTCAGAAGATGGAAAAGAATCTCCATGATAATGGCGTCACTGCCAAGACGCATGGCGGTTGGCGGCTGGATATACATGGGAACCAGTTTTTTGAACAGACTGCATATTTCCAGATAATAAGGAAGCTGTTCCTTTTTTAGTGTATCACGCATACAGTCGATGCCAGGAATCACCGGATCCTCTGTGTAGGATTCCAGGAAATCCCTGGATACGTGTACATCTACTACCATAGAAGCCAGGGCGCACTGAGATTCATGGATCTGATTAGAGTCTATAACAATAAATTCTCCCGGTATCAGGGTGTGTTTGACGCCTCCCACAAGGATTTCAGCAGTGCCGTTGAGAATGTAGATCATCTCAATGGCCGAGTGCCAATGGGCCGGAAAATAGGATCCTCTGTTAGTATAATAGTGAATGGCAATATTGGTGCTGTCCAGATCGTAGAGGTGTTCATAAATGGCCTGTTTCATATAAAAACTCCTTTAAATGTCAATTTTGACCTAAAAACAGTCAATAAACTATCTAAAAAACCTTCTCTTTACATGATAGCATATGGTTGTATCAAAGAAAACAAGAGATTTAGAAAAGGAGATAAGTATTATGAAAAAAATGGTGAATGACAATAATGTAACAAAGAAACTTTCTTTTATCGAGCGTCTTGCAAAATATGTGGAAGATAACGCAGAGTATTTTGCAAACCTGCATTGCGTTTGCTCCGGTGATTTTCATTCAAGATTTTAATTTGATGGAAACGGCGGAACATTAAGATGCAGAAAAAAGAACAAGAGAATAAAAACCAGTTAAAAAAGAACCGAGGTATGAAGCGTAGATTCCTTTCATATCCCGGTTCTTTCTTTTTGCCGGCTGATCAGCGTTCCATCATGCTGATGGATTCAATACCTACGCTTCCGCCCCGGACAACTTCAATGGTTTTAAATTCTTCTTTGATCAGCTTGATAACAGCATCATTTTTGGTTGCAGTCTGGACAAATTCCAGAAGGAGACTGTCCTTTCCGTAATCTATGACTCTGGCTTTAAAGGTTTCTGCAATCTGGAAAAGCTCCACCTTGTCTGCAGGGGTGCATTTTTTTACCTTGATATAGAGGATTTCCTTCATCCGGATAAAAATATCGGTAAAATCAATGACTTTGATAACCTCTACCATGCGGTTTAACTGCTTTTTAATCTGTTCAAAGGTCTCGTCATCGCTGACAGTGGCAATAGTCATACGGGAGACGGTAGGATCTTCTGTGGTACCTACTGTCAGACTGTCCAGGTTATAGCTCTTTCCTGCAAAAAGCCCGGAAATTTTGGACAGCACACCTACCTGATTTTCTACATATAAAGAGATCCATCTTTTTTTCATTCCTTTTTCCATTTTCCCGTCCTCCTAACAATCCATAATCATATCTTCTAAGGTTCCGCCCGGTTTGATCATAGGATATACCATTTCCTCCGGGTCGATGATAAATTCAATGATGGTAGGCGCCTTGGTGTTCTTTTTCGCTTCTTCAAAAGCCGGGGCGATCTCTTCCTTATTCATTACCCGGATGCCTTTGGCTCCATAGCTCTCTGCCAGCTTCACAAAATCAGGGACATATTCTGAGGGGAATTCTTCCCCGTTTGTGCGGCGGGAAAGGGCGCCTGACTTCAGATTTGTCATAGAGTAGCGTTTGCCGTAAAACAGTTTCTGCCATTGGCGCACCATACCCAGATATTCATTGTTAAAGATGCACAGTATTACAGGAAGCTCCTCCAGAACCGCAGTAGCCATTTCCTGGATATTCATCTGCATACCGCCGTCGCCGGAAATAGCGATTACCGGAATGTCAGGATTTCCGATTTTGGCCCCGATGGCTCCCGGAAGTCCGTATCCCATAGTTCCCAGGCCCCCGGAGGTAACCAGATGCTTCTTATTATTAAGCTCTGCGTACTGAGTTACCAACATCTGATGCTGACCAACATCCGTGACAATGATGGCTTCCTCAAACTGCCGGTTGATTTCACTTATAATATCCAGAGGGCTCATAAGTTTCCGGTCTTTCATATTCAGTGGATGTTCTTCCTTCCAGGACTGGATCTGCCCCAGCCATTTCTCTGTATTCTGCTCGGTCACATATTCCGCCATTTTTGTGATCGCCTCCTTTGCGTCGGCTACAATAGGGATATCCACCTGGATATTTCTGGAGATAGAGGCTGTGTCAATATCGATATGGATGATCTGAGCATTTGGAGCAAAAGCATGAAGCTTTCCGGTGATACGGTCATTAAATCTGGTTCCGATAGAAAAGAGTACATCGCAGTTGCTTACGGCCATATTGGCAGCATAGGCTCCATGCATTCCCAGATTTCCTACAAAAAGAGGATGGTCAGTGGGAATGGCTCCCCGGCCCATAATTGTCGTTACTACAGGCACCTGGGTCTTTTCCACTACCTGAGTGAAAATTTCATCCGCTCTGGCGATATTTACTCCGCCGCCTGCCAGAAACAGAGGACGTTTTGCTTTCTGCAAAACCTTAATGGCTTTTTTCAGCTGTCCGATGTGAACGCTGGTGTTAGGCTTATACCCACGGATATTTACGGTTTTGGGATATTCCGGGCTTCCCAGTTCACACATCACATCTTTGGGAAGGTCAATGAGAACCGGACCGGGACGGCCAGTGCGGGCGATGTAGAAGGCCTCTTTGATAATACGTCCCAGATCTTCCCGTCTTCTTACAGTTACTCCATATTTGGTAATGCTTCTGGTAATGCCTACGATATCCACTTCCTGGAAAGCGTCGTTTCCGATCAGGTATCTGGCTACCTGGCCGGTAAAGCATACAAGAGGCACGCTGTCATAGTTGGCTGTAGCCAGTCCGGTAACCACATTGGTAGCTCCGGGGCCGCTGGTAACAAGACATACGCCTACTTTTCCCGTAGTCCTTGCGTAAGCGTCTGCTTCATGGACCAGAGCCTGCTCATGGCGGGGAAGGACGATATCGATATTATTCTGCTTATACAGTTCATCACTGATGTCAATCGTGGTCGCTCCGGGATAGCCGAAAAGAACTTCCACCCCTTCTTCCTTCAAGGCTTTTACGAACAATTTGTTTCCTGTGATCTGTTTCATATGAGATACCTCCTGTCTCTTTTTTCAAGAACGCCTTCTGCTATTTATCCTATAGGAAAACCCGAAAAAATTTCCTTCAGAATAAAAATGCCCTAAGCATAAAGCTTAGGGCGAATTGATCCGTGTTACCACCTAATTTCAGAGAATCACTCTCTGCACTCAGCCAGTACAGAAGAAACTATACTGCTTTCCTGTAACGTGGAAATTACGTTGGAGTCTACTGCATGATACTTGGTATATCATGGTTCGGTCCACTGCTCGAAGGCTACCTTCCATAATCCCTTCACAAAGACTTTCACCAGCCGTCTCTTCTCTGGACATCCGGCGATTATGTACTCCTCCTTGTCACTGCATTTTATACATGTGAAAAAGTTATTAAAAGTATTATATGTGCAAAAACACCAGTTTGTCAACAAAAATAAAAGAAAATTAGGAACTTTTTGCTTTGGCGGGAAAAAGCTTGACAGTAAGGTAGGGGAATGTTATGGTTATAAACGACAAATTCATAATTTGGCCACATATGCCAGAGGAAAAGTTCCAGAGATGGATTAAATGGGAATTCGGTGAGAATCCGAAACGATCCCGTCACTGTGATTGTGAGCAGACCGTATGATGTCACTGAGGTTCAGGCCTTGGGAAGGCACGGCGAGCGTTGAGCATAAGTCAGGAGACCTGCTTATCCTTTTACCTTGAGCTTCTTACGGACGATGGGAGTGCTCATTAATAAACCGGCATCAGGGAATTTATACGCTTTTTTGTACTTTTCTATCTCTGCTGCTTTTTATGTGATATCCTGCCGACCGTAACATATAGTTACGGTCTTTTTTTATTCTATAGGAAAGTTCTTTGAACTGTCCCACAGAATAAAATTTTGAGTGCGAGAGGTAGGGCAGAGAACCGCCAGATTGAATGAAATTGCAAAAGAAAGAAGAGGTAAAAAGTATGAAAGCGAAAAAAGTATTCTCATTACTGCTGTCCTCCCTGCTGATCGCCGCCAGTATGACCGGATGCTGGGGAGAAAGTACAAAATCTGTGGACACCGCTGAAACCGGTTCGGGAAACCGGGAGAACGAAGTAAATCAGGAAGCCTATGAGACAGAACAGGACAGTTCCGGGGGCAGGTCGATGACCTTCGGAATACAGAACTACAGCGGCGGCGGTCTTGATCCTGCCGCAGAAATAAATTGTGCCTGGAATCTTTCCCGCTATGGGGTGGGAGAGTGTCTGTTTAAATTCGACAACTCTATGAATGTGGTCAATACCCTGTGCGATACTTATACAGTTAATGATGATCATACAGAATGGGTGTTTCATATCCGGGAAGGCGTGAAGTTTTCTGACGGCTGCGACCTGACTCCGGAAGCTGTGAAAGCAAGTTTTGAACGGTTATTTGAAGAAGGCCCTAATGGCTCATCGGCTCCCCAGGTTTATCTGGAAACAGATGCAGAGATCACTGCCGACAATGAGACGGGAAATCTGACGATACGGACCACCACCCCTTATGTAGATCTGACCAAAAACCTGGCTTATCCGGTTATGGCTATTCTGGACGTGGAACATACCACAGATTATGATCACAGTCCCATCGGAACCGGCCCCTATGTGGCCGCTGATTTTCAGGAAGAGGTGGGCTATACCATGGCAGCCAATGAATATTACTGGGACGGTGAGGTTCCTTTTGAATCTGTCGAGCTGCTGTATATGGGGGACGCCTCTGCAAAGGCCATGGCTCTTCAGTCCGGCCAGCTGGATCTGGCTGAAAACGTGACAAATATCAGTGACCTGAATACTCTTCGGGAGAACCCGGAATTTACCGTTACCATTGCCAGCAGTGTCCGTACCGGCCTGGCCCACATGAATATGTCCGAAGGCAGGCTGCTGTCCAATAAGACCCTCCGTGAAGCAGTGCTGATGGCTCTGGACGACGAGACAATGTGTTCTGTTACAGTAGGCGGATTGTATACTTCCGGCTATTCGGTCCTGCCTTCCAACCTGGACTATGGATATGAGAATCTGACGGATCCTTATCCCTATGACCAGGAGGCGGCAATACAGCTTCTGGACGAAGCGGGAATTGTGGATACTAACGGTGACGGAACCCGGGAACTGGACGGACAGGAAGTGGTCCTCCATTATGTGACCTATTCCAACCGCTGTCTGGATGATTTTGCAGAAGCCATTCAACAGCAGCTTGCGGAAATCGGCATCGGGGTTGATCTGGAACTGGGGGATTCTGCCCGCCAGTGGGACAGCTACCAGTCCGGGGATTTTGACTTAAACGGATCCAACTGGACCACAGTAGGCACCGGAGATCCTACAGAATATCTGGCTGCGTGGTGTTCTGACTCAGGCTCTGATTACTGCGGCTATCAGAATGATGAATATGATGAATTATACAATCAGCTGAGTACTACTTTTGATGAAGACGAGCGCCGTGACATTATCCAGAGGATGCAGCAGATCCTTCTTGATGATGCGGCTGTGGTGGTTCACGGCTATTATAACAGCTCTATGATCTCCAGAAACGCTACTATCGGCGGCGCAGCGATCCATACGGCAGATTATTACTGGCTTACCAATGAAATATATCCTGCGGCCCAGTCTTGATGAGGGTATTTCAGTTTTCCCGGAAAAGCATAGCTTTTTCGGGAAATGCAGATTGTCCGCTCCAGGCGATGCCTGTGCAGAAAGGAGAGAAAATTTTGACTGCAAAATACTTAGGAAAAAGACTGATCCAGATGATCCTTGTAGCCTTGGGAATCAGTTTTTTGTCATTTTTGATCACTTACCTGGCACCCGGGGATCCGGTGCGTACCATGTATGCGGCTTCCGGAGTTGTACCAAGCGAAGAGGTCATCCAGCAGACACGGGAGGCTATGGGGCTGAACCGGCCTGTACTGGTCCAGTATTTTGACTGGCTGACAGGATGTCTTCATGGAGATTTCGGCACATCTTATGCCTATAACAACTCTGTTTCCGCTTTACTTTTGAATCGGCTCTGGCCTACGCTGAAGCTGTCCATTTTTTCCATGATCCTGATGCTTTTGATAGCCGTACCTCTCGGTATGATACAGGCCACCCACAAAAACAGTCTTGTGGATTACGGTCTGCGGGGCCTCACGTTTTTTGGCGTATCCATGCCGAATTTCTGGGTAGGTCTGCTGCTGATGCTGTTTTTCTGCGTCCATTTGAAGCTTCTGCCTGTAGTCTGTTCGGGAGGGGACTTTCAAAGTATGATACTTCCGGCAGTCACCCTTGCGTTTGCCATGTCTGCCAAGTATACCCGTCAGGTGCGGACTGCAATTCTGGAGGAGCTGAGCCAGGATTATGTCGTGGGAGCAAGAGCCAGGGGCGTAAAGGAGTGGAAGATCCTGTGGCTCAATGTATTCCCCAATTCCCTGCTACCTTTGCTGACCATGCTGGGGCTGTCTCTCGGCTCTTTATTGGGGGGAACCGCTGTGGTGGAGGTTATCTTTACATATCCCGGCCTGGGAAATCTGGCGGTATCTGCCATAACCGCATACGATTATCCACTGATCCAGGGGTATGTCTTATGGATTTCTCTGATCTATATGGTGGTTAATCTGCTGGTGGATATTTCCTATAACCTGGTTGATCCAAGAACGAAAGAAAGGAGGTAGAGGAGAATGAAAATCAGAAATTTTATCATAAAAAACAAGTCCTTTTGTTTCTTTGCTTTCCTCGCCTTTTTGATCATCCTTACGGCTGTTTTTGCCCCGGTCATCACAGGAGGGGTCAGCCCTTCAGAGGCTGTGCTGGGGGACGCTCTAAAGCCTCCCGGCAAAGAGCATATTTTCGGAACCGACAAATTGGGGCGTGACATTTTTACCCGGGTGATATATGGAGCCCGGACCAGTCTTGTGGCGGCCTTCTCTGTTGTGATCCTTATTTTTGTGCTGGGGACGGTCCTGGGAGTTCTGGCCGGCTATTTCGGCGGCTGGATAGATACTGTGATCATGCGTATTGCAGACCTGATGGTATCTTTCCCGGGGATGGTTTTCGCTATGGCCATTGCCGGCGTCATGGGAGCCAGCATCAGGAATGCGGTGATCGCGGTGGCCTTGGTAAGCTGGACAAAATATGCCAGACTTGCCCGGAGCCTGGTGCTGAAGATCCGGAACCGGGATTATGTGGCCGCCGCCGTGATCACAGGTTCCAGGACTCTTTATATACTGCGGAAATATATGATCCCCAACGTTATCCCCACTTTGGTCATTACCGCCGCCACAGATATCGGAGGTATGATGCTGGAACTGGCAGGGCTTTCTTTCCTCGGATTCGGCGCTAAGGCGCCTACGCCTGAATGGGGCCTGATGCTCAACGAAGGTCGCCAGTATATCCAGAATGCTTCCTGGATGATGATCTTTCCGGGAGCGGCGATTTTTATTGTAGTGGTTGTCTTTAATCTTCTGGGAGACGCCCTTCGGGATGTTCTGGATCCCAAAGATGAGTAGGAGGGGAGTTTATGCTTGAGATAAAAAACGTTACCATATCCTACGGAGACCGTCCTACAGTTAAAAACTTCAGTATGACCCTCAAAAAAGGCGAGATTGCCTCTATCGCAGGCGAGTCCGGTTCAGGAAAAACCACTGTGATCCGGGCAGTGCTCGGCCTGCTGCCGGGAGGGGGAAAGATTACAGGGGGAGACATCCTATTTGAAGAAAAATCCCTGCTGGACAACACAGCGGAAGAGTGGAGAAATCTCCGGGGTACAGACATGTCTATGATCTTTCAGGATTCCGGCGCTATGCTGAATCCTATCAGAAAAATCGGCAGTGTCTTTGTGGAATATATCCGCACTCACGAAAAGATCAGCAGGAAAGCTGCCTGGGAAAAAGGACGGGAAATGCTTGAACAGATGCGTCTGCCAAGCAGCGACAATATTATGAAATCTTATCCCTTCCAGCTTTCCGGCGGTATGCGGCAGCGGGTAGGCATTGCCATGGCTATGACCTTTCAGCCAAAGCTATTGCTTGCAGATGAGCCCACTTCTGCACTGGACGTGACTACCCAGGCCCAGATCGTAAGGCAGATGATGGAACTGCGGGAGGAGTGGGGAACGAGTATTATTATGGTTACCCACAATTTGGGAGTTGCAGCTTATATGTCCGATCAGATCCTGGTAATGAAAGAGGGACAGATCGCAGATACCGGCAGCCGGGATCAGATCCTGAAAGGGGGCCGCAGCATTTATACACAGGAACTTTTAGAGGCGGTTCCTTCTCTGGGAGGTGAGCGTTATGTTTGATGAAAAGGACTTGCTGCTGGAGGCAAGACATGTGACCCGCCGTTTCCCTGCTTCAGGGGGCAGAGTGCTGACCGCCTGCAACGACGTTAATCTGAAATTTTACAAAGGGAAAACTTTGGGACTGATCGGAGAGTCCGGCTGCGGAAAATCTACATTTATGCGTCTTGTGGTCCGGCTGGACATTCCCACAGAGGGAGAGATTCTCTTCAGGGGAAAGGACCTGACAAAAATGAAAGGGGAGGAACTGCGCCAGACCCGTCAGCATATCCAGATGGTCTTCCAGGATCCTAACGGGTCTTTTAATCCTAAGATGCGCATCCGGGATATTTTATGCGAACCCCTTATGAACTTTGGCCGGATCAAAGCTTCCGAGAAGGAGGAGAAGGCCCGGGAGCTTCTGGAAGCAGTGGATCTTCCCGGAGATTTCGCAGACCGCTTTCCCCACAGTATGTCCGGCGGGCAGCGGCAGAGGATTGCCATTGCCCGGGCTATTGCTCTGGAACCGGAACTGATCATCATGGATGAAGCCACCTGTGCCTTAGATGTGTCTGTGCAGAAAACCATTATCCAACTGGTCTGCAGGCTGCAGAAAGAAAAAAATATTGCCATCGGATTCATTGCCCATGATCTGGGACTGATCCAGTCCTTTGCCCATCAGATCGCCGTCATGTATTTGGGAAATATTGTGGAGATCATTCCCGGAGGGGAAGTGGAAAAGGCAAAACACCCTTATACACGTACTTTGATTGATTCTATTTTTGATCCGAAGATGGACTTTTATAAAAAGATAGAGCCAATGGACAGCGAGATCCCCAGCCCTCTGGATATGCCTCCGGGCTGCCCTTTCCAGACCCGCTGTGAATCTTGCATAGAATTGTGCAGGAAAGAGTGTCCTGTACGGAAGACAATCGGAGAGGGGCATGAAGTAGCCTGCCATCTGTTTGACGGATCAGGAAAGAGGGAGGGAAGTATGCCCCAGGCGGAAACCAAAAAGAATTGCTTTTTTTACAGGAATCCCCTATAATGTAACGGAAACGGAACCAGCTCCAAAGGGGCAGTTCACAAAAAAAGAAAAGGGGTAAATTTATGCTGAAAGGTAAAACAGTTGTGCTGGCAGTGACAGGAAGCATTGCCGCATACAAAATCGCTTCCCTTGCCAGCGCCCTGAAAAAGCTTCATGCTGACGTACACGTGCTGATGACAAAAAACGCAGAGAACTTCATTAATCCCATTACTTTTGAGACTCTGACGGGAAATAAGTGCCTGATCGATACTTTCGACAGGAACTTTCAGTACAATGTGGAACATGTGGCACTGGCAAAAAAAGCAGATGTGGTTATGGTGGCTCCGGCTTCGGCCAATGTAATCGGGAAGATCGCCCATGGCATTGCCGATGACATGCTGACCACCACAGTGATGGCCTGCCGCTGCAAAAAAATCTTTGCGCCGGCTATGAATACCCAGATGTTCGAGAATCCCATTGTTCAGGATAATCTGAAGACACTGGAGCACTATGGCTGTGAGGTGATCAGTCCGGCTTCCGGTTATCTGGCCTGCGGAGATACCGGTCAGGGCAAAATGCCGGAACCGGAGCTGCTTCTCCAGTATATCTTAAAGGAGATCGCTTTCCCGAAAGATCTGGAGGGAAAGAAGGTTCTGGTCACTGCAGGACCTACTCAGGAACCCATAGATCCAGTGCGGTACATTACCAATCATTCATCCGGGAAAATGGGCTATGCTCTGGCAAAGATGGCCATGCTGAGAGGGGCTCAGGTTACCCTGGTGTCGGGTCCTGCAGCGATTACGCCGCCGGAATTTGTAGAAGTGGTTCCTGTGGTAACTGCAGAGGATATGTTCCAGGAGGTGACCAGCCGGGCAGGAGAACAGGATATTATCATCAAAGCAGCGGCAGTGGCGGACTACCGGCCCAGAACTGTCAGCCAGGAAAAGGTGAAGAAACAGGGAGAGGATATTTCCCTGGAGATGGAAAGGACCAGGGATATTCTCAAATATCTGGGAGAGCATAAGAAACAGGGACAGTTTCTCTGCGGATTCTCTATGGAGACAGAGAATATGCTGGAAAATTCCAGGAAAAAGCTGAAAAGCAAAAATCTGGACATGATCGTGGCCAACAATCTCAAGGTAGAAGGAGCAGGATTTGCCGGAAACACCAATGTGATCACCATGATCACAGAAAATGAGGAAGTTTCACTTGAAAAAATGTTAAAAGAGGAGGCAGCCTTAAAAATTCTGGACCAGATTTTAAAGAACATGGCACAGGCGTAAAATCAGGCCTGAACCTTAAAGAACAAGAGCAGAAAGAGATTTCTGTGCCAAAAGTATTGTATCTCAAAAAAGAACGATAACAAGGAGGCAATTATGAATCATTATCAGAACACAGCAGCCAGGCGGACGCCTGGAGATAACAGACGACAGATCAGAAGTATGGTGCAGACCGCCATTTTCGGGGCGATCATTGTGATCATGGCTTTTACCCCTTTTCTCGGATATATCCCTCTGGGATTTACAAGAGCCACGATTATCCACATCCCCGTTATACTGGCGTCTCTGCTTCTGGGACCAAAGAAAGGAGCGGGTCTGGGATTTCTTTTCGGCCTTACCAGCTTCATTAACAACACGATGAACCCTACCGTCACATCTTTTGTTTTTACACCCTTTTATAATCTTGGAGAGTTCAGCGGCGGGATCGGAAGCATCCTTATCTGCTTCGTTCCCAGGATATTGGTAGGAGTGGTTCCCTGCTTTGTCTATAAGGGAGTGAAGAAGTTCGGGGTAAGCAAGGGAGTTTCCAATCTGGGACTGATCCTGGCGGGAATTTCAGGCGCACTGGTGAATACTTTGCTGGTCATGAACATGATCTTTCTGTTTTTCAGAGAAGCTTATGCGGCGGCCAATGAGGTGGCTGTCCAGGCTGTATACGGATTCATCTTATCTGTTATTGGAATCAATGGAGTTCCTGAAGCCATTGTAGCAGGGGTCCTTACCTTCTTTATCGGACGTGTGCTGATGAAAAAGAATATCAGGGAAAGATTAGGTTTTACTTATGATTTTAGCGATTGATATCGGAAATACAAATATTGTCATTGGCTGTATCCAGAAAGGAGAGTGTCTTTTTGTGGAGCGTCTTTCTACTGTCCATACCAAGACAGAACTGGAATATGCCATTGATATCAAAAATGTTTTGGACATTTACCATATCCGGCAGGAACAGCTGGAAGGAGGGATTATTTCCTCTGTGGTTCCCCAGGTGACCAGGGCGGCAAAGCTTGCAGTAGAAAAAATACTGAAAAAGGAAGTCCTGATCGTAGGAGCGGGCATTAAGACAGGCTTGAATATCCGGATTGACAATCCGGCTCAGCTGGGAAGTGATCTGGTGGTGGACTCTGTGGCAGGGATTGCCGAATATCCGGTGCCTTTGCTGATTTTTGATCTGGGTACCGCAAATACGGTATGTGTTATTGACCGGAATAAAAACTATATCGGCGGTATGATTTATCCGGGTATCGGAGTATCTTTGGATTCTCTGACTGCCCATGCTTCCCAGCTTGGAGGAATCAGCCTGGAGGCTCCGGAACACATTATTGGAAAGAACACCACAGAATGTATGAAAAGCGGTGTGATCTACAGTGCAGCGGCAGCTATGGACGGAATCATTGACCGGCTGGAGGAAGAACTGGGAGAGGCAGCTACAGTCGTCGCTACTGGCGGACTGGCTAAAAGGATCGTTCCTCATTGCCGGAGAAAAGTGATTTTAGATGATAACCTGCTGCTGAAGGGACTGTATATCATCTATCAGAAAAACCGGAAATAACCGGATATATATTTTGGGACAGGTACTGCCGCCGGGAATTGTATTAGTAAATTTCCGGCGGTATTTTTTGCAGCCCAAAGCCCCGGCAGATGGCCAGAATCATTTTTTTCTATAGGTCAGCAGCAGGCTGGAGTTTATGATTACCAGCACAGATCCTGCATTGTGGACGAGAGCGCCTACTACGGGGTTCAGGATCCCCGTAATCGCCAGTATGATGGCTGCAAAATTCAAAGTCATGGAGAATGCCAGATTGCATTTGATCGTAATCATCATCTTTCTGGACAGAGAAACCAGATGTGGAAGCTCCTTGATGTCATCATTTACCAGAGCAATGTCGGCTGCGTCTACAGCAATTCACTTCCCACTCCGCCCATGGCAATGCTCACATGGGCTTTTTTCAGTGCAGGAGCATCGTTGATGCCATCTCCGATCATACATACCATTTCTTTTTTCTCCTGGGAAGAGGCTATGTAATTGAGCTTATCCTCCGGGAGACAGCCGGCATGGACTTTATCAATATGCAGCTGATCAGCAATGGTCCTGGCAGCATTTTCATGATCCCCGGTCATAAGTACGGGAGTGAGGCCAAGCTGTTTCAGCCTGCTGATCATTTCAGGAGCAGTTTCCCTCAGGGTATCCCAAAGGGCCGCAAATCCTCCGAACCTTTTTTCAATTCCCAGATAAATAAGAGTGCAGCCCTTTTGTATATAGCCTGCTGCAGAATCCAGGGCTTTTTGAGGTATGGAAATCTGGTTCTCCTCCAGGAGAGAGGGATTGCCTGCCAGCACCTCCACGTGATCTGCCATGGCTTTTACGCCTTTGCCCGGGAGCATGGAAAAGGATTGGGGAGCTTCAGGTGCAGTCTCAGGATAAGACTGCTTGTATCCCTGGACTACTGCTTTGCCAAGGGGGTGTTCTGAACGAAGCTCAGCTTCGGCGGCAAGACGGTATAGTTTTTCAGAGGAAATATCCGGTGAGAAACTTTCTACAGCCGCTACCTGAGGTTTCCCATAAGTGAGGGTTCCTGTCTTGTCAAAGGCAACTTGAGAGACCTGAGCCAGGCGCTCCAGAGCGTCGCCTTCTCTTACCAGGAAACCATGCTTTGTAGCATTTCCGATGGCCGCCATGATGGCGGTGGGAGTGGCCAGTACCAGGGCACAGGGACAGAAGACTACCAGTATGGTCACAGCCCGGATGATCTGGCCGGATATCAGCCAGGTAAGAGCTGCGGCAGTCAGAGCGATGACCACGATCCAGGTGGCCCACCGGTCTGCCAGCCTTACGATCTTGGCCTTTCCGGCATCAGCAGACTGGACCAGCCGGATCATCCGCCAGATAGAGCTGTCTTCCCCTACTCTGGAAGCTTTCATATCAAAAGAACCGAACTGGTTGACCGTTCCGCTGGATACCTCGTCTCCCGGACCTTTGTCCACCGGAAGAGATTCTCCTGTCATAACGGCCTGATCCACGGAGGTCTCTCCGGATAGGATTACCCCGTCTACAGGGATAGTCTCTCCCGGAAGAACCCGGAGTACATCATTGACAGCCACCTCTTTAGCAGGCAGGATGATTTCTTTGCCGTTTAGGATCTTTCGTGCAGTTAAAGGGGTAAGGTGCACCAGCTTTTCAATACCAGCCCTTGCCTTGGCTACAGTAAGTTCTTCTAAAAGAGAACCGATCTGCATGATAAAAGCCACTTCGCCGGCAGCAAAGATCTCTCCAATGATCACTGAAGCGATCAGAGCCAGAGATACTAATACGTCAGCTTTAATGTCAAACCGTGTGACAAGGCCTTCTATGGCTTCTTTGATGATTGGGATCCCGCAGAGAAGAATGGCGATCCATGCTGTGTTAAAAAGAATACCTTCCGGCTCCAGAAAACTGACCAGCAGAGAGAGACCGGAGATCACGAGAAATAAAATGCTTCTTTTTGTTTCATTGAGAAACAAGTCTTTCATAGATGAAATCATAGCGTCCCTTCTTTCCTAAAATATACATATGGGGGTATATGTATAATATACCCATAGGGGTATACGAGTCAAGAGGATTTCAGAGAATTACAGAAGACTTTTGTGAGATAATTTTTATATAAAAATTAAATTGACAGAAGACATGGAATGTGGTATGTTGAATTTAAATAAAGGGTTTTTGCTGCTGACGTATAAAATGGAGTACCATGATGTGGCAAGAGCTTATAGAGAAGCCGGACGTCTGGGCGACATTTATTGGATAAGCGATAAATGCCGCCCTTCTTTTTTTATCAGAAGAGAGGAGGAATCTTTCATTGAGCAGATTAAGTATTATTACACAGAACAAAGCCCAGGCGACAGTAGAAGAACTGTATAAAGACCTGGAAAGACGGATCAGCGCCAGTCCTCCCGGACTATGTCCTGTGGACCTGGCCGCGTCTTTTTTGAAACTTTGTCATGCCCAGACCTGCGGAAAATGTGTGCCCTGCAGGGTAGGACTGGGACAGCTCCAGAAGCTGATGGAGCAGGTTCTGGACGGACAGGCGGACCTTTCAGTGATCGATCTTATCGAAAAAACCGCACGGAATATTTTTTATTCCGCAGACTGTGCCATCGGTTATGAAGCTGCCAGAATGGTTTTAAAAGGAATCCGCGGATTCAGAGATGATTTCGAGGAACATATTTTAAGAGGACGATGTAAATTTGAACTGAACCAGCCGGTTCCCTGTGTATCCCAATGTCCGGCGGGAGTGGATATTCCCGGTTATGTAGCTTTGGTAGCAGAGGGCCGGTACGGGGATGCGGTGCGGCTGATCCGAAAGGATAATCCCCTTCCTGCAGTCTGCGGCCTGATCTGTGAACATCCCTGCGAGGTACGGTGCCGCAGGACCATGGTAGATGATCCGGTAAATATCCGAGGATTGAAACGATTTGCAGTAGATCATGCAGGAGATGTTCCCCTTCCTGTACCGGCGGTGGCTACAGGAAAGAAGGTAGCTGTTATAGGAGGCGGTCCGGGAGGTATCAGTGCGGCTTATTATCTCACCCTTATGGGACACGAGGTGACGATCTTTGAGCAGAGAAAGAAACTGGGCGGCATGCTCCGCTATGGAATCCCCAATTACCGTCTGCCAAGAGAGGAACTGGACCGGGAGATCAACCATCTTTTAAGTCTGGGCATTCATGTAAAGACAGAGGTAACGGTGGGAGAGGATCCCAATATTGCAGATTTAAGAGAAGAGTATGATGCAGTCTATATTGCTATCGGTGCACATATTGACAGAAAGATCGGCATTGAAGGGGAAGAAGCCCAAGGCGTCATCTCCGCTGTGGAACTTCTCCGGGAAATCGGAGACGACGAGATGCCGGATTTCACAGGAAAGGAAATCGTGGTTATAGGCGGCGGCAACGTGGCCATGGATGTAGCCCGGTCTGCGGTGCGCCTGGGAGCAAAACGGGTCCGGATCGCTTACCGGAGGCGTCGGGTAGACATGACTGCTATGGAAGAGGAGATCGAAGGAGCCATTGAAGAGGGCTGTGAACTTCTGGATCTTCACGCGCCATTAAGGATCGAAGTAGATGACCAGGGCCGGGCGTCAGCTTTGTGGGTGCAGCCTCAGATCATCGGCCCCATGAAACATGGAAGACCGGTTCCCATGGTATCTACAAAAGCTCCTGTGCGTCTTGGCTGTGATATTGTGATCGTAGCCATTGGTCAGGGCATTGAATCAAAAGAATTTGAAAAACAGGGAATCCCGGTGAAACGGGGCGTTATCGAGGCTATGAGCTGGAGCGGCGTAAAGACCAAAGATATTACCGGCGTCTTTGCAGGAGGCGACTGTGTTACCGGACCGGCCACAGTCATCCGGGCAATCGCCGCAGGCAAGGTGGCAGCGGCCAATATCGATGAATTCCTGGGATACAACCATGTGATCTCTGCAGATGTGGAAATCCCCAGAGTACGTCTGGATGATAACCGCAGCTGCGCCAGAGTAAATATGAAGGTCCGTCAGGCATCCGAGAGGATCAAGGACTTTGAACTGATCGAAGAAGGAATGACCTGCGAGGAGGCCTGTCAGGAAGCCAGAAGATGTATCCGCTGCGACCACTTTGGATTTGGTATTCTGAAAGGAGGCAGGATTGAAAAATGGTAAAACTGACGATAAACGGAAAAAACGTGGAAGTAAAGGAAGGAACCACTATTTTAGACGCTGCGTCTCAGGCCGGGATCCGGATTCCAACTCTGTGCTTCCTGAAAAATATTAATGAAATCGGCGCCTGCCGCGTCTGTGTGGTAGAGGTAAAGGACTGCGCAAAGCTGGTGACTGCCTGCAACAATGAAGTATGGGACGGTATGGAAGTGTTTACCAACAGTCCCAAAGTCCGGGAGAGCCGGAGAAATAACGTGGAACTGATCCTGTCACAGCATGACTGCAAATGCGCTACCTGTGTGCGGAGCGGCAACTGCAGCCTTCAGACGATTTCTAATGATCTGGGAATCCTGGATCTGCCCTTTGAGATCGAACTGCCCAGATCCCGGTGGCCTATGGAGTTTCCTCTGATCCGTGATGCGGGAAAATGTATCAAGTGTATGCGCTGCGTGCAGATCTGTGATAAGATACAAAGCCTGAATATCTGGGATGTGGCAGGAACAGGATCCAGGACAACGGTAGATGTTTCCAGAAACAGGAAGATCGATGAATCTGACTGTGCTCTCTGCGGCCAGTGCATTACCCATTGCCCGGTAGGAGCATTAAGGGAAAGAGATGACCGGCGTAAGGTCCTGGATGCCCTGGCAGATCCAGAAAAGATCACAGTGGTCCAGCTTGCTCCGGCAGTCCGCACTTCCTGGGGAGAGTCTTTCGGCCTGTCCCGGGAGTTTGCAACCGTTAAAAGACTGGTAGCTGCTCTGCGGCAGATTGGATTTGATTATATTTTCGATACCAATTTCAGCGCAGACCTGACCATCATGGAAGAGGGCAGTGAATTTCTGGAGAGACTGAAAAAAGGCGATCTGGAGAGATACCCCATGTTTACTTCCTGCTGCCCCGGCTGGGTAAGATTTATGAAATCCCAGTATCCGGATATGGTGGATCAGCTGTCCAGCGCAAAATCTCCCCAGCAGATGTTTGGGGCAGTGGCAAAATCCTATTATGCCCAGCTTTTGGGAGTGGATCCCTCCAGGATCTTTTCCCTGTCTATCATGCCCTGCATTGCAAAAAAACATGAATGCGATATTCCGGTGATGAACGACGCTGGCGCCGGGCAGGATGTAGATGCAGTGCTGACTACCAGAGAGGTTGTCCGTCTGATCCGTTCTGAACACATTGACCCTTCCAGACTGGAAGAGGAAGAATTCGATACGCCTCTGGGAACGGGAACCGGGGCAGGGGTTATTTTCGGAGCTACCGGCGGTGTCATGGAAGCAGCTCTGCGTACTGCCTACTATCTGGTGACAGGAAGAAACCCGGATCCGGACTCTTTTAAAAAGGTCAGGGGAATGGAAGGATGGAAAGAAGCAGAATTTAATCTGGCAGGACAGACTATTCGGGTAGCAGTGGCCAGCGGACTGGGAAATACAAGAAAGCTGATGAAGGCTATCCGTAAAGGAAAGGTGAAATATGACTTTGTGGAGATCATGGCCTGTCCCGGGGGCTGCACCGGCGGCGGAGGGCAGCCTATCAAGGACGGAGAAGAACTGTCCGAAGAGAGAAATAAGGTGCTTTACGGGCTGGATAAGGTAAACAACCTGCGTTTTTCCCATGAGAACCCTTCGGTAGTTAAATGCTATCAGGATTATCTTGGAGCACCTCTTTCCGAAAAGGCCCATCATCTCCTCCACACAGATCATTATGCATGGAAGATGCCTGGGGAAGAATAGAGCCGTCTTTTCACACTAGCTATGGATCGATAAATGGATACAGAAAAGCTGGGATAAACTTAGGACAGCGAATGGATAAACAGAAAAGGCCTCAGAAAGAGAATATAGCTTTCTCTTTCTGAGGCCTTTTTCAGCATAGTCAGTATATAAAGTCATTTACAGAATTGGGTCAAGACATTCGGGAGAAATGTTCGATGGCTTTGGCAAATTCCGCAATAGTCTTATCTGCATCGCCATGTTCAATACCGTCCCGGACGCAATGGTTCAAATGGCCTTCCAGAACCACCTGCCCTACTTTGTGCAGCGCACTTTTGGCGGCGTTTATCTGTATCAGGACATCTTCACAGGGAACATCCTCATCTATCATTTTATCTATAGCGTTTAACTGTCCCATGATTTTTTTCATGCGCCGGTGAAGGTTGGGAGCATCCATGCATTGTTTCATCGTCGGTTACCTGCCTTTCTTAATGTATAGCGCAATTATAGCACCTGGCAGGCAATATGAAAAGTGAGACTAGCTCGGAAAATTATAAGCAATTAAAAGATAAGAATATGGATCCGGAATAATAAAAGGCAGGATTTGGTCTAATTTGGCTGTTCCTTACTTTTTTGTAAGAAAATCCTTGACTTAGAGCCGGGTACAGGTTATATCCTTATACCAGAAGAATTCAAAAGAAAGGATGAAGGAACATGACCATAGCAGAAGTCAGCAAGAAATATGATATTTCACAAGACACCCTTCGCTATTATGAGAGGATTGGGCTGATCCCTCCGGTACCCAGGACCAAGAGTGGAATCCGCAATTATGATGAGGCTTCCTGCGGCTGGGTGGAACTGATGAAGTGTATGAGAAAAGCCGGTGTGCAGATTGAGGCTCTTATAGAATATGTAGATCTTTTCCAGCAGGGAGATGCTACTTTGGAAGCCAGAAAAAATATTCTGGTGGACCAGAGAGAACAGCTGATAGCCAGAATGGAGGAAATGCAGGAATCTCTGGATAGGCTGAATCAGAAGATTGAAAATTATGATCGTGATATGAGGAATGCAGAGAGGCATTTAAGAGATCTGGAGGGGAAAAGGCAGGGAGCTTAAAGGAGAGTAATATGGAAAGCCTGAAAAAAATCTGCGCTCGTATCGGGCTGCAGGAAGAAGTGACAGAGAAAATATTAGAATTAGAGAGTAAACAGGATTTTTTTGAGACAGAAAAGGAGATCTCTGAACTTACGGAGGCAGAGAACTGGCAGAAGGCCAGGGAAAAACTGAAGAAATTTCTGGGGGAGGATCCAGATGGCATAAAGATGCTGTTCTGTATGCTGAAAGCTTCTGTCATATCCTGGGAAAAGTATCAGGAGCAGGGCATTGAAGCCTTGATCTTTGACGAGACGATGAAATGCTTTACCCGGTTTGTGGAGGAACACAAGGTCAGCTACGGTATTTATGGGTTTGACCGGGATTTCTGGACAGGAAGGCAGCTTTCTCTGCAGCTTTTCCGGCTGGGAGAACTGGAATATGAAATGGTAGAGGAAGAGAAAGAGGGAAGGTATATTTCCATTCACATTCCTTCTGACGCAGTTCTGGATCCGGAGAAGATAAAAGAGTCTTTGCAGGAGGCAAAGGTCTTTTTTGAAAAGTATGATCCCTCCTGGAAAGAAGTGCCGTATAAATGCTGCTCCTGGCTGCTGAGTCCTGCCCTGAAGGAGCTTCTGGGAGAAAAATCAAAAATTCTGAAATTTCAGGAGATGTTCAGTATTGAAGAGGTCTATAAAGATAGCGATGAGTTTATGGAATGGGTATTTAAAAGAAAAGATATTCCCCTGGAGAAACTGCCGGAAGAGACCTCTCTTCAAAGAAATATGAAAGCCCATCTCCTTTCCGGCGGATGGGTCGGAGAAGGAATGGGCTGTTTAAAAGAAGAGACATTAATGTAAGTCTCTAAAAACTGAGGCAGTGTATGAAAGTACAGGTCCATAGCTGTGTGCAGATCGGTTAGGCTTGAAAATTTTTAAGGGCAGCAGCTACAGAGCGGGACATTTCCAGTGAAAAATCGGCCTGATATTTTCTTTTACAGAACTTCTGCATCCACTGGTCGAAATCTTCGCCTTTAAGATCTGCAATATTCCGGCGGATATCCTCCGGAGAAAACTGAGGATAGACATTTTCATGGACAATAAAGTCAAGGGGAGCCCTCCTTGGCTTTTCTCTTTCCTGCTGCTGGGGCGTTGGGTAGCCGAACACCAGCATAAGTGCGGGAAACACAAATTCCGGGAGATGGAGCAGGTCCCGATGAATTTCGTAATTTTCCATGATATCACCGATGTAACAGGAACCGATCCCCAGACTTTCCGCTGCAGTGACAGCGTTTTGAGCGGCTATGGCGGCATCTTCGACCGCCAGGAGAAAATCTCCGGGACCGGGTTTTCTTGGGGTGCAGCCAGCTAATGCGAAAGCCTGATACCATTTCTGAAAGTCTGCACAGAAGATCAGGACCATCTTTCCTTTTGCAATAAAAGGCTGGTGATCGCAGGTTACGGAAAGCCGGTTTTTCAGTTCCTGACTGGTAATATCCAGGATTGTATACATTTGCTGATTCCCGGCAGTGGGGGCCTCCATGGCGGCCCGGAGAATCTGCTCTTTGCAGTCAGCAGGGATTTCCTGATCCGTATAAGAGCGTATGGATTTTCTTTTGAGCAGGTTTTTGATAATTTCGTTCAAGGTAATATTCCTCCTGTATATTCATTAAATCCTGAATATTTTTATTATAGGTGAAAAGGATTTCTTTGTCTATGACGGAAGCGTTTTTTCTTGAACCTGCCGCAGAAAGTGCTTATAATAAAAATAAGTACAAAAAAGGAGGATTTTTTCTATGAAAGACAGCAATTGCGCATATTGTATGGGAGGAGAACTGCTGGACAAGTTTGGAATCAAGATCTGTGACCTGGATGTGAGCCAGCTGATCTTGTTTAAGGAGCAGAGTAAGCCTGGAAGATGTATTGTGGCCTATAAGGACCATGTAAGTGAAATTGTGGATATCAGCGATGAAGAGAGAAATAAATTTATGGCAGATGTGACAAGAGCGGCCAGAGCCCTTCATCAGGCTTTTCATCCGGATAAGGTAAATTATGGGGCTTACGGAGATACAGGCTGCCATCTTCATATGCATCTGGTGCCTAAATATCAGGGGCAGGACGAATGGGGCGGAGTGTTCCAGATGAATCCGGATAAGAAGTATTTAAGTCAGGCAGAATATGAGGAAATGATCGAGAAGATAAAATGCTGCCTGTAAGAATCGGTCAAAGAATATAAAAGATGAATAAGAAACCGGCCAGGACGCCCGGGAAAGATGTTCTTCTTCGGGAATCCTGGCCGGTTTTATATGCTTGTTAGACTACAGGACGGCATAGACATCTGCCAGCAGTTTCAGAAGGAATTCCTGATCAAAACGGCTGGTATCAATACACATTTGATAGTTGTTCAGATCTTTCCATTTTTCATCAGTAAAAAATTCATAGTAGGACTTTCGGGTTTTATCCATTTTTTTCACCAGAGTCCGGGCGCTCTTCTCTTCCCTGCCCAGACGTTCCATAATGGACTGGACACGGTATTCAAAAGGTGCATATACAAAAAGGCTGAAGCATTTATCACCTAAAATATAGTTCGCACACCGGCCTACGATGATACAGTCTTCCTTTTGGGCCAGTTCCCGGATCACCTGACTCTGAGTTTCAAATAAAACATCATTCATGGGATGGAAATGATACTGAGGCTGCATCTGCATCTGTTCTTTAACAGGAAGCCTCCATTGGCTGGCTTTCTTTTCATCTACTTTTTCCAGTTCTTTGTAGGGAATCTGATTTTTTTCGCTTGCCAGACGGATCAGTTCCTTATCGTAAAATCCGATGCCAAGTTTTTCTGCAAGGGCCTTCCCCAAAAGTCTTCCCCCGCTTCCATACATTCTGTTGATTGTAATAATGCGATGTGCCATAGAAATACCCCCTTTTCTACAGATACAAAAATTATTTATACCTAGATTATAGCACAGATCTCTTAAATCCTCTATGGAAAAGAATCTATAAAGGTGTAGAAAAAGTGTTAAGATGAAAAAATAGGGAATAAACTAGGAAAATATCGGATATAGTTGCTTTTTCGGGATAATTATATTATATTAAAGAATGAAATGCCTGAAATCAGGCAAAAATAGAAAAACTCTATTAAGATGTGTAAAAAGGAGCAGTGAGATGGAAAACAGAAACCGTGATCATACCACGAAATCAGCGAAGAAGAAAAAGAAACGGATTAATCGTGCTTTCCGTACGGTAGGTAAATTTCTGGTGCTGATACAGTTGCTTCTGACCTTGGTTTTCCTTGCATTTACCTGGAGACTGGGTATGATACCTGAAAAATATGTGGCAGGCTTAGGCGCAATCCTTCTAATATTTGCAGCGCTGTTATTTACTCTTCAGGCTATTTCCAGAGGGAAGGCCATTCTCAGTAAGCTGGTCAGTGTGCTCATGTCGGCGGTGCTGATCTTTGGTTCTGTATATTTATACAGGACTCATGATGCGGTACAGGATATCAGCGGTGATACGCTGGGAACTCAGATCAACAGTATGCTGGTGGCTGTCAGAAGTGATGACCCTGCTGAGAAAGTGTCAGATACTTCCGATTATATTTATGGTCTGCAGCATGCAGAGGACGGAAGCGATGTAGACAAGGCCATGGAAAAGGTCAATGAAGAAGCAGGCACCCAGGTTGTGACTGCCGAGTATGCCACATTAAATGAACAAGCAGGAGCCCTTCTGGATGGAAGTGTCCAGGCAATCGTCTATAATGAAGGTTTCGGGTCAATTCTGGATGAAGTTTATGAAAACTTTCAGAGCCAGGTAAAGATCATTGCTCAGTACAGCATAGAGACTGAGGATGATGTGAATGCCGCTATTCAGGGAAAGGCAGCTGAAGTGAAGGTGGATAATGAAACTTTCAGCGTTTATATCAGCGGAATTGACGTGTATGGCCCGGTGAGCACAAGGAGCAGGAGTGACGTAAATATTATTGCTACGGTAAATCCAAATACAAAACAGATCCTGCTTACGAATACGCCAAGGGATTATTATGTGACCATACCGGGAGTAAGCGGGGACAGCAAGGATAAGCTGACCCATGCAGGTATTTATGGCGTAGACAAATCTATGGCAACCCTGGAAAACCTCTATGACACGGAGATTGCTTTCTATGCAAGAGTGAACTTTACTTCTTTGATCACTCTGGTGGATGCTATGGGGGGCGTTGATGTAAACTCAGAGTATGCCTTTACAACAGATGGCAGTGGAGGAGTTGTCATCAGCGTACAGGAAGGAATTAACCATTTTAACGGAGAACAGGCGCTGGCCTTCTCAAGAGAACGTTATAGTCTGGCAGGCGGCGATAACCAGAGAGGCAAAAACCAGATGGCAGTGATCCAGGCCATGATCCAGAAGATGATGACTCCGGAAATGCTGCTGAAAGCACCGGATCTGATATCACAGGTAAGTGACAGCATAGAGACAAATATGTCCATGGAGCAGATCCAGGAACTGATCCAAAGTCAGTTAAACAGCGGCGGAAGCTGGAATATCAAGTCTGTAGCAGCAGAGGGAACCGGTGACAGTCAGTACTGCTACTCCATGCCGGGAACTGCTCTGTATGTTATGCAGCCAGATCAGGCAAGCATAGACAGTATAAAGAGTGAAATGCAGGCAGTGAAAAACGGAGAGATCCTTACACAGTAATTTATATAGAAAACCGCATCCCAGGGGGGTGCGGTTTTTCTATATAAAAAACGTCTGTATGGAGCGATATAAAATAAGTAAAGTCAGAAGGTTCAGGGCCGTAGATAGGAACGCATATTTTTCAGGGCATGTTTTTCCAAACGGCTTACCTGAGCCTGGGAAATACCGATCTCCTGAGCTACTTCCATCTGGGTTTTTCCCTGATAAAAACGCATTTCAATAATATTCCGTTCCCTTTCATCTAAACGTTTCAGGGCTTCTTTCAGGGAGATGTCTTCTACCCAGTTTTCTTCCTTATTTTTTTTATCGCTGATCTGGTCCATAACATACAGGGTATCGCCGCCTTCTGTGTATACTGGTTCATACAGGCTTACCGGGCTTTGAATTGCATCCAGAGCATAGACGATCTCCTCCTTTTCGATACCGATCTCACTGGCGATCTCATTGATAGTAGGTTCTTTCAGATTTTGCTTAACATAGTTTTCTTTGGCATAGATCGCTTTGTAAGCCGTATCCCTTAATGAACGGCTTACCCGGATCGAATTGTTGTCCCTGAGATAGCGGCGGATTTCACCGATGATCATAGGAACCGCATAAGTAGAAAATTTTACATTCAGAGTTGTGTCAAAATTGTCTATAGCTTTTATGAGGCCGATACAGCCGATCTGGAATAAATCGTCGGGATTTTCACTGCTGCTGGCAAAGCGCTTGATCACACTCAGTACCAGTCGGAGATTCCCCTTGATATATTTTTCTCTCGCTTCCATGTCACCTTGTTTTATCCGTTCAAACAACACCTCTTTTTCATCATTTGTAAGAATGGGAAGTTGTGAAGTGTTCACTCCGCAGATTTCAACCTTATTAAGTGCCATAGCAAGAATCCTCCTGTCGCGTAATAGAAACACTGCAGATGCAGATGTTTTCTTTAAAATGATTCTCACCAGGCAGAAACAATATACGGTAAAGGGGAAAATTTAATAAAGTTTTAGCCCTTGACAAAAAGAGATCAGACGAATCTT
>UQSX01000031.1 GCA_900543715.1 uncultured Blautia sp. | reverse complement strand
AAAAATTTTGGAAAGCAGTCCTGGATGTATCCTCTGCCAGTGCTGATCATCGGTACCTATAATGGGGATGGTTCGGCCAATGCCATGAATGCGGCCTGGGGAGGAATCTATGACACCAATCAGGTTTGTATCTGTCTCAGTGCCGGCCACAAGACCACTGCCAACATCAAGGAACGTCAGGCTTTCACTGTAAGCTTTGCAGACGCTGCCCATGTAAAAGAGGCAGACTATGTGGGAATCACCTCCGGGAACAAAGAACCAGCCAAGCTGGAAAAGGCAGGTCTTCATCCGGTGAAAAGTGAATTTGTGGATGCTCCTCTGATCGAGGAATTTCCCATGGCTCTGGAGTGCAGACTGATCAAAATTACTGAAGATGGAGATATCATCGGCGAGATCGTAAATGTCAGCGCCGACGAAAAGATTTTGGATGAAAATGGAAAAATCTCTCCAGCTCTTCTCCAGCCTATCACTTTTGATCCGGTAAACAATGCTTATCTGAAGCTGGGAGAAAAAGTAGGAAATGCCTTTAGCGATGGGGCAGAACTGAAATAAGATGAAGAAAATAAGTTTCCGCTGACAGACAGTGCAATATGGCCCTGTCTGTCAGCATTTTTTAATCCCGTTCTTTCTTTCGTTATAATGAGTTACTGCATACAGTAATCCGATACAATTTTCATTGCTATTTCTTTTGCCAAGGTGCTGGATACATCCATACCGTCTGTTCTTCCAAGGCGCACACAAAAATAGATATTACCTTTTGTGCTTTCCGCAAATCCTGTGAACCAGGCGTCAACAACAATATCATTCTCTTTTCCCATTCCAGTTTTTCCATATATGGAAATATCCGTTCTGTCCTGCTCCGGCACCAGCATAACCTGCTTTAATGTATTCTGTGTCTCTTCTGAATACTCCGAATTGCTGCCAAAGATACGTTCCATTACCTCAGCCTGTTCTTTGGGTGAAATCCGTAAAGAGGATTCAATCCAAAATCCTGTTAAAGCCCTGTTGTTATTGTTTGTATTTAATCTTCCCTCCCAATCAGAAATGTCGCAATTGCCATACTGGAGTTTATCCAATTCCTTCTGCATCATATCTTTTCCAATATCATCTATGACCTGTCTGTAATACCATACGCAGGAAGTACGAAACGCCTCGCTAAAATCAATATCTTTATTCCAGTCTTCGTTCCAGAATATTTCTCCGCTCCATGGCCTGGTGGAATTTTCTGGTGTGATGGTTCCATTTTCCAATGCAATTAAGGAAGAAATAATTTTAAATGTAGAGCATGGCGATCTCCTGGTTTCTGCAAGATCTTGATTATAGATCGTATACTGCCTGTCAGAAGCATCATATATGACCGCTGTTCCCTTCAGCCCGTTAAAATATTCTGACCAATCTGCGCAGATAGTCACCAGAAAAACTCTTCAATCCCATGAAAGGTTGACTCGCATCTGCGCGCTCGTATATAACCTCCGCTGCTGTATGTCCATGTGCCGCATAGTGCAATTTATTTTGTACCATTTTAAAAAACGCAGTGGATTCACTACTCTTGGGATCATAATCAACACTTGTTGCATAAAGGTCAAGTACCTGTCGGTACATAACTTTTTCAGATGATCGGATATCCCGAATACGGTCTAATAACTCTTTCCAGTAATTACCGCCCCCAGATTTTTCAGCCGTTCATCATCCATCGTAAAGCCTTTTATCATATACTCTTTCAAGCGTTCAGTAGCCCACCGACGGAAATTTGTAGCAATTTTAGACTTTACTCTATACCCAAGTGAAATAATCATGTCAAGATTATAGTGTGTTGTGTTATAGTTTTTTCCATCAGCCGCAGTTGTTCGGAATTTCCGAACAACTGCATTTTCTTCTAGCTCGCCTTCTTCAAAAATGTGCTTAATATACTCACTGATGTTAGATTTACTGGTTTATTAAAGCTCACATAATTGCGCCTGTGTAAGCCAAACACTCTCATCTTCAAACTTAACATCAATTTTTGTATGCCCATCCTCCGTTTGATATATGAGAATTTCACTACCGACAATATTTGGATTGTCTCTTCTATCCTCCCTCTTCAGCTCTCCTTTTACCGTTCCATTAATTTTCTACTGACCTCTCTTACTGACCCCAGTTGCCTTTCAAACATGATATCCTATAAGTCCAAGCATTTATCTGCAATCTGTTTATCTGCTCTTCCACCTTTTTCAAATGGCATTGTTTCATTCCTCTCACAAATCATTGAAAAATGTTCTAGAATATCTTATCGTTAAATCTATTGTAGCAGTCTACTACTTCATAAAACTCTATACCATCCCAAAATATTTCAGAGCCTCCAAAATTGCCTGCTCCTTTTCAATTGGGCACTTCGGGCGTTTAGTCTCCTCAGACTTGGTCCTATTATAGTTCTGCCACTCTATAATTCCACATCTATATGTTTATCCGATTTAAGTTTTGAAAGCAACACGATACTTTCTACGTGAACCCCCTGTGGAAACATATCACACACTGCCACTTTTTCCAGCTGATATTCTTTCTCACACAGTATCTTCAGATCCCTGGCCAGAGTAGCGGAGTCGCAGCTTACATACACGATCTTTTCCGGCTGCATTTTCAGCATGGTCTGGAGCACCGCTTCGTCACAGCCTTTTCTTGGAGGATCTACGACGATCACGTCTGCCTGGATTCCCTCTTGCTCGTATTTCTCCGGAAGGACCTCCTCTGCTTTACCTACAAAAAACTCTGCATTGGTGATCCCATTCAGCTTTGCATTTCTTTTGGCATCTTCAATGGCAGGAGGGACGATCTCCACTCCGTAGACCTGCTTTGCCTTCTGGGCCAGGAACAGAGAAATCGTTCCGATTCCGCAGTAGAGATCCCAGACTGTCTCCTTCCCTGTAAGTCCCGCATATTCAAGTGCAGTCCCATAAAGTTTTTCCGTCTGCACCGGATTTACCTGGTAAAAAGACAAGGGGGAAATCTGATATTGGATCGGTCCGATATAATCCGTGATATATTCTTTTCCCCAGAGAGGAATTACCTTTTCTCCCAAGATCACATTATTTCTCTTGGTATTCACATTTAATGTAATACTGGTCATACCCTGAATGTCCTTTAGAGCCTCCACAAACTTGTCCTGATCGGGAATCCCGGTGCCGTTAATGATCAGACAGACCATGATTTCCCCGGTCTTAAACCCATATCTGAGAAGGATATGGCGTACCAGCCCCTCCCCGGTCTTCTCATCATAAGGGTCCACGTGACAGGATTCCATATAAGCAAGGATCCGGCTCAGTATCTTTTCATTTACTTCCACGCCCAGAAGGCAGTCCCGGTTAGCCACGATACTGTGGGTTCTTCCTGCATAGAAACCGGTAATGATCTCCCCTTCTTTATTTCTTCCAACAGGGAACTGGGCTTTATTCCTGTAGCGCCAGGGATTCTCCATGCCGATTGCCCGTTCTGCCTGTATGCCGGCAAAGCCTCCGATACGCTGAAGATTTCCCAGCACTTTGTTCTTCTTGAATTCCAGCTGCTTTTCATAAGAAAGAAACTGGAGCTGGCAGCCTCCGCAGGCTCTGGCAATGGGACATCTTGGTTCAGTGCGGTCTGGAGAAGGAGCGAGCACCTTAAGCAGACGGGCATAGCCGTAATTTTTCTTAGCCTTCATGATCTTTACCTCTGCCCGGTCTCCGATGACTGTATCCTTCACGAACAGGGTATAGCCCTCTGCCTTTCCGATACCCTCTCCATCGTGTCCCATATCTTCAATATCTATTGTTAAAATATCATTTTTCTTAAATTCCATAGATTCTCCTTCTGATTCTCTGCTCCCGGCTTTTTTCTTCCATTGGGGACTGCAGACAATACTTCCCACAAAAAAAGCAAAAACAGCCGGAAGGATTGCTTATCCGGACAGCTTCTGCTTTTCTACTCCCCTGTGCAGCGAGGCAAATGGAATCCGCCGGGCCGTAAAGTTTTCCGGCCTGCTGCCTGCCCTGCCTTACAGGCTGCTCTTGCGCAGATTTGACTCAAAGAAACGGTTATAACCCAGCCAGTCTTTCTGCTCTCCTGCTCCGTTAAAGATTTCTGTGAGAGTCTCCATCTTGGCATCCGTATTATCTGCCAAGTTCAGGGCAACGGCCTCTGCCAGTGCCGGTTTCTTTGGGGAACCGTATTCCAATTCACCATGATGGGACAGAATACAGTGTTTCACTTCACTTTCCAGCTTTTCCGGAAATCCCGGGATCTCTCTGGCCTTGTCGTGGATCATCTCCGCTCCTATCATAATATGGCCCAGAAGCTGGCCGTCATCCGTATAATCGTTTTTCGGAAAAGGACTCAGTTCCCTGGTCTTTCCAATATCATGGAGCATCGCAGTTGTGATCAGAAGATCCTGATTCAGGATCGGATAAGTCCTGCAGTAATACTGGCAGAGTTTCACCACGCTTAAAGTATGTTCCAGCAGGCCGCCGATAAATCCATGGTGAACGGTCTTGGCTGCTGAATTTCCCTTAAAAGCCCGGATAAACTCCTCGTCTTCCTGGAAAAAGCTGACCAAAAGCCTGTGGAGATAAGGATTCTTTATCTGAGCCGTAAATCCCAGCAGTTCCTGATACATGGACTCTACGTCTTTTCCGGATACAGGAAGATAGTTTCCCGGATCATATTCTCCCTCTCCGGCTTTTCTGGCCCGTTTAATGCTGACCTGCAGGCTTCCCTGAAAACTGGTCACATCTCCCACCACATCTATGTAATCCAGAGGATCAAACTCATCAATGCCCAGGGAATTGGGTTCCCAGATCTTTCCGTCAATAGTTCCTGTTTTATCCTGAAGTATCAGATTTTCATATGGCTTTCCATTTTTTGTAACAGCCGCCTGTTTATGTTTGCACAAATATATTCCTGAAATTTTTTCCCCTTCCCGGAGTTCATTAATAAATTTCATCGCTTCTATGCCCTTTCTATTTTGCCTTTAATGTAACGTCAAAGGATACTTCCACATAACCTTCCGTTCCCTGGCGCATGGCCTTCACTTCTATAGTCTCCCCGTTTTTGCATGACTTCAGCTGCTGCTGATATCCCTTGACCGTCTCCACCTTGGATCCGTTAACTTCCGTGATAACATCTCCGCTCTGGATCCCCACCTGCATAGCAGGAGAATCCACTTCCACTTCTTCTACAAAGACGCCGATCGGGATTCCTTTCTTCTCGGATATCTCTGAGGTAATAGTTTCTCCGGTAATACCCATATAAATAATATCCTGATCATCGGAAAGAGTCTGGATCAGTTCTCTGCTGTCGGAGATCGACAGGCCTGTGATCAGATTCTGGGTATCCTCATTAGCAAAAGACTGAGTGATGATACCTATGATCTCTCCATCCAGGTTTACGATCACGCCGCTTCCCTGACTGCTCCCGGTAATATCAGTAGTGATAAGGCCATATTCCGCATCCGTTCTGGACACCGTATTTGAAGTAGAGGTTACGATTCCATAGCCGACAGAATCACTATACCCCATAGGACTGCCGATTGCAAGTACGGGTTCTCCCTGTTTTACATTATATGACTCGCCTAGTGGTGCGATTGCCACTGCCTGCTGGGTCTCTACAGGTACCTCGGATTTTGGCACCTTCAAAATTGCAAACCCCGTATTGCTGTCTGCCTTCTGGAATCTGGCTTCGATCATAGTTCCGTCACAAAAAGTCACATGGATCCGGTCTACCTTTTCCACGATCCGGTATTCCGTCAGAACATAGTATTCCTGTCCGCTCTCTGCTACCAGCAGCCCGGAAATCTGGCTCTCATAGGGCGTCTGGAACCAGTCCTGGTTGTTCTGACTGCTGGTGACTGTCACCATAGCCTTTTCCGCCTCCTGGGCCATGGAAAAAATATCCGCATACAGCGTCTGATAGTCTTCCGGTGTCATTTCCTGGATGATCGTTGTCTGTTCCGGCTGGGTATCCTCCTGCTGCTCTTCCTGGGTGTCCTGCTGCTCTTCCTGAGTATCCTCCGTACTGTCCTGGAACTGGACTTCCTGGTCATCTTGTCTTTCTTTGGCTCTCTCTAAAAATCCAGGTGCCAAAATGCCGAATACCAGGGCAGCAGCCAGGCCGAACACTGCCCCGGATCCTGCCAGTTTTCCGATCTGCCTGGCCATTTTCTTTTTATTTATAGGCTTCGCTTTAATGGTTTCCCTGATAAATTCATAGGAACTCTCCAGATCCTCTGTCTTTTCCTCTGCTTCCGGGGCATTTTCCCGCTCTTGTGTCTTCTCCGGCAGCGCCGCAGCGCCTTCCTGTTCCTTATATTCTTCCCGGTTAAGCTCTTCTCTTCTCTCTTCGCCCATATCCTTTGCTCTCCGTATGTCAGATTCACAAATGCCTGACGGCATATTTTTGTCTATTATACTGAAAATTTATGAACTTTTTATGAAGAATATACAAATAAACATCTTTCCTGAAGAAAAAAAAAGCCCAAAACCTTTTCATTCTCAGGCATTTCATGTAGAATAGAGAAGACATACAAGCTTATCCCTCCTGCTTAGATCCGGAGGGTAAATGAAATCTGACAAGGTGATCAATATGAATGAAAAAGCATTAAAAACTTTAGAATATTACAAAATCATAGAGCTGCTGGAGGGCTTTGCCACCTCCCGGATGGGAAAGGAAATGTGCAGGCACCTTACTCCTTCCGACGATCTTGCTGAAATCGAAGTCATGCAGCAGGAAACCGCAGACGCTCTTTCCAGAGTCTACCAGAAGGGGTCTCTCTCCTTCGGCGGTGTAAAGGATATCCGCGGATCCTTAAAACGGCTGGAGATCGGCGGCACTTTGGGAACCGGGGAGCTTCTGGATATAGCCGGTCTTCTGGAAAACGCCGGACGGGCCAAAGCCTATTCCCGGAGAGATACAGAAGATGAAAACGGAGATTCTCTGGATGGCATGTTTGAGATACTGGAACCTCTCACTCCCCTTTCAACAGAAATCCGCCGCTGTATCCTGTCCCCGGAAGAAATCGCAGACGACGCCAGCCCGGGGCTGCGCCAGGTGCGCCGGAGCATGAAAGGGATCAATGAAAAGATCCACAGCCAGCTTGCTTCTTACATCAGCGGAAGCGCCAGGACCTATCTCCAGGACGGTGTGATCACTATGAGAAACGGCCGGTATTGTATCCCTGTTAAATCAGAGTACAAAGGCCAGGTTCCCGGTATGATCCACGACCAGTCCTCCACCGGTTCCACCGTCTTTGTAGAACCGATGGCTGTAGTAAAACTGAATAACGATCTGCGGGAGCTGGAGGCAAAAGAGCAGGCAGAGATCGAGATCGTTCTTTCCAATCTCAGCCAGACGGCTGCCGAGAGCCTGGAAATGATCCAGGATGACCTGAAGATCCTGGCACAGCTTGACTTTATCTTTGCCCGGGCCCTTCTGGCCAAGTCTCAGAACGCTACGGAGCCTAAGTTCAACACCCAGGGGATCATAGATCTGAAAAAAGCCCGTCATCCTCTGATCGAGAAACACCAGGTGGTTCCCATTGATATCCGTCTGGGAGAAACCTTTGATCTTTTAGTGGTTACCGGACCCAATACCGGAGGTAAAACCGTTTCCTTAAAAACTGTGGGCCTTCTTACTCTGATGGGCCAGTCCGGGCTGCATATTCCCGCTTTTGACAACTCCCGTCTCAGTGTGTTCCGGGAAGTCTACGCAGATATTGGAGATGAACAGAGTATTGAGCAGTCCTTAAGTACCTTTTCTTCTCATATGACAAATGTGGTACGTTTTCTGGAAAAGGCAGACCGGGATTCCCTGGTACTCTTCGATGAGCTGGGGGCCGGCACTGATCCTACAGAAGGAGCCGCTCTGGCTATTGCCATACTCTCCCACCTTCACAGTCAGGGAGTCCGCACTATGGCCACTACCCACTACAGCGAACTGAAAGTTTATGCACTTTCTACCCAGGGAGTGGAAAACGCCTCCTGCGAATTTGATGTAGAGACTCTCCGTCCTACCTATCGTCTTCTCATCGGCGTTCCGGGAAAGAGCAATGCTTTTGCTATTTCCAGCAAACTGGGACTGCCGGATTATATCATTGAAAAGGCCAAGGAGCAGATCAGTCAGGAAGATGAATCCTTTGAAGATGTGCTCACTTCTCTTGAGGAAAGCCGCAAGACCATCGAGTCTGAGCAGGAAGAAATTGAAAAATATAAAGAAGAAGTCAAAAATCTGAAAGCCCGGCTGGAGGCCAAAGAGGACCGGCTGGATCAGCAGAAAGAAAAGATCCTGAGAAACGCCAACGAGGAAGCCCACCGGATCCTGCGGGAAGCCAAGGAATACGCCGATCAGACCATGAAGATCTTTAATAAGGCTGGAAAGGAAACCCTCAGCGCCAAAGAACTGGAAGCTCAGAGAGAAAAACTCCGGAAACAGGTAAATGACACCGGCAAGAAGATCGCTCTGAAGACTCCGGAGAAGAAGAAATCCTCCCTTACTCCCAAGGATATTTCCCTGGGAGACAGCGTCCGGGTATTAAGTCTGAACGTAAAAGGCACCATCAGTTCCAAACCTGATGCCAAAGGAATGGTCTACGTGCAGATGGGGATCCTTCGTTCCAAAGTGGCGCTTTCAGATCTGGAGCTGATCGATGAGCCGGTGATCACCGGGCCTTCCCTTCAGAAGACGGGAGCCGGAAAGATCCGCATGAATAAATCTGCTTCTGTAAGGGCCGAGATCAACCTTTTGGGCAAAACTGTAGACGAGGCTGTGGCGGAACTGGACAAATATCTGGATGACGCCTATCTTGCCCATTTAAGCAGTGTCCGGGTCGTACACGGAAAAGGCACCGGTGCCCTTCGGAAGGGAGTCCATAATTATCTGAAGCGTCTGAAATATGTGGACAATTTCCATCTGGCAGAATTTGGGGAAGGAGACGCCGGAGTAACGATTGTAGAATTTAAAAAGTAAGGGGGATACACATGGCTGTAAAACAGAAAATACTCATTGTAGACGATGACAACAATATTGCAGAGCTCATCTCTCTGTATCTTACCAAAGAATGTTATGACACCAAAATTGTAAACGATGGGGAGGAGGCTTTGAAAGCCTTCACTTCCTTTGCTCCCAATCTGATCCTGCTGGACCTGATGCTTCCTGGTATGGACGGCTATCAGGTGTGCCGGGAAATCCGCCACAAATCCAACGTGCCTATTATCATGCTCTCCGCCAAGGGAGAGATCTTTGATAAAGTCCTTGGGCTGGAGCTGGGGGCTGACGATTATATGATCAAACCTTTTGATTCCAAAGAGCTGGTGGCCAGAGTAAAGGCGGTCCTTCGCAGGTATCAGCCTACAGTAGCCCCGGCCACACAGCCTGCGGGCAAATATGTGGAGTATCCGGACCTGGCCATCAATCTGACCAATTATTCTGTGATCTATTATGGAAATCAGATCGATATGCCCCCAAAGGAACTGGAACTTCTCTATTTCCTGGCCTCCTCTCCCAATCAGGTATTTACCAGGGAGCAGCTCCTGGATCACATCTGGGGCTATGAGTATATCGGAGATACCAGGACCGTAGACGTACATATCAAACGTCTCCGGGAAAAGATCAAAGACCACCCGGCCTGGTCCATTGCCACGGTCTGGGGCATCGGATACAAATTTGAGGTAAAGAACAGATGAAAAAATATCTGTATATAAAATTTGTCCTGGCATTTTTTATACTGGGTTTTATCGGCTTTTTCGCTGTGGCCCTGGCCGGCAGCTCCATGGCCCAGCGCCATGTAGAATCTGTATACAGCAATCAGCTTTACCGGGAAGCCACAGATATAGCCTCTAACCGGGCCACAAAATACTACCGGGAGACCAGCAGTCCGGAAAATACTTATCAGAATCTCTGTACGGTAGCCTCCTATCAGGATTGTTCTATCTGGCTTATCAGCCCTCAGGGAGAGATCCTTATGAATACGGACGAACCTATGTATACAGAAGACTATCCTCAAATAGAGGACTTTGATCCCGGCACTGCCAGCGGTTCTTACTATCAGATTGGAAATTTTTTTAATGAATTTTCCAGGGAACAGTTAAGCGTCATGGTTCCTGTAACTCTGAATATGAGTATAGAAGGATATGTGGCAATCCATCTTCCAATGTCTGTGGTGTATGAGCAGAGAGATGACATACTGAATATTATTTATATTCTCTTTTTCGTTTTTCTGTTGATCCTGGCGGCTATTATCCCGGTATTTTCCTTTATGATCTACCGGCCTCTGAAAAAGATCATCCAGGGGGCAGACGCCTTTGCCTCCGGAAATCTGAAATACAATATTCCTCTTGAGAAAGAAGATGAGCTGGGCTATCTGGCTCTGACTCTAAATTATATGTCCGATGAGCTGGATATGACAGGAAACTATCAGCGGAAATTTATCGCCAATGTTTCCCACGATTTCCGTTCTCCTCTTACCTCTATCAAGGGATATTCCGAGGCGATCCTGGACGGGACCATTCCGCCGGAACTCCAGGAAAAGTATTTAAAGATCGTGGTATTTGAGACAGATCGTCTTTACAAACTGACAGAAAGCCTTCTCACTCTGAATAATCTGGACCAGAAGGGACGCCATCTGGAATTTTCGGATTTCGATATCAACAGCGTGATCAAGACTACTGCCGCCACCTTCGAGGGAACCTGCAGAGATAAAAGGATCTCTATTGAACTGCTACTTACCGGACAGACCCTTTTCGTCCACGCAGATATGGTCCAGATCCAGCAGGTGCTGTATAATCTTATCGATAACGCCATTAAATTCAGTCCTGAAGATTCGGTGATCAAGATTGAATCTTCTCTGAAGCATGAGACTGTTTTTGTCTCTGTAAAAGATATGGGCTGCGGTATTGCCAAAGTGAACCTGCCTAAAATCTGGGACCGTTTTTATAAAATTGATTCTTCCAGAGGAAAGGACCGGAAAGGCACCGGCCTGGGCCTCTCCATTGTCAAAGAGATCATCAACGCCCACAAACAAAATATCAATGTTATCAGTACAGAGGGAGTTGGTACAGAGTTCATCTTTACCCTGGCCAAAAGTCCGGAAAAGGAAGCCTGAGCTGCTTTTTCCTCTCACTGACTGCAAAATTTAGAGCTGTCCTCCAGACAGGAAATCTCTCTATTCTTTTGAATAGATACCTGTCTGCAGAACAGCTCTTTTATTTCCACTGATATTTTGTTAAATGGCCTTCTAACTGCATATGGTCGAAATGGTTCTGCCGCAGTGCTTCGTAGAGAACGATCGCTACAGAGTTGCTGAGATTCAAAGACCGGATATCTCCGATCATAGGTATCCGGACAGCAGTCTCCTGATTCTCCAGCAGGATCTCCTCAGGGATCCCTGCGCTTTCCTTTCCGAACATGATATAGCAGTCCTCTTCATATTGAACCTCTGTGTAGATCTTCGGGGCTTTCGCAGTAGCCATATAGATCTTTGCTCCGGGATTTTTCTCCAGAAAGTCCTGGTAGTTCAGATATGTGGTCACATCCAGATCCTTCCAGTAATCCATTCCCGCTCTCTTGATGGCCTTCTCATTCAGCCTGAATCCCAGGGGCTCTATGAGATGGAGCCTGGTTCCGGTAGCCACGCAGGTTCTGCCAATATTTCCTGTATTGGCCGGAATTTCCGGCTCATAAAGTACAATGTTCAATTTTGCCATTTTCTCTTCCTCTGTTACTGATAGATTTTATAGAGTTCATCGCTCTGAGGCTTATCCAGGTATCTGGTGTCTTCTCCATTTCTCAGGATCCGGTCATTGCCGGAAGTTGCCTTTCCTACCACACTGGCAGGTATTCCTGACTGTTTCAGTTTTTCCGCCAGACCGTATCCGTCATCCGCTGCGATCATCATAGAACCGCTGGACATGAGGATATAGGGGTTCAGCCCCAGGGCCTCGCAGACTTCCACAGTTTCCTGACGGATAGGGATTTTTTTCAGATCAATGTCCAGCCCCACTCCGGAACCGTTTCCCATTTCCCAGAGAGCTCCGAAAACTCCTCCTTCCGTAATGTCGTGCATAGCGGATATCTTCCATTCTCTGGCGATCTTCGCCTCTGGAACCACAGAGAGATACTGGTCAAAGTTCTTGGCTGTCTCCACAAAGGAGGGGGCAAACTTCTTCAGAAGCTCTTCTTCCTTTTCCTTTGCCGCCACAGAAGTGCCTTCCAGTCCGATCCACTTGGTGATCAGAATATCCTGTCCTGGCTTTACAGAAGCTGTAGTCAGCACCCTGTCCTTTCTCATCTTTCCCACTCCGGTAAGGGAGATCAGAGGCTGTTTCACCACATGGGTGATCTCTGTGTGGCCTCCCATGACTTCCATGTCCAGCTCCCGGCAGGCACCTTCTACTCCCCGCATCATCTCTTTTAATTCTTCTTCCCTGGTATCCGGGGTAAGAAGGATCGTCAGCATAACCCCCAGAGGGTCTGCTCCGGAAGCCGCCAGGTCATTGGCAGTGATATGAACGCTGTGCCGCCCGATATCCTTGGTAGTTCCGGTAATAGGATCCGTGGAAAGGACAAAGACCTCCCCCTCTCCCAGCTCTACTACAGCGCAGTCCTGGCCTACCGCAGGCCCCACCAGTACCTCGTCTCTTCGGTGCTCTACCTCTTTTAAAACGGAACGTATCAGCATAGGTTCCGGTAATTTTCCAATTTTCATCTTCCAAACCTCCGCTTACAGGGATAATTCTCCCCCTGTTCTTGCTCTTTGTCCTGCCTACAGCGCATAGGCCGCCAGAGGCACGATCATGGCCAGAACGATAATGACCGCCAGCACAGCTGCAAAAATCCGCTGTTTCTTAGAATCTTTCCTTCTCCTCATAATCTTTTACCTCACAATCTTTCCATAGGTTCCTAAAATTGTATCGATCAGCCGGGAGGCTTCATTTTTGGTCAGGCTCTCCGGCTCTACATCAAGGTTTATTCTATGATATTTTACTAAATCCTGCAAGTAACGTTTTTGAGCCGGGGTAACAGGACCCTGGCGCTTCACCTTGCATACCAGTTCTTTTGGACAGAAAAGCTGGGGATTCTTCTCTTCAAATTCTCCCCGAAACCTCTCATAGAGACGGAAGGTTGTCAGAGCGTCTTCCAATGCTCTGTGGGCCTCTTCCCTGGGTAGCTGAAAGTACTGCCGCAGGCTCTGGAGGCTTTTACTCTCCAGATCCGGCAGCAGAGCCCTGGCCAGCTTTAGAGTGTCCATGCCCTGCTTTTCAAAATCCAGTCCCATATTCACTGCACTGTGCTTTACAAAGCTGTAGTCAAAGAGGATATTGTGCCCCAGAAGAGGCAGATCCCCGCAGAAATCCAGGAGGCCTTTTACAGCTTCTCTGGCCAGAGGCTTCCCTTCCACCATCTGGCTGGTGATTCCGGTAAGCTTGGTGATCCGCTCCGGGATCTTCATCTGAGGGTCCACCAGGGTAGCATAGGTCTTCCGGATCTCCCCATCTTTTATCTTCACTGCTCCGATCTCGATAATCCTGTCCTTCTTTGGCTCCAGACCTGTTGTCTCCAGGTCCAGAGATACATATTCTCTCATGATTTTTTCCCGCTTTTCTTTTGCTTTTCTTTATACTCTTTACAATATCCTGTCAGAAAACATTCCTGGCATTTAGGGGACCTGGCAAAACAGATCTGGCGGCCAAAAGTAATGATCTGGATATTGTAGAGGATCCAGTGATCTTCTGGCAGCACTTTCATCAGTTCCATCTCGATCTTCTCCGCATCTGTTTCCTTTGTAAGCCCCAGCCGCCTGGAAATCCGCTTTACATGGGTATCTACCACTATGCTGGGCTCATGGAAAATATTTCCCCGTATCACATTGGCTGTTTTTCTTCCCACTCCCGGAAGGCTTGTCAGATCCTCCAGGCTCTGGGGCACTTTTCCTCCAAACTCCAGGCAGATCTTTCTGGCACACCCGATAATGTTCTTCGCCTTGTTGTGGTAAAAGCCCGTAGGCTTGATATCCTGTTCCAGTTCTTCCAGATCCGCTCTGGCAAAAGCCTCCATATCCGGATATTTCCGGAACAGATCTTTTGTCACCACATTCACCCTGGCATCCGTACACTGGGCGCTTAGCATAGTGGCTATCAGGAGCTGTTCCGGCGTCTCATAATTCAAATAACATTTATACTCTCTGGTATAAACCTCGTCCAGCTTTGCCAGGATCTCTTTTGTCCTTTTGGCAGCCATCCTTTCACCTGCTTTCTAAAACTATGTTTTCTTTTCTGCAGTTACAGCCGGGGAAGCTCCACCTGGCAGGCCCGGGCGTCATTTGTAAGAGGACTTCTCTTCTGGTAGTCAAAAAGCACCGGATAAATTCCCCTTTCCTTCTTTCCCTCTGTCACATTCCAGGTAAATATCTCCAGATGCGTCATCTTCTCCATCTGCCGGGAAGAAAATTCTCCGTACCCGGAAAGATACCGGGGCTCCTCTTTTTCCTTTTCGTAAAATGCCTGGATTTTTTCTTTATAAGCCTTCCTCTCCGGCGCCCAGGAAGGTCTGGTCTTCATATTTTCTCTGGCATACAGATCAAAGATCATCAGCTGCCGGTAAAATTCCAGATCAGAAATTTCTCTTTCTTCCAGAAATTCCAGAAGGATCTCATATCTGCGTATCCGGGAATGAGACAGTGTATCATATCCCTTCTTCTCATAAAAGATGCCCAGAGCCTCATAGAAAGAAAAGGGGTCTGAAAATTCCTTCTCCACAGACCGTACCGTATGAGAGAACTGGCCGCTGTTGTAGTAAAGCTCCGTCATCTCTTCCACACTTTTCAGCCGGATGATGTCATCGTAGGAAATCCATCGGGTCCCCAGGACCTCATAAGGTTCCTTATCTTTATAAAAGCAGCCGTAGTCTCCGGCCTTTTCATACATGTAAGAGCCTTTCAGGACTTTTAAAAATCCCAGCTGGAGCTGGTGAGGCCGAAGGGCATACACCTGGTTGAAAGATTTCCGGAAACTCTCATAATCTTCCCAGGGCAGCCCTGCGATCAGATCCAGGTGCTGATGGATATTTCCTCCTTCATGGACTGCCAATACATTGGCTGCGATCTTCTCAAAAGGCGCGTATCTGCGAATCTCTCTTAAAGTCTTTTCATTGGTGGACTGCACCCCGATCTCCAGCTGGATCAGTCCCGGGCGCATGGTCCTGATCAGCCCGATCTCCTTTGGGGTAAGCAGGTCGGCGCCGATCTCAAAATGAAAATTGGTCACTCCATTGTCATGGTCTTTTATATACTGCCAGATTTCTAAGGCATGAGCCTCCCGGCAGTTAAAAGTCCTGTCTACAAATTTTACCTGGGGTACTTTATGTTTCAGAAAAATCTCCAGTTCCTGCTTCACCAGATCCAGACTTTTAAACCGGAGTTTTTTGTCTACGGAAGACAGACAGTAGCTGCAGGAAAAAGGACAGCCTCTGCTGCTCTCGTAATAAAGAATCTTATGTTCAAACCATGAAAGATCCTCATAGGGAAACACCAGCCGGTCCATGTCCAGGACTTCCGGAAATCTGGTATTGATCAGCTCTTCTTTTTCCCTGAAACAGATTCCGGGAATCCTGGGAAAAACGTGGGCGTCCCCCTGTTCATAGTTTACATAATATTCCGTCAGTTTCCGGAAGGTTTCTTCTCCCTCTCCCAGCATGACGCCAAAAACCTCCGGCATTTCCCTGAGAAAATTTTCTGCGTCATAGGATACCTCCGGTCCTCCGGTCCAGATGACCGTATCCGGCAAAATCTTATGTAGATCCCGGATCAGTTCCTTCACATAAGAAATATTCCAGATATAACAGGAAAAACACAGAACCTTTGGGGCTCTGTGATATATATCCTTCAATATCTGGTCTTTTTCCTGATTGATCGTATATTCTCTCAGAGAGATCCTCTGAGAGAATTCCCGGCAGTAAGCCCGCAGGCTGTGAACCGCCAGGTTTGTATGAATATATTTTGCGTTTACCGCCGCAAGAAGAATATCCATGTATTTCTCCTTCTATAAAATCTTAAAACTGCCGCTGCACCCTCATTTACAATCCCAGAAGACTTCCCACCTGGAATACCAGCACTGCTGCAACATAAGCCAGCAGGAGCTGGAACACCACCATTTTCAGCATCCAGGAAGTGGAATGGGTCTCCTTTCTGACTGTGGCCAGGGTAGCCACACAGGGAGTATAAAGAAGGCAGAAAACCATTAAGGCATAGGCGTTTAAAGGACCAAAGCCGATGGCTCCCAGGGACTGGGAAAGTGTAGCCATTCCCTCAGGGGAACTGATGTTATTGACTCCGTACAGGACAGAAAAACTGGAAATCACCACTTCCTTTGCGGAAAGTCCGGAAATCAGGGCCACTACGATCTGCCAGGTCCCCAGTCCTGCAGGAACCAGAACAGGGGCTACAACCTTTCCGATCATTGCGCCGAAACTAAGGGTAACGTCCTCTGTCATCCCCTGGAAATTATAGTTGAGGATAAACCAGATCACAATAGAAGCCACGAAGATAGTGGTTCCCGCCTTTGTGAGATAATCCTTTACCTTCTCCCACACATAGATTCGGATCGTTCTTGGATTCGGCACCTTATAATCCGGCAGCTCTATAAGGAGTGGGACCTTCTTATCTGTTTTCCACACTTTTCCTATGATCAGAGCCAGAAGTATGGCCACGATCATTCCAAGGGCATAAAGTGAAAAGGCAGCTACCATGGCATATTTTCCAAAAAATATATCTGCAAACAGCACATAAATAGGAAGACGGGCAGAGCAGGACATAAATGGCGTAAGCAGTATGGTCTTTTTTCTGTCCTCCTCATTTTCCAGAGTTCTGGAGGCCATTACCGCAGGCACCGTACAGCCGAAGCCCAGCACCATAGGCAGAAAGGCTTTTCCGGACAGTCCCACCTTTCCCATGATCCCATCCATGACATAGGCCACTCTGGACATATAGCCACTGTCCTCCAGAAATGCCAGGGCCAGAAACAGGATAAAGATATTGGGAAGGAAGGTCAGAATCCCGCCTACTCCAGACATGATCCCGTCTACCACCAGGGAACAGACCCAATCAGAGGCTCCCAGAGCCGTAAGCGCCGCTCTGGCTGCCTCAAAAGCCCAGTCAAGACCTATCTCAAACAGGCCCTTAATAGCATCGCCTACTGTAAAGGTCAGGAAAAATACCAGAGCCATGATACATAAAAATACGGGAACGCCCCCTATGGGATGGGTCAGGATCTTATCTGCCTTTTCTGTCATAGACTGGCGGTTTCCTTTATAGAACACGCACTCTTCTATGATTTCTTCAATATAATCATATTTTTCATTGATAATCTGTTTTTCATAGTTTCTATCTGCAATATCCGAAATATCTACCGGCTGCTCCTCAATGATCTGTTCGTCATTTTCCAGGATCTTGATACTGTGCCACCGGAGGTTTTTACTTTCCGGATACTGTTTTTTTATCCTGCCGCTGATTTCCCGGATCTTTTCCTCGATGTCCGGGGAATATTCCACCACAGGATCTGCCGTCTGCTCTTCATAATGGTGCTTTACCGCATGGAGAAGCACGTCCAGACCGGTACGCTTTCTGGCAGACACCGGCACCACCGGAATATCTCCCAGCAGCTCCGGCAGACGGTGGAGGTCGATCTCCATCCCTCTTTCTTCCACAATATCCATCATATTTAAAGCAACCACTACTGGTTTTCCCAGTTCCAGAAGCTGAAGGGTCAGATACAGATTCCGTTCCAGTGCAGAAGCATCTACCACATCTACGATGATATCTACCTCATCTCCTAAGATCACCTTTCTGGAAACCTTTTCCTCCATGGAATAAGATGTCAGGCTGTAGATTCCCGGAAGATCGATCAGTTTCATCTTCCTGCCCTTATACTCTGTCTCCCCTTCTTTTTTCTCCACCGTAACTCCCGGCCAGTTTGCCACTTTTAAATTTGCACCTGTATAAGCATTAAAAAGGGTTGTCTTGCCGCAGTTGGGATTTCCTGCAAAACCTACACGTATCTCACTTTTCATCTGTCAGTTCCTCCACTTCTATGCCCCCGGCAATATCATTTCCCAGAGCCCAGCGGCTGCCCCGCACTTTAATAATGGTTGCCCCGTTTTTTTTCCTGTTCAGCACCCGCACTCTGGTTCCCTCCAGAATTCCCAGGGCTTCCAGGCGGCGGAGGATCTTTTCATCTTCCCGGACATCTGCCACCAGGAAATCTTTTTCAATAGGTGTCTCATTTAATTTCATCCAGCAAACATCTCCTATCTTTTGTGTCCTATTATCTGGTTACATTTCGCAGCCAGCGGCAGCTCTTATATCTCCACAGGGAGAAAGGCACCTTGATCACCTCATCGCTGCACAGCAGGATATAGACCCAGGGCATAGGAATTCCTATGACAAAGGCACCTACTGCAGCTCCTAATATGGAGCAGAGCCACATAACCCCTACGTCCAGGAAAAGGCCGAACCTGGTATCACCTCCTGCCCGGAGTACTCCTACTACAATGGTAGTGTTGAAGGACTGCCCTATAACATAGTAGGACATGATCACCATCATAACAGACAGATAGCTCTTAGCCAAAGGCGTCAGTTTCAGGAACAAAGGCAGCAAGGGTGAAATAGCCAGGAGCACCACAGCCCCGCCGATCCCGCAGATAATGGACAGTTTCACAAAGCGCCGGCCATACTCTCTTGCCAGTTCCTCTTTTTTCTCTCCAATTGCCTTTCCGATCATAATCGCAGTGGCGCTGGAGATACCGAAGCCGATCACCATAGAAAGCTGTCTGCACACCTGTGTCACCGAATGAGCGGCCACCGAAGCGCTTCCCAGATGTCCCACGATGGCAGAGATCGCAGCCATTCCGGCTCCCCAGGCAAACTCATTTAAAAGCACCGGGAAGGCATAGGTAAAGAAGTCTTTTCCAAGAGCCTTATCCTTCACAAAGAAATCCCGGATATGGATCTTCACTACATCGTTCTTTTTCTGGGCATAGTACACTACTATGATAACCTCAATAGCTCTGGAAAGCAAGGTTCCAAGAGCGGCTCCTGCCGCCCCCATAGCCGGCCAGCCCAGAAGTCCGAAGATAAAAACAGCGTTTAACACAATATTGGCACAGAGGGAAACGCCGTAAACCACTGTGGCGATCACTACCCGCTCGATGCTGCGGATAATATTCAGATATACATTGGTAAAAGCCGATAAAACATAGGAAAATCCCACAATCCTCAGATAGGAGGCTCCTTCGGCAATGATGGCCTGATCTGAAGTAAAGATCAGCATCAGATATTCGGGAAAAAATATTGCTCCTGCTGCAAAGACAATTCCCGCCGCGATGGAAATGCGGAAGGACATTCCCATAACCTTTTCAATGGTCCTGGTATCCTTTTTCCCCCAGTATTGGGCAGTAAGCACACAGGCTCCGGAAGTCAGCCCGAAAAACAGCAGGCTGAGGATAAAATATACCTGGTTGGCCAGGGATACCCCGGAAAGAGCCGTCTCCCCTACTCTTCCCAGCATGATCACGTCTGTGGAGGTCACCCCCACATTGATCAGATTCTGTACCGCCATAGGCATGACCAGACGGAATACATCTCGGTAAAATCTTTTGTCCTCTATACTCATGTTCTTTCTTATGAATGTCATCTTATGCTGTCCGTGATCTTTACAGTGTAATCTCCCCGTCAAAAACCACTTCTGCCGGGCCGGTCATATACACCAGATTCTCCTTTCTGTCCCAGAATATTTTCAGATCTCCCCCTAAAAGGCGGACCGTTACTTTCTCATCTGTATAGCCGTTTAACACGCTGGCTACTGTAACGGCACAGGCCCCTGTGCCGCAGGCCAGGGTCTCTCCGCTGCCTCTCTCCCAGACACGCATTTCTACGGTATTCCGGTCAATCACCCGGACAAACTCTGTATTCACACTATCAGGAAAGACTTTGTTCTTTTCAAACCATGGTCCCACTTCTTCGATCTTCAGATTTTTTACGTCGTCCATATAGACCACTGCATGAGGATTTCCCATAGAAACTGCCGTCACCTCATAAATCTCCTGATTCACGTTCAGGGGCTGGCTGATCACCGGGCTTTTGGGATAAACCATGGGGATCTTCTCTGTTTCCAGTATGGGAGAGCCCATATTTACCCGGACTTCCTTTACTTTTCCCTCTTCTACGGTCAGCTCCAGATATTTTATCCCGCTTTTCGTATCCACCGAGATACTGGTTTTGTCTGTCAGTCCGTAGTCATAGACATATTTTGCCACGCAGCGGATGCCATTGCCGCACATAGCCCCCTGGCTGCCGTCTGCATTATACATTTCCATCTCAAAATCTGCCTTTTCTGATGGCTTGATCAGGATCAGTCCGTCGGAGCCAATGCCGAAATGCCGGTCGCTGACCTTTTTTGATACCTCTGATGGATTTTCTATCTTTTCAGCAAAACAGTTTACATAAACATAGTCATTGCCAATGCCATGCATTTTTGTAAATTTCATGATCTTTACCTCCCATTTCTGAATTTTCCATAGGAAAAGAGGGCCTCTTTTCTCTAAGATACCCTCTTCTTTTTCTTTGCTCTATCATAGCAATCTGTATATCATTTGTCAACGGGAGGGCAGGATTTTCCTAGCAGGTAGCCCCTCCTGCTTCGTGAAGTTTTGCCTCCAGTATTTCCTGTTTTCTTTCCAGGATATCGTCAGAGAGAAGCTGCGCTTCCACATTTTCAAATCCCAGCCGCTCCACGGTCTGAGCGAAACGTTCCCCGGTTTTTCCCTGTTCCCGGTAAAGAAGGATGGCTTTTTCCACCAGCTTTAAGACCTCTTCCTTAGATGTAAAAATCTTGTTCAGGGTCTTGCCGATGGTGATCTTCTTGCCCCATCTTCCGCCGATATAAACTTTATATCCATTTACTCCATCTTCGATCGCGTCAAAATGACAGCTTCCGATACATCTTCCGCAGTTGATACATTTTTCCTGGTCGATTTCCATAAGGCCGTCTACTAATGCTGCAGCGCCTACAGGACAGGCTTTTACTACGCCGCACTTCTTACAGCCGTTGCACAGATCCTGGTCATAGTTGGGGATCATCTGTCCGATAATGCCAAGATCGTTCAGATTTGGTTTTACGCAGTTGTTTGGACATCCTCCGACAGCAATCTTAAATTTGTGAGGCAGCTTCACATTGCGGTATCCCACATAAAATTTCTCATGGATCTCTTCAGACAGGCCAAAGGTATCTATCAGCCCGTACTGGCAGGTAGTTCCTTTACAGGAAACTACAGGACGGACCTTGGACCCGGTTCCTCCTGTGTCCAGTCCGGCCTCCTGGATAAAAGCCCGGAATTCGTCAATCTTCTCATAAGGAATTCCCTGTACCTCCACAGTAAGACGGGTAGTATATGTAACGTTGCCGTTTCCGAATTTCTCTGCCGCCTCTCCGATAGCGATCTGCTGCTTGGCAGTGATCTTTCCGTTTTTCGTTATGATCCTTCCGGAAAAATTGTCAGTTCCTTTGTTGCTGAGAAAGCCCAGGGCCTTTACTCTTTTTTCATCTTCTTTGCTTACGGTAAGTGTTGCCATAAAATTTTCCTCCTGTTTCTTATATGAATCTCTTGGTTCCCGGGTATCCTTTATTTTTCTGGAGACAGTTCTGTTCCGTTGAATGCAGTACCGCCTTCCAGCACTTTTGTATTTGTATAGCCATAATATTTCAACCGGTTCTGAAGAAGGTAGGCACGTTTTCCTTTCGTACATACCAGAAGAAGCTTTTCCTCTTTTTCGTGATCCGGAAGAGGTCCCTCCACCTCCGCGGGATTTATGAACTGGGCGCCTTCAATAGCAGGGGTAAGGCCTGCGTCCAGGATCGTATAGCCTTCTGCCTGTCCCTCCTTAAACTGAGCCGGTGTGAAGGAATCCAGCTTTCCTTCCATCTTATTGATCAGCACATTGATGATATGGTCAAAAGGATGAATGGCTGTGGAGAACGGCGGCGCATAGGCAAAGTCCAGATCTCTGAGCTGATATACGGTGGCCTTCATGCTGATGGCCACCACAGCGATGTCTACCATCTTATCCACAGCCCCTTTTCCCAGAACCTGGATGCCCAGGAATTCTCCTGTGGTCTTATCTGCGATCATCTTTACAATGAAGTTTCCCGCACCGGGATAATAATGAGCCTTATCGTCTACCACCGTGGTCACCGTGATCACATCATGGCCTTCTGCTCTGGCGGCTTCCTCGTTTAGCCCTGTACGGCCTGCATTCAGTCCCGGCAGCTTTACGATTCCGGTTCCCAGGACTCCCGGATAGGTCAGATCCGCTCCTGCCAGATTTTGTCCGGCAATCCTTCCTTCGATATTTGCAGAAGATCCCATAGGAGACCAGGCAGGTTTTCCTGTTATCCGATTGGTGACCATAGCGCAGTCTCCAAGAGCGTAGATATCCGGGTCATTGGTCCTCAGATGTTCATCTACCAAAATAGTATGGTTCGGGGCCATCTCCAGTCCGGTTCCTTCCAGAAATCCAGTATTGGCCCGGATTCCCAGAGACATTACCAGGGCGTCCGCCTTAATTGCTCTCCGAGAGGTTTTCACCTTTTCCACAGTTTCTGTACCTTCTGCTGCTTCCAGCTTTGTATTGGTCATTGTCATAATGCCGTTGTCAGCCAGATAGTCCTCTACATATTCTGCCATTTCCGGATCAAATCCAGGCATAATATGAGGCGCCATATCAATGACCGTTGTGCGGATGCCTCTGCTCATCAGGTTTTCCGCCACTTCCAGTCCGATAAATCCGCCTCCGGCAACCACAGCCCTCTTGATCTTTCCGGACTCCGCAGCCTTTCGCAGATCTTCCGCATCCTGAGGGGTACGCATAAAGAAGATATTCTTCAGATCCTTTCCTTCAATAGGAGGTGCAATGGGAGAAGCGCCTGTTGCAATGACCAGCTTGTCATAGGAATATTCTTTCTCTTCTCCGGTTTCCAGTTCCAGGGCTTTGACCCTCTTCTCCTCTCTGTTCAGGCCGGTGACTTCTACCCCTGTTTTTACTTCTGCCCCGGTAAGCCTGGCAAAGGCTTCCGGCGTATTCACGATAAGCTGGCTTCTTTCATGGATCACATCGCCTACATAATAAGGCAGTCCGCAGCCGGCATAGGAAATGTCCTGACTCTTGGTAAGGATCAGCACCTCTGCTCCCCGGTCTTCTCTTTTTAATTTTGCGGCAACTTTTGTGCCGGCCGCTACACCGCCGATAATAAGAACCTTCATAAATTATTCTCCTTTTCTCTCAATGTACCGCTGCACCGCAATGGCAGCACTTCAGTTAGTTTTATTATAGCACTTGCAATAGTATAAGAAAAGAAATATAATTTTATATAAATCATAGGTAATACCTATAACAGAGGAGAAATCTTAATGACGATACGCCATCTGAAAATTTTTATCGCAGTGGCAGACACTGGAAAAATGAGCGCTGCCGCTGAAAAGCTGTATATATCCCAGCCTTCTGTAAGCCAGGCCATCCGGGAGCTGGAAGCACACTATCAGACCCTCCTTTTTGAACGTCTCTCGAAAAAGCTGTTCATCACAGAAGCCGGAAAGCGTCTCTACAGCTACGCCAGACCTGTGGTGGCACAGTTTGACCTTATAGAAGAAAATATGGCCCAGGAAAGCCAGATCCAGCGGCTCCGTATCGGAGGCACCATTACCCTGGGCAGCAGCATCCTTTCCTATATGGTCCGGGATCTGAAGAAAGCCTGCCCAGGGTTAGAGCTGTATTCTTATGTAAATAATACCAGGATCATTGAGCAGAAACTGCTGAATACAGATTTAGATGTGGCTGTGGTAGAGGGGCAGATCAAAAGTCCGGACCTGGTGGCTGTCCCCATGATCCGGGATATGCTGGTCCTGGCCTGCGGCATGGAGCATCCCTTTGCGGGCAAATCTTCGATCAACGTAACAGATCTCAACGATCAATGCTTTGTTATGCGGGAATCCGGAAGCGGTACCAGAGAGCTTTTTGAAACTTTTATCCGCCGCCATCATCTCCGTATCCGGACAGCCTTTGAAGAAAATACTCCGGATGCAATCCGCAATGCAGTGAAAATAAACGGCTGTCTGGCTGTGATCTCTCTGAGGCTTCTGGAAAAAGATCTGAAAGACAATGAGGTCTATGTTTTTACCAGTTCCGGCCATGAATGGAACCGGCAGTTCAGCTTTGTCTATCACAAAGACAAGTTTCTCTCTGCCCCTATCCTGAAGTTTCAGGAAATCGTAAAAAGCTATGACAATATCGACTATCTCCACGCCCTGACAGGAGGTGTGCTGCTGGACGGATAGCTGCTAAAAGAGAAAAAGCCCCGCAGGGTTTCTGTATGGATCAGATTCCCCTGCGGGGCTTTTCTCTGGCAGTTCATTACTCTTCCGGAGCAAAGTCCTCTTTACCTACGCCGCAGATCGGGCAGACCCAGTCTTCCGGCAGGTCTTCAAATGCTGTTCCTGGTGCGATTCCGCTGTCCGGATCACCTACTTCAGGATCATACACATATCCGCATGGTTCGCATACATATTTCTGCATTGTTTTGTACCTCCTATAAAATTCAGTATTTCAGCTTTTTCTAAAGCTATACTCAGTCTATCACATTTCTCCGTATGTTACCAGAGTAATTTCGTACAGTTTAGTTTTTTTCCAAGTACATATTGAAAAAGGAGGCGCCCCATCCATTTTCCGGGGCATCCTCCCTTTGTTCATGACAACAGACAGTTCACAAAGTCCACGGTCTATTGTTTTGTCTTCCACTATGTAATATTTCCTGAATTCTGTAATTACAGAATCTGTGCTGCAATGATAGCGGAGATCATCAGCGGGATATTAAAGTGCAGGAATGTAGGTACACAGGTATCCCAGATATGATCATGCTGTCCGTCGGCATTCAGACCGGAAGTTGGTCCAAGGGTTGTATCAGAAGCAGGTGATCCGGCATCGCCAAGAGCTGCTGCTGCAGACATCAGAACGATGGTTGCTGCCGGGGAGAATCCCATCTGATAGCACAGAGGCACATAAAGCACTGCCAGGACCGGAACTGTACCGAAGGAAGTTCCGATACCCATAGTAACCAGCAGACCGATCAGAGTAATGATAGTAGCTGCGATCCATTTGTTTCCGCCCATCAGGGAAATAGCGCTTTCTACCAGAGCGTCTACTGCTCCTGTGTTCTGAAGAACTGTAGCGAATCCGCCTGCTACCAGCATAACGAATGCGATGAATCCCATCAGTTTTACACCGCCCTGGAACTGTTCATCAATATCCTGCGGTTTTACAGCCTGGAAGATAAACATTACCAGCAGACCGCCTAAGGCTGCAACTGGCAGAGAACTGAATGCGATCTGAAGGGCTACTACTACTACAAGCGCGATCAGAGTTACCCAGTGCTGACGATTCAGATGCAGGTCTTCCAGCTCATGTACGCCTTCCAGCGGAATATCTTTATATTCTCTTGGTTTTCTGTAGCTGACAAACACAGCGATTGCCAGACCGATGATCATAGATACAGCCAGGATCCAGTTTACAGATGTGATCTGTCCGATGGTGATATTCCATCCCCAGGAAGGATCTACGTTGTCGTTGATATTATCACGGATGATGGTCATGAAGATCAGACCAAAGCCCATAGGGATCGCAATGTAAGGCGCCTTATGACCGAAAGCGATGGTACAAGCCACGCCACGTCTGTCCAGTTTCATCTTGTTCATCATAGATAAGAGCGGCGGAACCAGGATCGGGATGTAGGCAATATGGATTGGAACAATGTTCTGAGATGCACAGGCGATCACCAGAAGGATTGCCAGCAGGATCCACTTATTTCCTTTTACTATCTTTGCAATCTTTTTCGATAAGATTTCTGTGATTCCTGTATAAGCCATACAGGATGCCAGGGTTCCCAGGAGCACGTAAGCTAAAGCTGTTTCGGCATTACTGGAAAAACCGGCGGTAATGGAGTTCATAATACTGACGCCCTCATCTGCCACAATAGGAAGTCCCCCGATAAGTCCTGCCACAAACAGGGAAATCAACATAGACAGTAATACGTTTACTTTTAACAGGCAGAGCACACACAACAGTATAACTGCCACAATTACAGGATTAAGTAAATTTGACATAGAAAATACCTCCCTCTTTTTTATACAGCCGCCTCTGTCAAAGGGGTCCCTCTCAAAATACAGAGGCGGCACTTCTCACACTTTTTTTATTTTGTCTCAATCTCTCCGCCGATGGCTTCTTCTACTGCCTTGATAAGAGATCCGTCTGCGATGATCTGCTCGCAGTAATTAATGTCCCCATACAGTTCTCTGTCTTCATCCAGAGTTGCTACTTTGCTGCGCACCAGATCATAGGCAGCCTGTGTTCCTTTTCCAAGGCCTTTGTTGCCTCTCATGTCGATGCCCTGGCAGGCAACCATTAATTCCATAGCCAGAACTCTTCTTACATTTGCGGCGATCTCTCCGGCCTTTCTGGCTGCGATAGTACCCATAGATACATGGTCTTCCTGACCTGCGGAAGATGGGATACTGTCTACAGAAGCCGGATGAGCCAGCACCTTGTTTTCAGATACCAGAGCTGCAGCGGAATACTGGACGATCATAAATCCAGAGCATACACCGCCGTGTGGAGTCAGGAAAGCAGGCAGATTGCTGTATGCCGGATTTACAAGACGTTCAATTCTTCTCTCGGATACATTTGCCAGTTCTGCCACACCGATTCCCAGGAAGTCAAAGCTTAATGCCATTGGCTGTCCGTGGAAGTTTCCTCCGGAGATACCTGCCTGATCTTCTTTGAAAATGATCGGATTGTCTGTTACGGAATTGATCTCGATATTTACCTTATCCAGCACGTAATTTACAGCATCTTTGCTGGCTCCGTGGATCTGGGGTGAACATCTTAAAGAATAAGCGTCCTGAACACGGATTTCTCCCTGACGAGTTGTATTTTTGCTTCCCTCCAGCAGTCTCAGCAGATTTCTTGCTGTAGCAAGCTGTCCGGAATGTGGGCGTACTTCATGAACTCTGGCATCCAGCGCATCTACTACACCGTTCTGAGCTTCAAAGCACAGCGCATCTGTAATATCGGCTACTTTCAGCAGATTCAGAGCATCGTAAACTGCAAGAGCTCCTGCAGAAGTCATGGCCTGCGTACCGTTGTTAAGAGCCAGTCCTTCTTTTGCAGACAGTTCGATGGTAGGAATTCCTGCACGTTTCATAGCTTCTGCTCCTGGAAGCAGTTCACCTTCATAGTAAGCCATACCCAGTCCCAGCATAGGCAGTACCATATGGGACAAAGGAGCCAGGTCACCGGAAGCTCCCAGAGATCCTTTTTCAGGAATAAAAGCGGTCACGCCCTTATTCAGCATATCCACCATGGTCTGCACAGTTTCCAGACGGATGCCTGAAAATCCTTTTACCAGGTTGTTGATTCTAAGAAGCATAATCCCCCTGGCAATATCTTCTCTGAAAGGATCTCCTGCACCTACCGCATGAGTAATGATCAGGTTCTTCTGCAGAGCCTTACACTGATCCTGTGAAATAACTACATCGCTGAATTTTCCAAATCCGGTGGTAATTCCGTA
>UQSX01000030.1 GCA_900543715.1 uncultured Blautia sp. | reverse complement strand
TAACCCCTCATGATTGAGGGGCAGGGGGAGCTGAATAGGCGAAGCCTATTTTTTACGGTTTTTGTCATAATTTGTCATACGAATAGGGATTCTGTTTTATTTTTACTTGTGCTATATTAGTTCTAAAGAACTAATACTAATTCAAAAAGAGGAGATATAAAATGCACAGAAAAACTATTTTCGAGAAAGTAGCTGAAAAATTTCATACCACACCGGAAGAAATATATGCGGAAATCCAGAGAGCGATTGATGCCGGATTTGATAATCCAGATCCAAAGGTTCAGGCAGAATGGCGAAAGGTTCGAGTAAAGGGGGACAGACCAACACCGGAAGAAGTAATCAATTATGCAGTAAGTGCTTTAGCTGCAGAACAGAGGTGATAAGAATAGTGAAGAGAAAAAAGCATACGTTAATATGCCTGTTATGTATGGCAGTCTTTGTCTCCGGGTGTGGGCAGAAACATAAGGAGGGAGAGCCCGATGTCATTAGCAGTATAAAAATGAATCAGGATGAAATGCTTACTGTTGTGGCAAACAGAAATCAGATTGAAGATAAAGAGGAGTTTGCAGAACTCCTGTTAAAAAAATGCAAAGAGAATTCTTTTCAGTCCGTTAAATTCTCTACAGATTCAGGGTATGCCACCAGTCTGAATCTTAGGGTATATCTTTGGGAAGATGAGATAGAGGGACAGGAGCCGGTAATGGTGGTGGAATATAAGCCGGTGGAATGGGGAAAGGACTATGATATTGTCAATGATCCGGAGAAGTTTCAGATGTATGTGGACGGAGAATTGATGGAATAACTAAAAAGTAATTGAAATTAAGTTGTAACAGAAAAGTTAGTGACCGGTGCATGGACAGAAAATAGTCTGTGTGCCGGTATTTTTTTATGTAGAAAATATCTGTGAACTTTTATATGGATAATTTGTACTTTCCGTTGGTTTTAATGAACTTTCGAAGCCTGATTGCGGACACTTTCTGAACTTTGCTCTGATACAATGATTATGCTGATGAAAGAAGGCATAGAAAACGAAATAGTATTTGAGAGACGAAAGCCTCAGTAGTTTAGATAAGACTACTGGGGCTTTTTTTTGCCTGAATTTTCTCAGCCAATACCTGCAGGTTGTTCCTGGCAGAAGTTGGTGGAGCAGACATGGGAAGAAGCAGAGGACCGCCTTTTGAATTTGAAACTGGCAAACAAATTTCAAATTCAGGAGGACGGATATGTATATTGAACATCCATATTTTGTTGGAGACAAATATTTCGCAAAGGTAGACGACGAATTTATTGAGATCACGAAAGAAGTGGCATATGCCATGAGTAATTTTTATCGAAGCAGCAAGCCTAGAAAGATTGCAGTGAAAAATGAAAAGGGCGAAATCGTTGGTATGAAAAATAGAGAAATACCATTCAGCAGCACAGGCGATGAAGAAAACGATTTTTCAATAGAGGATTATCCGGATATGAGGTGTTGTGTAGAAAACAGCGTAATTGAAAAAATCGAAGCTCAAAAGATCCATAAGGTAATCAATGGTTTGAGTCCGGAAGAAAGAATGATTATCTATGCGATTTATTTTGAAGATAAGACACAAGAAGAATTGGCTTCAATTATGGGAGTGTCACAACAGGTGGTGGCATACCGGTTGAAGAAGATTTTGAACAAAATGCGGGAGATTTATATGAAAAATAAAAAAAGTTGAAAAATTTTTTTGTAAAATCCCGAGTTACTTGACTTTAGTAATTAGGGAGAGTTTTAAGGACTCCTCAAAAGTACATTGACAGCTGAATACCCAGTAATAACTGACGTGACATCTTATGTAGGAAGCACAAGGAAACTGCCGCCATGACTCTGATGAATATCGGACGAGCGAATAAGCATTGACCGAAAATCAACTGGCAGGTTGATGATGCGATGATCTGTATAGGGTGCGATACACTTGCGGACCGTGAAAAGTCTGTAACCGGCAAACCTATGAACTGTCGGAGCCTGTATGCGTAAGCATATGGGTTGTGATCTGGCGAATGCAGTCAGATAGGTTATTATTCCCTACCTGCGTTAGCAGGATAAACGATTCGGGGTATCGAGGATAAATAGAATCGAGCGAGCACTGTTTAATAATCGAAAATTGGCTATAGAGGTTATGCGGCAGAGTGTTCATTTTGAATGCCTCTGCCGTATTCCTGTGGAGTCAATGTCCAATATTGGAATGCTTTACAAATATGAAATACGATTGGAGGAATTGAAAATGCAAATTAAAAGAGGAGACATCCTTATAGTAGATATGAAACAGACTCCTGGAACATCTTTGCAGACTGGAATTCGCCCGGTAGTTGTTATCAGTAATAACAAAGCTAATACATACAGTCCGGTTTTAACTGTAGTGCCAATAACATCGAAGATATATAAAAAAAGATATCTCCCGACTCATGTGTTTGTGAATCGACATGAGATGATTGGACTAAATCGGCATAGCCTGGTGCTGGCGGAACAGATTACAAGCATTGCTGTTCAAAGTATTATTCAAAAATGTGGGAGCATTAGTAGAAATGCAATGATTAGGATTACGAAAGCTGTAGAAATACAAATGGGAATCAGAGAGGGGGAGAACAATGACAGAGAAGGTGCTTGTTGATAAAGCTTTATTGAATGTAAAAGAACTTAGAGCATATTTAGGGCTTGGTGATACCAAAGTACGTGAGCTGCTGAATCAACCAGATTCTCCATTCACTGTTCGCATTGGTAACAGGCTTTATGCAAATAAAAGAATTTTAGATTCGTGGCTTACTAAAATAAGTGGGACAGGAAAAAGAGTATCATAATAAACTTTAGCGAATTAACGTGTTGAATTTGCGGCGAACATATGGTATTATAGATTTACAGATACCGAGGCGTCGCATTTTCGGAAAGGAAATGGACATGGGTAAAGATTTAAAAGGAAAGGAACTTGGTGTAGGATTATATCAAAGAAAAGACGGCAGATATGAAGCAAAGGCAACAATCGATGGTGTAAAAATCAATTTGTATGATATGAGCCTTAGCAAATTAAAGATTGCATTTAAGGAAGCGAAGGAAAATGTATCAGCCACAATCAGTCAGAAATATAAGAAACTTACTTTAGATGAGTGGTTTGAAGAGTGGTTCGATAATTATAAAGCTCCCTATATTAAGGAAACAAGTATTTTTCCAATGAAGAGTAAATACAGAAATACATTTGGCAGATTGATCGGAAGTATGCGAATCCAGGAAATCATGAATGTCCACATTCAGAATACAGTCACAACATTGCATTCTGAAGGACGTGCTGCTTCAAGTATCAGAGAAGCACTTGGTACAGTAACGAAATGTATGGAATCAGCAAGAAACAACAAAATCATAGACATTAATCCTTGTTTTGATATTCAGGTTCCATGGGAAAACAAAAATGTGCAGCGCCGGTTCCTGACGGTTGAAGAACAGGAAAAATTCATGGAAGCTGCGAAAGACAACTGGTATAAAGAAATGTTCTATGTGATGTTCCATACGGGACTTCGTGTTGGTGAGGTCGGCGGATTAAAATGGGCTGATGTTGATTTTGAAAACAAATGTATCAATGTAACACAGGCTCTTACCTGTAATTACAATAAAGGGGAAAAGAAACAGTATCTTACGACTTTGAAAACACAGAATTCATATCGCAGGATTCCGTTTATCGGAGATGTTGAAGAAGTGCTGAAAGTTCAGCGGGAGAAACAGAAAAAATTGAAAAAAGATCTGAAAGATCGTTACCGTTCTACGGGAGAACTTGCGGATGTAGTTTTTTGTACCACAATGGGATCACCAATCAGCAGATATGTTGCTGAGAAGGAAATCAATAAAGTGGTGGATGCAATCAATTATGAAGAATCTGTCAATGCCGTGTTTGAAAACAGAACTCCGGTAGAGTTTGAAAAAGTTCATCCTCATGCGTTGAGACATACGTTCTGCAGTCGATGCTTTGAAAAAGGAATTACCCCAAAGGTTGTTCAGCAGCTCATGGGACATGCTCATTATTCCACAACAATTGATATATACACACATGTATCAGAAGAGATGATGGGAAATGAATTGGAGAAATTCAAAGTTGCAATGAATGCCTGATGGACGGCTGCTTACGAAGAGAAGTTTTCGTAAGCCTTCGTAAAATAAATCCTACGAAAATGATAAAAACTTTTACGAAAATAATGACAAGGCGGGTATCGGGAGTAGAAAAATAGTTAAAAAGTTGTACGAAAAAAAAGCTTCGTAAAACTAAAATGAAATTAAATTAAGCTGCTAGTGGAAAACACGAAAATAGCCAGTAAGTAAGCCACTTTTGAGGGTTGAGTCCAAGAGGCTCAGGTTCAAGAAGTTGCAAAACAGATGAATATGTAATGCAAACTTTGCGTTAATCTTTTGATGAGAAAGAAATCCTCACAAATAGTGTGAATACACTGGTTGTGAGGATTTTTTCGTTGCAGGAGCTTAGTTCCATTCATCAGCGGTCAGAAAGTCCCGGATGTTGCGATGCCGGATCCCATTCCGGCTCATGTCAAGCTCATCCATTGAGACAACATATTTTGGAAAGTTATCCCGGATGGAGTCATAGACTCCGAACTCCCGCTGAACCGTACTTTCATCTGCCAGCAGGTATGCGACCTGGACATAGAGTTTTTCGCCACGCTGGTCACAGACAAAATCAATCTCTTTATCACCGGTTTTTCCAACCGTTACTTTGTATCCCCGGCGGAGCAGTTCCATGTAGACAATGTTTTCCAGAATCAGGTTGATGTCACGCATATTACCGCCGAAAACAGCTTCCCGGATGCCATGATCTGCAAGATAGTATTTTTCATTGGTAGACAAAATCCGTTTTCCCTGCAGATCTTCACGTTTAACCTGATAAAAAAGATAGGAATCACAACAATATCTGATGTAATTCAATATGGTATCCGTTGAAGTGGCACGACGTTCATTTTTCAAAAACTTCACAAGAGAGGCAGCTGAAAAAGTAGTGCCTATATTGGCGATCACATACGCAATAATTCGTTCCAACAGGTCTACATCCCGCACTTTGTTCCGCTTCACAATGTCTTTCAGCTGGACAGAGTTGAACAAGTCGACCAGATATTGTTTTGATGGTTCTTCTTCATAACGGATATTGGAAAGATACGGCATTCCGCCAGCCAGAAGGTATTTCTGGAAGCATTGCTGCATAGATGCATCAGGATCAATGGAATGATACAGCTCCAAAAACTCGGTAAAAGAAAACGGGTAAATGACAAACTCCACATAGCGGCCGCCCAAATAGGTTGCCAGTTCGCCGGAGAGCAGCTTGGCGTTGGAGCCAGTGATATAGATGTCACAATCCAAGGAAACACGGAAGGAATTGATGCACTTTTCCCAATCCGTCACTTCCTGAATTTCATCGAAAAACAGGTAGACTTTTCCCTGGATGTGCTCTGCACGTTTCAGTATTTCTTCATGCAAAGCCATTGCGTTCAGAAGATGTGTATACCTTAAATCCTCAAAATTGATGGAGATAAAATTATCCGCACTCACACCATTGGAACGCAATTCATCCTGAATCAACTCCAACATAACAGATTTTCCGGAACGCCGAATGCCGGTCATGACTTTTACCAGTTCCTTTCCAATGAATGGGCGGATACGTTTCATATATGTTTCCCTTTTAATCATGGGGACCCTCCTTTCCACGTTCTCTTTTAGTATATTCCATTTATATACGAAAATCAATGAAATATGTAGTTTTTATCGTTTATAGACGATAAAAACTATTTTTCGACACTGTTTGACGATTATAAATATGCCATTTGCATTATAAGAAAGATGAGCAAAAACGCTTCAATGAGCAAGAATTATAAAAATATCAGCAATGAGCAGATTGACTCTGCACTCCTTTTTCAATATGATTAAATCAATAAGAAAAGACAATACCTGGGCAAAGGCAAATCCAGATGAAATCCAGCAGATGTATATTATGACGTCTTTTTACACGGCTGTCGGTGATGAATTGTCTGTTCATCTCATGGATCATCTGTTTCCGGATATGCTCAAGGTAAATGATCAGGATGATATTGCCAGATGGTGGGAAGTGATCGACAGGACTACAGGAGAAGTAGTTTCCCCGGAACACTACCTGCTCACATTCGAAATCGGCGATATGGGGACTATGAGCGCTATCCTTCAGAGAATGAACCGGGAAATTTTTACAAAACCTGTGGAGCTCATGGAAAATGTTGTGGGAGTGACCTCTTACCTCAGGGAAAAGATTATTGAGAGGGGAGGAGATCCGGAGAGAGAGACCCTTAATATCATCCCGGCAAAGGACGGAAAAGCTTATTTTGTGGATTCCAAAGGAGAATACTGGAGGTCCTACAAATTTATCACAGATGCAACATGTTATGACAGGGTAGAAAAACCCGAAGACTTTTACGAGAGTGCAGTTGCATTTGGAAACTTCCAGAGACTTCTTGCAGATTATCCGGCGGCCACCCTTCATGAAACTATTAAAGGGTTCCACGACACACGGGCAAGATTCCAGGTGTTTAAAAATGCTGTTGAACAGGATGTCTGCGGCAGAGCGGATTCTGTGAGAAAGGAAATTGAATTTGTCCTTGCTCACGAGGAGACTGCCAATGTCTTTGGAGAACTTCAGGATAAAGGCCAGCTGCCTCTCCGAGTGACCCACAATGATACAAAGCTTAACAATATTATGATTGACAATGTTACAAGAAAAGGAATCTGCGTCATCGACCTGGATACGGTAATGCCGGGGCTTGCTATGAATGATTTCGGTGATTCTATCCGGTTTGGAGCCAGCACTGCAGCAGAAGACGAAAAAGATTTGAGCAAAGTATCCTGCAGCATGGAACTGTTTGAAATCTATGTGAAGGGATTCCTCCAGGGCCGTGCAGGTAGCCTTACGCCAAAAGAGGTGGAGCTCCTTCCTATGGGTGCCAAAGTAATGACCTATGAGTGCGGTATGCGTTTCCTTACCGATTATCTCCAGGGGGACCACTATTTTAAAATACACAGAGAAGGACATAATCTGGACAGAGCAAGGACACAGTTCAAGCTTGTGGAAGATATGGAGGCAAAGTGGGATACCATGGCGAGAATTGTCCGCAAATATGAAAATCTTTAAATCTGTAGTACAAGAAAAGCTGTGATCCTGTTTTCTGGGGTACTTTACAAAATTTATGCTTTCGTGTTACGATAAACATATTAATTTGGAGCAGAAAAAGAGTTTTGAGCGTCCATATTACTCTTGAGATTATAAAATGAGGTGAAGAATATGCAGATTCATTTGAGCTCTGATAAATATGATATTATCCACAGCGGACAAGTATTTTTGTTTGAAAAAAATAAAAATCTTCGTTTAGAAGTTGATACGGAAGACGATTTGATTTTTACAATTGAATTGAGATTTTACGAGAATGAGTCTGGAGACCAGGAAATCAGGCAGAATATAAATGAAAATCAGATTTTACTGTCCTGCTATAATTTTCATAAAATGGGGGCAGGTCTTAAAACACCTGTTGAGGTGGCTACGGTAAAAGGAAAAAAATTGTATTTCTTTTTCTGGTCTGACCTGATAGCTGGAGAATCGAGAAGTGTATCTTACACCTTTTTCTATGAAAGATAGTAAATGGGGGAGCGAACATGAGTCATATTGTCGATAAAGTAAAAATTGAGTTAAATGTGAATACAGCATCTGACAGTGTGCATCGGTCCGTGATATATGAAGTGATGCATATGGAGAAGGCTGTAGCCAGAATATCTTCTACCGGAGAGGCAGAAGTTCTGAACAGAAAATTTATGCCATATGATCTTTATTTGGAAGAGGAAGATCTGGAATACGACATTGATATAAGGATGAACAATCTTAACAACTTTTATCACTGGTGTGCATCCAGAGTATTATCCCTGGAAAGAAAATATGCTAAGGAAATTTTAAACAGCATAGGTGCTGTACAGGCAGTGACAGACAGGGAACGTGCAGATATTTCTCTTTCTTATCATTGCGTTTCTCTTACAGATGTGTTCTGGGTGAGAAAGCATGGAGAGGATGTTACTTTTAAACAGATCAATCTGTATGATAATACATTAAATGAGACTGTTGTAGAGATTTCCCTAAGGGGACGCCAGATGACAGTGACCAACCGGGAGCTGGCTCAGGATCTGTCTACCAAAGGCTGCTTCCCGAAAGCATGGATCAGGGATAAGGAAGGCTTCCGGCTTTTGAAAGACGGAGATGAGAATGCAGTAAGGAGAGAACTGCTCGCAAGCCAGATCTGTCAATGCTTTGCTGTGCGTCAGGTTGTATACAGAGAATCTTCTTTTGAAGGAATACAGGTGAGTGAGAGCAGTCTGGTTACTTCAAAAGAACAGTCTATGATTTCAAAAATGTCATTTGATATTTATGCCTGCAATCATGATTTGGATACGCTGGAGATATGTAAAGAAATTGACCCTGAAACTTATTACGGAATGAATATTCTGGATTATCTTACAGGAAATACAGACAGACATCCGGAGAACTGGGGATTTTTGGTGGATAATACCACAAATGACTATATATCCTTATATCCTGTGATGGATTTTAATCAGTGTTTTCAAGCCTATGATACATTAGAGGGAGCCAACTGTCAGACAGTTCTTCCGGCTAAAATGACACAGAGAGAGGCTGCCGTCGAAGCAGTAAAGAAGATAGGACTGCCTCAGACCCGGGAAATGGATATGGATAAATTTGGCGATATGAGAGAAGAGGCAAAGATGTTTCAGATGAGGCTTCAGGAACTGAGAGGCTATTTATAAGAGGGACTTTATACCTCTTATAAATAGCCTCTCAAACCGCCATTATATATGCCGCCAGATTGCAGAATAAAAGTGCGGCTGCTGCAGAGCCCAGAACCATGTAAAGGGGTCGGTATCGTATCAGCGCGTTCCCTCCGCCGAAGCCCAGAAGGCCGCACTGGACCATAGCTGTGGCCAGTCTGAAAATCTTATGCTTTTGTTTTGGTTTTTCCTTTGTCATCTCTCGCCCAGCTTTCCGGAGCCTTACGGCCAGCAAGTTTTTCTACTTTTCTGATTTCATTCCGATAATAATAGTTCAGAAGTCTGCGGGTAGCAGGCAGCATTTTTGAGGTATCTGTTTCTGGCCGGGTACAGGTATCCATGATCCAGTCATAAAAATTTGTATATTTCTGAAAAAATCCAGGATGGCTGTGGCCCAGATTAAGAAACTCAAAAAGCGTATAATAAATTCCCTGAGAGTAATACATGATCTTTGAGCGAAGGGGAGAGGCAGGACGGAAATTGGTCTCATTGCTCTTTACGCCAAAGGTCATTTCAGGATTTTCAGGAATCTGGAGAAAATGGAGGATATCTTTTGTCTCTTTTTCTTCATCCCGGATAAAATCTTCAAAGAAAACAAATTTCATGTTTCCTTTGGAAAAGTATCTCAGGTATTCCTGAATACAATATGCATAATTCCCCTGAGAAAAGCAGAGGTATTTCATGCGTTTTTTCATGATTTCCTTCCGGCGCCTGGGATTGAGCAGCACAGAGCGGACATAGGTGTCAAAAGCTGCAGCATGGCCTCTTTTTTTATCATCGGCTACTACAGACATAGGGAGAAATCCCAGGGCAAGGAAATATTTATAGGCGGAATAACACCGGTCTGCCGGGTCCCGCATCATAAAGATCAGTTTTGTATCATGGGGAAAGTCTTTTCCCAGCCAGCGCGCGCACCCGCCAAAGCCCAGGCCTGCATTGACCTCTCCGGTATATAACTGCATATTCTTTGTATTGACAGCAGTTTTTTCTGAATCTTTGAGGATATTTTGGGTGTTGCTGGCAGATGATTCTTTTCTGGAGGCAGTTTTGACAGCAGAGCTTTTATCTCCAGATGTCCGGCCTCTTCGCCCTGTGAGGAGGCCTACGGAATCTGCAGTCTTTTGGCGGCCAGAGGCCGCGGCTTTTCGAGCGGCCTCATAATGACCGAAATATCTTTTCTCATACCAGGAAGCTCCCAGTATTCTTCTTACAAGAGGGACCCGGTAAAACATAGGCTCTTTGACATCTTCTGTCAGATAGACATTTGGGTGCTGTTTTAGCAGGTCATAAAGGGACGTAGTCCCGCATTTTTGAAATCCGATACAGATAAAATCGGGTCGCTTTTTCATATGCTCTCCTTCTTGAAAGTATTTAATTATAAAAATGAAGACAGCTTGTCCAGAATATCGGCTACGCAGGCATCAATGGAACGTTCTGTGGTATCCACTGTGATTTCCGGAGATACAGGAACCTCATAAGGACTGCTGACGCCGGTAAAGTCATGGATCTGTCCCATACGGGCTTTTTTGTAAAGCTCTTTGGTATCACGGTTTTCACATTCTTCCAGCGGCGTGCTGACATAGACCTCTATAAAAGAGGAGCCGATGATATTTCTGGCATTTTCACGGTCCCGGTGGAAAGGTGAGATAAAAGCAGTCAGTACGATGAGGCCGGCATCATTCATCAATTTTGCTACCTGAGCGATCCTGCGGATATTTTCAATCCGGTCTTCTTCGGAAAAGCCAAGATCTCTGTTCAGCCCAAGGCGGACATTATCCCCGTCCAGCACCATGGTATGTTTCCCCATGGCATAGAGTCTTTTTTCCAGAGCATTTGCCAGCGTGGACTTTCCAGAGCCGGACAGTCCGGTAAACCAGATGGTCAGAGGCTTCTGCCCCATATTCCTGGCCCGGATATCTCTGGTCAGATCAAAATTGTGCCAGAACAGATCCCCAGATCCGGCCATAATGCTTTTCACTGTGCCCCCTGCACAGGTGCGGTTGGTTACCTGGTCAATGAGTATCAGTCCTCCCAGAGGCTGGCAGTTATCAAAAGTATCTAATATGATCTTATCAGAGCTTAAAATGCTGCATACGCCGATTTCGTTTTTGTACAGCCGGTCTGCGGGAACATGTCTGCCGCTGTGGACATCAATCTTATACTGGATTTCCATGACCGTGACGTTGGTCATTTTTGTTCCCAGTTTCAGTATGTAGTTTACTCCCGGTACAAGAGGGGACTCATCCATCCATAAAAGTGTGACCATAAAACTTTCTGATATGGGATGGCCTTTTCCAGTTACAAGGACACAGCCTCTGGAGATATCGATCTCTCTGTTCAGCTGCAGAGTTACGGGCTGGCCTGTAATGGCATGTTCTACAGAGTCGAAACCCGTAAGAATACCGGTAACCACAGCAGATTCCCCGCTGGGAAGGCTGCGGACCTCATCTCCTACAGAGATACTTCCGCTTTCAATCTGTCCCTGAAAACCACGGAAACCGGAATTAGGACGGCATACTCTCTGGACAGGCATGGTAAAATCTGTCTGAGTGCCATCGGAAAGGATTTCTACCTGATCCAGATATTCCAGCAGGGAAAGTCCCTTATACCAGGGCATCTGGTCAGAATGTTCCGTAATGTTGTCTCCGGCAGTGGCAGAGACAGGAATGATGGTAAGACTGTTTAAAGAGAAGGAATCTGTCATTTCGTAAATCGTGTTTTCAATCTCTTTGTACCTCTGGCGGTCATAGCCCACCATATCCATCTTATTGATAGCAAATACCACGTCCCGGATTCCCATCAGGTAACAGATACGCAGATGCCGTCTGGTCTGGATCTGCACGCCTTTGGAGGCGTCAATGAGAATAATAGCCAGCTGGGCAAAAGAAGCGGCCACGGCCATATTCCGGGTATATTCTTCATGGCCGGGAGCATCGGCTACGATGTAGCTGCGCACTTCTGTCTTAAAATAACGATAGGCCACGTCAATGGTAATCCCCTGTTCTCTTTCGCTCATAAGTCCATCCAGCAGCAGAGAGTAGTCAATCTGTCCGCCGGCGCTTCCCACTCTGCTGTCCAGTTCCAAAGCCTGGCGCTGGTCTGCATAGAGCTGTTTGGTATCATATAGAAGATGACCGATCAGGGTGGATTTTCCGTCATCTACGTTTCCGCAGGTAAGAAATTTTAACAGGTCTTTCATCAGAAATATCCCTCCCTTTTTCTGCGCTCCATGCTGCCGGCAGCTTCATGATCAATGACACGGCTGGTCCTTTCGGAATAAACGGCTCCCAGAGTTTCTGCAATGATCTTTTCCAGGGTATCTGCATCTGATTCCATTCCGCCGGTGAGAGGATAGCAGCCCAGAGTACGGAAACGTATTTTTTTATACTGGATCTCTTCTCCGGGAAGAAGTTTCAGCCGGTCATCATCTACCATGATAATATTGCCGTCCCGGTAGATGCAGGGACGTTCTTTGGCATAGTAGAGAGAAACGATTTCAATATTTTCCCGCTGTATATACTGCCAGATATCTGCCTCTGTCCAGTTTGACAGAGGGAAGACACGGATGCTTTCTCCTTTATGGATTTTTGTATTGTATAAATTCCACATTTCAGGCCGCTGATTCTTGGGATCCCAGGTCTGTTCCTTACTGCGGAAAGAAAAGATACGTTCTTTGGCTCTGGACTTTTCTTCATCTCTGCGTCCGCCGCCGAAGGCTGCTGTAAAGCCATAATGTTTCAGCGCTGCTTTCAGAGCCTGAGTTTTCATAATGTCTGTATAGGCAGCACCGTGATCAAAAGGGTTGATTCCCTGGCGAACTCCTTCCTGATTTGTATAAACCAGCATGTTCAGATTATATTTTTCGGCAATGTGGTCCCGGAATTCGATCATTTCGCGGAATTTCCAGGTTGTATCAATATGAAGAAGGGGAAAGGGAAGATTTTCCGGATAAAACGCCTTTCTGGCGAGATGGAGCATGACAGAGCTGTCCTTCCCTATAGAATATAGCATAACGGGATTTTCGCATTCTGCGGCAACTTCCCGCATAATGTAAATGGACTCTGCTTCCAGAGCGCTTAGGTGATCTAAAGAGTTCAAATTTATCTCCTTTCCAGGATAATGATCCTGAGAAATAGTTTCCTTTCTATTTTAAAGGGAAAATGTGAACATTTTGTGTCAAAAAATGTATTTTTAACAGACCGTTTAAAGAATGTTTATTTTCTTTCTCTCTTTTCTTTAGCTTTACCTTTTACCATATTATCTGAAGAAAAAAAGAGAGAAAGAGGGTCTGACCATGGAATTTATTGTGATCATACCGGCTCTGAACCCGGAGCCATGTCTGGAAAAGCTGGTGGACCGGCTCTGGGAACTGGAAAATCAGGTCCTGGTAGTAGATGACGGCAGCGAAAAGGAGTACAGGGAAAGTTTCCAGAGACTGGAAAAGAAATGTATCGTACTCCACCATAAAGAAAACCAGGGGAAAGGCGAGGCTATAAAAACCGCTCTTCAATATATTCGGACAGAACTGTGGGAGTACGGCGCTGTGGGAATTATGGATGCAGACGGCCAGCATCTTCCGGAGGATATGGAGAAGCTCCTGATGCGGGCAGGAAGAAATCCCGGAGCACTGGTTCTTGGCACAAGAAATCTGGATAAGTCCACACCCTGGAAATCCAGGTTCGGCAACCAGCTTACCAGAAAAATTTTTAAGCTGATGACAGGAGCGGAAATTTCGGATACTCAGACAGGACTTCGGGCTTTTTCTACGGAGCTGCTGGATTTTATGCTGGAGATTCCAGGGGAAAGATATGAGTACGAAATGAATATGCTTATAAACTGTGTAAAAAAGAAAATTCCCATTTTGGAAGTTCCCATAGAGACCATTTATCATGACAAGGGAAACAGTTGTTCCCACTTTAGAAAGGTGCGGGATTCCATACGGATATACCGAAATCTTTTAAAGTTTTCTATGTCGTCTTTTTCCAGTTTTCTGCTGGATTATCTGCTGTTTATTATTTTTACGGCAGTTTTTCCTTCTTCAGCGGCAGGAGTTCTGGGAACTAATATAGGAGCCAGAGTTCTGAGCGCTGTTTACAATTATATGATGAACTGCCGCTTTGTCTTCCTTTAACTTTGGTATTCAGGATTCCTGTATATCCGGCCAAAATATTGACGGAGATTACTTTGTTTCTCATAAGCTGGCTGGTCCAGGGAAAGGTGATTTTCGGAAAGAAAGAGGTGAACAGAGATGAGAAAACTCATGGTTTTTGCAGCAGATATCCTCATCGCAGCTCTGCTGGTAACGGGAATCTGGGGCGTTGATTATCTGCTTCCTCAGAAAGGGATACAGGCCCAGACAGCCTTGGCCTCTGCCAGTAGCGGAAAATCTTCGTCAGGAAGCCTGAAGCAGGAGGAAGAGAGTGCTGCCCAGGACACAGAGAAAAAGGCAGTCCAGAGTAAAGCAGGAGACAGTCAGAGAGAGGCAGCTCTCCAGCAGCTTGTAGACGGAAATGCCAGGGGGCTGAAAACCACTAAAGTAAAGCTGGACAGCCAGGACTGGCATAAAAAGTTTGCAGACAAATTTACCAGCAAAGTGAAGTCTACAGATACCTCCTACACAAGCCCGGACTTATCTGTTGAGTTGTCCTATCATTCCTATCAGTCTGACCGGCTGGATACTACGGGAAATGGAAATCACAGGAAATATGGAAAGGGAATTTCTTATGTAATAGCAGATATTTATGTAGGCGATATCACCTGTCTCCAGACCTGCTTTGCCCAGGATACCTATGGGGTAGGATACACGGAAATGATGACTTCTATGTCCTCCCGAATGAAATCTGTGCTGGGCGTAAACGGAGATTCCTACAGCAACAGCCGTCATGCAGACAATGGCACTATTATCCGCAATGGGGTAATTTATCGGGCAAAATCCACAGATATGGAAACCTGTGTCCTGAATTGGGACGGAACAATGAAAATTTACAGTCCTCAGGAACTGAATACCCAGCAGCTTATTGAGGAAGGCGCTTATCAAAGCTGGATTTTCGGGCCCAGTCTCCTGGATGACCAGGGAAAAGCAAAAGATTCTTTTCTTACCTGGAGCTATATCCGGGAGTCCCATCCCAGAACTGCTATAGGCTATTATGAGCCGGGACATTACTGTCTGGTGGTGGTAGATGGAAGACAGAGTACCACCAGAGGCATGTTCCTGGAAGAACTGGCCAAGGTCTTCCAGGATTTGGGATGTAAAGCTGCCTATAATCTGGATGGAGGCCATTGTTCCTTCATGACTATGGGAAACAATATCGCCAATCATCCTTACAGGCCGGAACACCAGGTAGAAGATGGAATTTTTATTACAGACTTAGTAAATCCTTCCTCTATTACCGCATCAGGAGCCAGCTCCTGGAATATATGAAGGCTGTTATCGATAGGATCGCTGGCACTGGTGCAGAAGGGGATTATGGTCTTACCGCTGAAATCATAGGACTCCAGGAAAGTATAAAGAGGCATAGGCAGATCTGCGTTCCAGTTGGGATAGCCCAGGAATACAGTATCATAACTGTCAAAGTTTTCAATCTGTGTGGCAAGCTCCGGTCTGGCGTCTTCCTGCATTTCATTGTAGGCAAACTCCAGCAGAGCGTCATGGGTTCCCGGATATTCCTGAACTGTTTCAATGGGGAACAGATCTCCTCCTACATTTTCCTGGATCATTCTGGCAATGTATTCATTATTTCCCAGAACCTCTCCATCTAAGCCACCCGGCTGGCTCCTGATACGGTATCCACTCCGTCTGTTTCCGGCACGGAAAAGTATGCGATCAGGACATTGCCGCCTCCTGCAGTTCCTTCTGCTGAGGCGTCTGTATTGTCCTTGATTCCGCCATTTCCGCTGTCAGAAGCATTGCTCTGCTCCTGTCCGGAATCTCCGGATGCCGTTGCTTCTGAACTATTTCCCTGTCCTGAGCTCTGTCCGCCGCAGGCACCTAAAGAAAGGGCTGTAAAAGTTACCAGCAGCATTGCTGCGATTTTCGTTTTTTTCATAAATATACACTCCTCGTAGATTATTATTTTCTTTCTTTTTCAGCCAGGCTGCCCCTGCTGATGCCAGGCCTGCGAAAAGGGCCATGACTCCTGCATTTGCCAAAAACAGCACCAGAGCAGGATAACTCCAGTACAGACCTCTGTCCTGGAAAACCAGTCTGGCAGGCATATCCAAAACCAGAAAGGCCCAGATTCCCAAAATCCCAACTGCCAGTCCCACTATTGTCAAAATAGTCTTTTTCTGTGCCGGGAAACGGATGTGCATACCTCCATGGACAGCCGCCAGAATGGTCCCCCAGGAACCTGCCGCCACATGGACCGGCCTGAGAAGATAGGCTTCCCGCATTCCCCACAGAGGTGCAAAGATACTCTGTGAAAGATAAATTCCTGTACCCATAGCAGCCAGCATGGATAAAAGGGTTATTAGATTCACTCCCAGCAGCACTTTCCGGTATCTGGAATATTTTCCTCTGGGAAGGCTCTTGTACCACTTTCTGTTCAGCACATTATGAAGGATAAATAACAGCAGAAGAAGGACTCCTGCTGCTTCGTGGAACAGGTTTCCCGTGGCCTGATAAGACATGACCAAAATCATCAGGAATGCCATGGCCATATCCAGCTTTTTTCTGTGTCTACGATCTCAATCGAGACCTGCTGTCTGTTTTTTCTGTAGTCATAAATAATCCAGAGTTCCAGGAGAATCCAGGCAGCCATGGAAAAAAGTACTACAAAATGGAGTTTTGTAAAAATATCCGCCGCCAGGATCAGCAAAAGCCCTGCCGCACCTATGGCCTCCCTGTAGAACAGCTTCTTTTTGTTTTTTTCATTTTTATCCAGGTCTTCTTCCTCCTCTCTTCCGTTCCTGACTCTGAGCTTCTTTACAGGCTCATTGTAAAACAGGATTCCTTGCTCTGGGGAATCCTGGTATAATCGGGACGTTGTCTGGTAAAATCGGCATGCTTCTATACGAAAAGGGGAACCATCTTTTAATATAACAGAAATGATTTTCGAACATTATTCACAAGTATACAAGGAGAAATATAACTGAATCTTTCTCCCGACAAATGTGTGGAGAATGCAGAAAAGAGTGGCGAATGGGTGATGAAGACAGGAGTGTATGCCGGATGAGAGACTTGGTCTGTGGTCCGTAAAGAGAAATGAAGGGAGATACGAAAGCGGACTTAAGGGTGAAAGTCCCATGTGTAGTGAGCTGAAAGAAAAAGCTCGCATGAAAAAAGATTTCTTTTATCATACGAGCTGCTTCCTATTGAATTTTTGATAGTGAGAGTTGTTATTACATTACCAGTTTCCACTGTGACGTTTCTCTTTGAAGTTCTACCATACGTCGATAAAGACCGTTTTGTTCTATTAGATCTTTTGGGGTACCCTGCTGGGTTACATGGCCGTTTTCCAGTACAATGATATGGTCGGCACCGGCCACAGTACGCATTCTGTGGGCGATGACCAGCACTGTCTTGCCTTGAAGCAGGCGGGAGAGAGCTTCCTGGACCGCGCTTTCGTTTTCTACATCCAGGCTGGCAGTGGCCTCATCTAGCAGGACTACAGGCGCGTCCTTAAGCAGAGCGCGTGCGATGGAGATTCTTTGCCGTTCACCGCCGGAGAGGGTGGAGCCATTTTCTCCGATCATGGTCTGATAGCCTTGTGGGAGCTTTTGGATAAATTCGTCGCACCGGGCAGCCTTGGCAGCTGCGATTACTTCCTTATCTGTAGCACCACGGCGTCCCAGTCGGATATTTTCCATCACCGTATCTCTAAACAGAACCACATCCTGGAATACCATGGAGTAGTATTTTAATAGCGTTTCCGGTTCTACACCGGACACATCTATACCGCCCAGAGATACCTTGCCGCTTGAAGCATCCCAGAACCGGGCTGCCAGTTTGCAGGCCGTAGATTTTCCACCACCGGATGGTCCAATGAGGGCAGTAACTTCACCTTGTCTGGCGGTAAAACTCACATCATTCAGCACACCCTCCCCTTCTTTATAAGCAAAAGATACATGGTCAAATGTAATGTCGTAGTTTTTTGGGGTGAAGTTTTCTGTCCCCTCTTGCATCGGCTGTTCCAGAATGGAACGCATCCGCTCGATCTGCAGTTTCGTATTAAAAGTAGCGGCGATATTCTGTAATACCAGTCCCAGCGGATCATAAAGCCTTGCGGCGGCAAAGAGAAAACCCAGAAAATAAAGGAAAGAAAGTTCTCCGGCTGCCAGGAGTGCTCCGCCGGTTAGGATGGTAGTGGCCAGTCCCAGACGAAGAAAAGCCTGCGCAGAGCAAACGAACACACCGGTTGCCAGTTCTGAGTGGATGGAACCTTTCTCCATAGCCTCCAGCCTTTTCTCCAGCTTTTCCATATAGGTTTTCTGGCGGCTGCAGGCTTTGATGTCCCGTATGGTTTCCAGTCCCTCCTGGATGCAGTCGGCTACTGCCCGTTTGTTTAAAATATTCTTTGTGCCGAAGGAATCCTGGATTTTCTTGCTCCCTGCTGTGAGCAGGATTGCCACTGGCACTACCCACAGTACAGCCAGTGCCATATGCCAGTCGCAGAGGAACATGGCGATACCGATCACAAGAGTGGAGTAAATGGAGGCGAACAACTGGGGTACATAGTGAGAAAACATCTGATCTAAGCTGGAACAGTCTGCGATCATGGTGGAGGTCAGGTCGCTTAAATCCCGGTTTCCGAAAAAGCTTAAAGGAAGCCGGCGCAAGGTTTCCGCCAGACTTACACGCCGGTTGGCGCTCTCTTTATAGGTTGCCAGATACAGTGAAGCATACTGGAACCAATGAAGAACGAACATCAGTATCAGAACTGCCACACCAAAGCCTGCATAGATCCAGAATCCCTCCATAGGACTGCTCCCGTTTTCCATGGAATTCAAAAGATGCTGCACTGTAAACAGGACGGCTCCTACCGGAAACATCAGGCTTAAGTTGCACACAAAGCACCAAATGACAGCTTTCACCAGATCTTTTGCCCCTTTTTCGCTGAGCGCAAACAAGTGCTGTAATCTTTTTATCATACCGCTTCCTCCTTTCCAACCTTCCACTGGGCACTGCGCTGGTAATCCTCCCACATGGCAGTATAGGTACCATGCAGCGCAAGCAGACTTTCGTGGCTGCCTTGTTCGACAATTTTCCCGCCGCTCAGGACGATGATAGAATCCGCATCCCGTACGGTAGACAGCCTGTGTGCGATCATTAATACAGTTTTGTTCTTTGTCAGCACCTCAAATGCTTTCTGAATCTGATGCTCGTTTTCAGGATCAGCAAAAGCGGTAGCCTCATCCAGTACGATGATAGATGCGTCTTTTAAGATGGCACGGGCCAGAGCAATCCTCTGCTGCTCACCGCCGGAGAGATAGATGCCTTTCGTTCCAACCACGGTGTCCAGACCTTGTGGCAGTTTTTCCAGAATGTCATCACATTGGGCGGCGTGGGCAGCAGCCAGAACCTCTTCTTTGGAAGCATCTGGCCTGGCCGCGCGGATATTTTCCAACAGGCTTTCTTTAAAAAGCCGGGTATCCTGAAAGACAAAGGCCACCTGTTTCATCAGGTCTTCGGTATCCATGTTCCGGACATTGACGCCGCCAATAGCAACGATTCCACTGTCTGTATCCCAGAAACGGGGAATCAGACTGGCAGCGGTGGTCTTGCCGCCTCCGGATGGTCCCACCAGAGCCGTTACTTGGCCGGGGCGGACAGTAAAGGATACATCATCCAGAGCCGGGAAGTCTGAGCCTGGATAAGTGAAGGTTACATGGTCAAAGGATATAGCAGCATCTGCAGGGCGTTTCATTGTGCTTGGCTCTGCCATTGGTTTCTGACTGAGAATTTCATCCAGACGTCCTACGGCTTCATCAGCTTCCATGACAGCCTCACTCATATACATAATCCGGTTGATCATCTGACCACAGGCGGGTGCGAACAGAGCATAGAAGATAAAGTTTACCAGCACTGTCCTTATATCTCTTCCAGAGGCAAGAAACAGCGCCGCAGGGATCAGCAGGGCAAAGGCTCCGTTAATAAAAGTCAGGAAACAGGTTTGCCCGACACGGCAGCTCATGGCATACTGGCTGGCCAGATCGCTGTAATCCTTGATCGCAGTATAAAAAGCCTTGAAGGAATAGACTGTCTGCTGGAACATTTTTACCACAGGAATACCACGGACATATTCTACTGCCTCGCCGCTCATACGCTCAATTTCTTTCTGATACCGATGGAAAAAGCCTGCATTCCTGCCGCCCATCATCAGACACATAGAAAGGAGCGCAAGCATCATGGTAAGCAGGCACAAAATCCCCATTTTCCAGTCAAAGAGGAACAGCATTACAATAGCAGCAATGGGAGTGACCAGGGTTCCTGCCAGATCAGGGAGTTTATGAGCCAGCAGGTCTTCAGTAAGGCCGGCATTATCATCAATAAGTTTCCTCAGGCGCCCCGACTGATTTCCTGTAAAGAATCCCAGGGGAAGCTTTAGCACATGGGCCATAGCGGCATGACGAATATTCCTGGCCGTACGAAAGGCAGCGATATGAGTAGACATAAGCGCCGCAAAATACAGGACGATACTGCCAATAGCAGTCCATACCGCCGTCCAGCCCCAGTGGGCCAGACCGGACAACCCGTCAAGAACGGGCCATACCTCCAGTACATTCTTTGCCGCCAGCCAGACGCATACATAAGGGATTAATCCCAGTACCGAAGACAGGGCAGAGAGGATACAGCCCAGCAGAGTGAAATTTCTGTGCCCGCCTGCATAACCTAAGATGCGAGACAGACTGCTTTGCTTTTTTGTTTTCAAAAAGATACCTCCTTTTTAGTTATAATATCTATATTAAGTTAGATAACACTAACTATCGCGCAAAAAGATGGGGGCTATTGCCCCATCAATTTCAGCCATCCCGCTGTGTAAAAATCCCGCAGTTGATCTACATAGCGCAGAGCTTTATCTTTTGGCATATCGTGTACCACGATCTCAAATATCCCGTTAAACATACCGCTGGCAATGATATGGCACATCTGCTCATCCAGCTCCGGGATGTCTTTTCCAAGGCGGCGGAGGACTTCCATATATTTCATCGTGTATTCTACTTCAATCTCAACCATGTTGTGGACAAAATGCTCGTAGCTTGTGCCTTCAGACCGACAGAGCAGCAGCTTTACTGGTTCTCGGTGCTGGCAGATGTAATCCACCATCCAGTGGACACAGTATGAAGACTCCACCCCCATGTGATCTGGCTGCTGCTCTTCAGGCAGCTCAGCGAAAGAGATTTGGGCTCCCATAAATTTCCCCATAAGGGCGGCCGCATGAGGTTCCACAATGGCAGTAAATAAAGCCTCTTTACTGGAAAAATATCCGTAGAACGCCCCAGTAGTAACGCCGGCCTTTTTTACGATCTGACGCAGGGATGCGCCAAGAAAGCCTTTGTCAGAAAATTCTTCCATGGCGGCTTGCAAAATATTTCCTAGTGTGATAGATGATTTTTCCTCCATAGCACCTCCATGTAACAGTGTCATATAACAATGTTATTATATGGCGCAGAATAAGATTTGTCAAGAGAAGAGTGCTTATAAAAAACTCGCAGAGAAGAGAAATTAATCTCTATCCTACGAGTTTCATTTGCGCGATGGATTCCCGGTTGATGATCGGATGGTCAGCTTTCGCCGGCCATCCTTTTTTTGTAATTTGTCCCCCATTCTTCCATGGCGTCCAGGATAGGACGCATGGATTCCCCCAGAGGAGAGAGGGCATATTCCACCCTGGGAGGGACTTCCGGGTAGACGGTTCTGGTAATGATCCCGTCTTCCTCCAGAGCCCGGAGACTGTCGGTAAGGACCTTCTGGCTGATCCCTTCCAGATCTCTGCGGAGCTCGTTAAAACGCCAGGGACGCGCCATGAGATTCCGCAGTATCAATAATTTCCACTTACTGCCTATGAGCTGGACCGTAGTGGCCACAGGACAGGCCGGCAATTCTTCTTTTGTCAGCATTTCATCACCTTATCCCAATAGTTTCGAATTGAATGTTACATTCTGATTATAGTGCAGGATACCTTTTTGTCAAGTAAGAATTTTAACCAGCTAATAATACAGTATACTGGTTACCAAAAAGTAACTAAGTAATAGATTTGTGCGTACTTTTGAAATGTAATCTTTCTTGTTACAATAATAATCGCAAAGGGGAAAACCTTTTGACAAACATAAATGGAGGTAAAAAATTATGGCACTTTCAAATCTTTTCGGATGGAACAAAAAGAAAGAGGCAGCTCCCGCTGCTGCTTGCGGAACAGCCTGTGGAGCTGGGGACAAGCCGGAAGAGAAGCCAGCCGCCTGCGGAACAGCCTGCGGAGCCGGAGACAAGCCTGAGGAGAAGCCAGCTGCCTGCGGAACAGCCTGCGGAGCCGGAGACAAGACGGAAGAAAAGCCAGCTGCTTTCGGAACAGCCTGCGGAGCCGGCGATAAGTAAGGCTGTCTGTTTCTGAAAACTTTAAAGGAATTCCAGGTGGATTCCCGGAGCTGCCTTTTTTACAAAAAATGTTATCCCTGTAAGAAAAAACGTCCAAGAATGGCAATAGGGTAAAAAGGCAGCTCTGCCTTACAATATTTAGAAGAAATGGAATGTTATCAGGATTTGGGGAGAGATTCCTGGTCCATGACATCTTTATATAGATTTTACCAAAAGTGGAAAAAGAGCTGTTGGGTCCTTTACAGGTTTTGGATATCAACAGATGGAAGAGAGGTTGGAAATTATGAAACAGTATTTTTCTTTTCAGTGGCATATTACAGATGAATGTGATCAGCGCTGCAAGCACTGCTATATTTTTTCAGAAGATAACTGCAAAAAGCTGGACTCTATGAACTGGCAGCAGATGGAGGAGACTTTTTATAACTGTCTGGATTTTTGCCGGGTCTATGACCGGCTGCCTTATTTTTACATTACAGGAGGGGACCCTATTCTTCATCCTGATTTCTGGAAGCTTTTAGGTCTTTTAAAGGAACATGAGATTCCTTTTACAATTATGGGAAATCCTTTTCATTTAGACGATGAGGTCTGTCAGAAACTGAAGGAATACGGCTGTCAGAAATATCAGCTTTCTTTGGAGGGCATGAGAGAAACTCATGACTGGTTTCGGAAGCCAGGATCTTTTGACATCACGCTGGAAAAAATCGGCTGTATTAACAGAGCCGGTATCCGCAGTGTGATCATGACTACGGTATCCGGTACAAATATTGATGAAATCCCGGATATTATTGACGCTGTGGTAAAAGCCGGAGCCAATGTCTTTGCCTTTGCCAGATACTGTCCAACCAGCGAGGAAAAAGAGGTAGGAATAGAACCTTTGCGCTACCGTCAGCTTCTGGCAGACTGTGATAAAAAGTTCAAAGAATATGAAGCAGCAGGGTGCCAGACCTTTTTCAATAAAAAAGACCATCTCTGGACTTTGTACGAATATGAGACAGGAGCTTTTCGGATTCCAGAAAACGCCCAGGATGGCATGATATATGGAGGCTGCAACTGTGGGAACTGTCATCTGACCATTCTTCCTGATGGAGATATTTATGCCTGCAGGAGGGTGCAGAACAGTAAAGTGGGAAATGTATTCCAGGACCGTCTTGCCGATGTTTGGATCTGTCAGATGGAGAATTACCGAGACTATGGAAAATTTGAAAAATGTTCCAAATGTGAGCTCCTGGCCTGGTGCAGAGGCTGCCCGGCAGTAGCCAGCGGCAGAAACGGAAATTTTTATGAAGCAGACCCTCAGTGCTGGAAGGAGGTCTAAGCAGTGATTCCTGAAACGATGAAAGCGGTGGTTCTGACAGAACCTACCAAAGGAGAAGATATAAGACTTGCCAAATGTCCGGTGCCAAAGGTCTGTCCAGGCTGGGTTCTGGTAAAAGTAAAGGCTTTTGGAATGAATCATTCGGAGCAGATTTTGAGACAGGGAGAAATCCAGGCAGATTATATTAAGAAGCCGGTAATCCCCGGAATCGAATGTGTGGGAGAGATTGCAGATCCCTCGGACAGTTCCTTTCAAAAAGGACAGAAGGTTGCAGCCCTAATGGGAGGTATGGGCCGGAGCTTTAACGGTAGTTATGGAGAGTATACACTTCTGCCTGCACATCATGTATTTCCCATTTCCTCCTCACTTTCCTGGAAGGAGCTTGCAGCTGTTCCAGAGACCTATTTTACCGCCTGGGGTTCTCTTTTTGAAGGGCTGGACCTGAAGCCCTCAGATACTCTGCTCATTCGAGGGGCTACCTGCGCTTTAGGCTATGCCGCTGTACAGATTGGGAAGGCTCTGGGATGTAAGGTTATTGCAACCGCTCACAGAGAAGAGAAGCTGCCACTTCTGAAAGAGGCAGATCAGGCAGTATTAGATACAGGAAAGCTGACGGGAACCCTTACCGGGGTGACAAAAGCCTTGGAGCTGGTGGGGCCCAAGACTCTTGGAGATACGCTGAACTGTGTGGAAAAAGGCGGAATTGTCTGTAACACGGGAGTTCTGGGGGGAGTTTACGGCATAAAGTTTTTTGACCCGATTAAATTTATCCCTAACGGAGTTTATCTCACAGGATTTCACAGCAATTGGCCCAGCCAAAAAGTAATGGACCAGATCTTTGATTTTCTGGATTCCCATAGGCTGAAACCTCCCATTGGGAAGACATTTCCATTTTCTTTGATCAGAGAGGCCTGTATGGCCCAGGATATGGGAATAGTCAACGGAAAAATTGTTGTATATATGGAGGATAACAAATGAACGCAGAAATATGTTTAAAAAAATTACAATATGTGGGAGTCCTGGCTTTTGCCACAGTGGATTCCCAGGGGAATCCTCAGATAAGAAATATCAGCGCCATCCATTATGAACCAGATGCTCTGTATTTTTTCACTGCCCGGGGAAAAGATTTCTGCCGGGAGCTTCTGGAAGACGGCAGGGTACAGATACTGGCTTATACCAGATACAAGGAGATGATACGTTTAAGCGCAAAGGCACTGCCGGCGCCCCGGGATGAACAGGACCATTGGATAGAGAAGATTTTTCAGGAGCAGCCCTATCTAGCCAATGTATATCCGGGAAATACAAGAGAAATCGGTATTGTATTTGAAATCCGAGACGGGGCTATAGAGTACTTTAACCTGGGAGTCCGGCCAATCTTCCGGGAAAGCTATACAATAGGACAGGGTAATGTTACACTGAAAGGGTATCAGATCACAGAGGACTGTATCGGCTGCGGGGCCTGTATGGAGCACTGTCCTCAGGGATGTATAGAGGCCGGGCAGCCTTACCGGATACAGCAGGAGCACTGCCTTCACTGCGGAAGCTGTTTCGAGCAGTGTCCGGTATCTGCAGTGAAAAGACTGGGAGGTAGGGAATGATGTTTCCAAATATATTAAGAAAAGATCAGGAAGAATCGGATTTTCAGAAAATCCAGAGGTTCAGGAAGGCGCTGGAGGAAGCGGAGGCAGTGATCATCGGTGCAGGAGCAGGGCTTTCTACCTCTGCGGGATTCTCCTATACCGGAGAGAGATTCCAGAGATATTTTTCAGATTTTGCTCAAAAGTATGGTTTTCATGATATGTATTCCGGGGGCTTTTACCCTTATGAAACCCTGGAGGAACATTGGGCCTATTGGAGCCGGTATATCTATCTGAACCGGTATATGGACCCGCCCAAGCCGGTGTATGAAAACTTGCTGGAGCTGGTGAAAGAGAAAGATTACTTTGTTCTGACCACTAATGTGGACCATTGCTTTCAGAAAGCGGGATTTGAGAAAGAACGGCTTTTTTATACCCAGGGAGACTACGGACTGTTCCAGTGCTCAGAGCCCTGCTGCCAGGAGACCTGGGATAATGAGGAGGTCATCAGTGAAATGGTCCGGCAGCAGAAACAGATGCGGATTCCCACGGAACTGGTGCCCCGCTGCCCTCATTGCGGAAAGCCCCTTACCATGAACCTTCGTTCCGATGATACCTTTGTTCAGGATAAAGGCTGGTATCAAGCATCGGAGCGGTACAGCAGGTATATCCGAGAACATCAGGGAAAGAAAATCCTGTTTCTGGAGCTGGGGGTGGGATATAACACCCCAGTGATCATCAAGTATCCTTTCTGGCAGATGACGGCACAGAATCCCAAGGCAGAATATGCCTGTATAAATTATGGAGATGCTGCTGTACCTAATGAGCTAAGTAAGAGGGCTGTGTGCATAGAAGGAGATATTAGTGAGGTGCTCAAACAGATATAGAAGTTAATGAAGCATCATGTATGAAAGTCATACTTTCTGTTTGGACATATCTTCCTGAACAAGCCCCACCCCCTCCATTCCATGAAGGATCAAATTGGTAGTCAAAGGAATCATATCTTCCATAGGGATCTGCTGGCCATTGGCTTCCCATTGACGGAAGATCACACCCAGACAGACAGAAAAATAGGTGATGATAAGGCTGCTCTCAAAAGGCCCGTATTTCGCAATATGGTCATATTTTTTGAACAGCTGCTCCTGGATCAGATCGGAAGGGCTCTTTTTTTCCGGAAAGTCTCCTTTTGTAGAAAGGACAATTTTGTCCACATTATCTAGGGAGGCCATGATTTTAAAGCTTCTCCAGATAATGATCTCTATATCTTCCGGAAAACTTGTCTCTGCTATCATCTGGACAGCAGGGTCCATAATTTCAAGCTGCAGTACAGCCAGAAGATGATCCAGAGAAGAATAGTGGAGATAAAAAGTTTTTCGGTTGATCTGAGCTCTCTGGGTAAGCTCTTTAATGGAGATTTTGGAATAATCCATTTCGCAGATCATCTTTCGAAAGGTTTCACGTATAAGATTTTCATTTTTTATAAACCGCAGATCCTGTTTTGAATGCTGTTTCATCTTTTGGCACTGCTCCTTTATACCACAATTTTTGAAAAATGTATAATAAGCCACAAATAAAAACCTGTGTCTATTGTTGTAATCGCTTTTTTAAATTATAATACTATAGTGATGAACAATCAACAGGAAGCCATTATTATATTTGTGAGAATTAATCAACGGATGTGGCTTAACTGTTAGAAGATAGAGGAGGTATAAGGATGAAATATCGATATATTACAATTGAAAGAGAATATGGAAGTGGAGGATCGACTATCGGAAAAGAACTGTCAAAGGTCTGCAATGTGCCTTGCTACGGACGGGAAATCCTTGAAACTGTAGCCCAGAAACGTGGTATTTCTGTAGAGCGGATTGATCAGTATGAGGAGAAGGCTACAGGAAGCCTGATGTATTCTCTTTTCCTTATGAATCGTGTTCAGGCAGGGGATGCTAACATGCTGCCGGAAGAGGGAAAAGTATTTTTGGACGAGCAGCTTGAGATCAGACGTCTGGCCCAGAATGGACCGGGGATTTTTATGGGACACTGTGCCGCATATGCACTGAAAAATCAAAGAGGTGTGGCAAAGGTCTTCATTTATTCCAGTGATGAGCAGGCAGTTAAGAAGAGGATTGAAAAAGAGTATGGAATTGACCCTCAGAACATAGATTCCACCAGGAAGTATTATAATAAAAAGAGAGCTGCCTATTTTCGGGCAAACACAGGAAGAGTATGGGATGATAAGAAAAACTATGATATCGTCCTTGACTCAGCAACCCTGGGTGTAGAGGGATGCGTGAAAGTGCTGAAAGGACTTTTTGAAGAATAAAAAGATATGAAAATAGAGAAAGGGCTGTCCCGCTGAACAGTTAAAGTTTAGCAGGGCAGCTCTTTCTTTTTATCCCTAGCTCTTCAGAAAGTTCAGGGAACCTGGCGGATTGCCGGTGCCTTGTTCCAGAAGAGAGATCAGAGCACTGATGGTAGTTTCGATTTCTTCTTTTGAAGAAGGAACCAGTGTGTTATCCATTTTTACCG
>UQSX01000029.1 GCA_900543715.1 uncultured Blautia sp. | reverse complement strand
GGGAATGGAATATTCTTCCATCAGCTTTGTCAGTTCCAGACAGAAAGGAATTACGTAACCATAGATATCTGCCCTGGTAATATCCTCCAGATGGCATCTGGGACTGATGCCGATTTCCAGGCAGTCGCGGATTACGCTGAGGTAATGTTCCATAGCCTGGCGGCGGGTCATCTTCATTTTATAGAAAATATGATAGTCAGAACAGCTGACCAGGATTCCCGTTTCTTTCAGACCAATATCTTTTACCAGTTCAAAATCCTTTTTGCTTGCTCTTATCCAGCTTGTAACCTCGGGAAATTTATAGCCTTTTTCCAGACATTTATATACTGCATCCCGGTCTTTTTTGCTGTAGAGGAAAAATTCGCTTTGACGGATCTTTCCGTTAGGTCCTCCCAGTCTATGGAGATATTCATAAATCTTTACGATCTGTTCTGTACTGTAGGGGGCTCTGGACTGCTGTCCGTCACGGAAGGTGGTGTCTGTAATCCAGATATCATCGGGCATATGATGAGGTACGATCCTGTCGTTAAAAGCAATCTTCGGTACCTCTGTATAAGGAAACAGGTTCCGGAATACATTAGGCTTTTCTACATCCACCAGAGGATACATATGCTCCTCCAGCTCCAGCAGGTTCGTGTGATAATTCATACGCACAGCTCTGTCAATCATTTCTCTCACTCCTCATTCTCTGTAAAATCATAGTTTCATACGCTACTATATAGAACTGCTTGTATCATTGTATACAATTATACAAAGCCTGTCAATAAATTTTTCAACTTTAATAATGTCCATAACCAGCAGTTATGGCATTTTCAAAAAGTTTTGCAGCTGAAAAAGTCCCCAACCCTGAAGATTATGGGGATAGCCCAGGTCTTTTGCTGTAGCCCTCAGCCGTTTTTTCACTTCCAGATTGGTCAGCTCCGGATATTTTTCTAGAAGCAGTGCGATTCCCCCGGATACAACAGGGGTAGACATAGAAGTACCGCTTTTTCTGGTGTAGGGATAAGGACAATTTTTATTAGAACAGGAAATAATCTCATTTCCCGGAGCCACAATGTCCGGCTTGCTGATGCAGTCTTTCGTAGGGCCTCTTCCGGATATTCCCTGATTACGTACCAGCATATCGGAGGAGCCTACTGTAATGATCTTCCGGCTGCTGCCCGGAGCTGTAATGCTCCCTTTTCCCGGCCCCATATTGCCTGCTGCAGCCACAACCACCAGTCCTTTATCCCAGGCTTCTTCCACTGCCTCTATCAGGTCCTCATGTCCTTTCCCCTGGGTAGTCCCTACAGAAATATTTACAATCCGGATATGATAGCGTTCCATATTTTCTTCAATCCATTTCAGTGCCTGGATAACCTTTTCCTTATTTCCGTTTCCTTTTTCATCTAAAACTTTAATGGGAATGAGGCCGCAGCCAGACGCTGTACCCCTGTATTTCCCGCCAGAGGCAGCCCCGCTCCCGCCCAGTATTCCCAGCACATGGGTGCCATGTCCGTTATCATCATAGGCCTGTTCCCGTCCATGGATATAATCCCGAAAGGCCCAGATCCTGCTGCCAAAATCTATATGAGGAAAAGCGCCTGTATCTAAAACAGCCACTCCGATTCCCTTACCACTTAATTCCCTCATGAACTTTCTCAGATACACCTTTGTTTTTCTATATCATATTCTTGGGAAATCTCCCTGGTTCCAGTCAAGATTTTCAGGGAACATTCATAGATTGAAAAGAATGAAGAGCCAAAAACATGGGAGTTTTTATGCCATCTATACGAGAAATGATTCTTTCCGAAGAGTACGCAGATGTCATCGTCCCTTATTTTCCCTGTTTTCTCAATCAATATCGGGAACAGGGCGCACAAGTCTTTAATGAGTATTACGGGATGATCCATTATCCCCTTTCTGAGCGGTCCTTTGCCGCTTTTTTTGAGGAGGGCTTTTTTTATGCCACTGTGCCCAAGCTCTACACACTTTTGGACACGGTAAATCTGGATGCAGCAGGGATTACCCAGGTACAGAACCAGCCGGTACTGAAACTTACCGGCCAGGATATTATCCTGGGATTTATTGATACGGGAATTGACTATACTCATCCGGCTTTTAGAAGAAGTGACGGCAGCAGCCGTATATACGGTCTCTGGGACCAGACGGTTCAGACCGGCACACCGCCCTACGATCTGGAATATGGAAGTGTCTATACCCGGCAGGAAATTAATCAGGCATTGGCACTGGAGGATCCTTATTCTCTGGTTCCCAGCCAGGACGAAATCGGCCATGGTACGGCTCTTGCCGGGATTGCCGCCGGTACTGCCCTTCCTGAAAATGACTTCGCTGGAGCCGCTCCCCAGGCAATGATCGCAGCAGTCAAGCTGAAGCCTGCCAAGGAATACTTAAAGTCTCTTTTTTATGTTACAGGAGACGCTCCTGCCTATCAGATGACGGACATCATGGCCGGCATCCGTTATCTCATCCGGCTCTCGGAAGAGCTGTTAAAACCTCTGGTAATCTGTCTGGGGCTTGGCACCAGCCAGGGTGCTCATTCTGGGGATTCTCCACTGGACTCCATGCTGTCTGTCACAAATCAGTTCCGGGGCATTATCGGCGTATCCGCTGCAGGCAATGAAGCCGGAAGAGCTCACCACTACTATGGTACTGCTCTAAACTCTACAGAGTATAACGCTGTGGAAATTCTGGTAAAGGAAGGCACCCGGGGATTTTGCGCTGAACTTTGGGGACAGCCTCCGGAAGTCTATGCGGTTGGTTTTGAATCCCCTTTAGGGGAGGTGGTCCAGAAGATTCCTCCCAGACTCAGCTACAGTGAAAATATTTCTTTTATCCTGGAAAATACCAAAATTTTTGTCAGTTCTGAAATCATCCAGACAGTTTCCGGAAGCCAGCTTATTTTTATCCGTTTCACAGATCCAACTCCCGGATCCTGGAAAATCCGTGTGTATACAGGAAACTACAACAGCGGCAGCTATCATATCTGGCTTCCGATCACTGGTTTTTCAAATCCGGATGTGACTTTTCTGGAGCCTAATCCTGATACCACCATTACCTCCCCCGGCACTTCTCTCTCTGTAATCACAACAGCCGCCTACAATGCATACAACAACAGTCTCTATCTGAATTCCAGCCGGGGTTATACAAGAACAGGACAGATCAAGCCGGATATTGCTGCTCCGGGAGTAAATGTTTTTGCCCCTGCTCCGAGACAGCGCTACACCACGATTACCGGTACGTCTGCTGCTGCTGCAATTACCGCAGGAGCCAGTGCTTTGGTCATGGAATGGGGTATGAATCGGACTCCCTCCAGGATCTTTAACAGTGAGGAGATGAAATCCCTCTTCATCCGGGGAGCCCAAAGACGGGGAGATAATCTTTATCCAAACCGGGAATGGGGGTACGGACTTTTAGATGTGTATCAGGTATTTGTTTCTCTGTCTTCTCCCTGAAATATTTTGCACCCTTTTTTTCCCAATGCATAGTATGTAAGTGTAAACAATATTTTTGGAGGAAACATTCATGAGTGATTTAGCTGCTACAAATTGTGGTTGCGGTTGCGACGATAACTGCGGAGGAGGCATGAGCCGTGGCTTATTCGGCGGCGGATGCAGCTGCATCATCTGGATTCTGCTTTTATTGAGCTGCTGTGGAAACGGCAATACCTTCAGCGGTAATGACGGATGCAGCGACTCTAGCTGTCTGATCCTGATCTTACTGCTCCTGTGCGGATGTGGCAACGGATGCGGAAACGGATGCTGCTAAAATAACAGGAAAGGACTGCCGCATAAAGCAGATTTCTGCTTATGCGGCAGTCCCCATATTGTGCAAATGGAGCTGCGTATCCGCAGCTCCAACCCAATGGTAAACTCGAAGACTGTGCTTTCCATGGTCATAAATCAGACGTTTATGCACCGCTGCGATAAACGAGAAATGTCTGCCTGTGCAGATTTAGAACGGGTTCTTTTTTCTTTTATCACTCCCATCTTCTGTTTTCTCACAGCGAATGATGATTTAGTCTTTGAGTTTCCAGCAGACACGCTGATTGAAGAAATAAAAACAAAAAGTAAAAAGAAAAGACAGCATTGTCTTTTGACATCTTCTATTATGACAACATCCGGCCTCTCCGTCAAGGAAAACAGTCTGACAGTTTCCGGTGGATTCCTGCCTTTTCTCTTCTATATTTACAGCATGTCTCAGAATTTTTGTACTTTCTCCCAGATTCCTGTCTCTTCAAAATCTGCCACTGCTTTTTTTGCCTCTTCTGACAGGTTTTCCGGATATCCCGTCATTTCCAAAAGGCGTATGGCATTTCTGGTGGTCACTCTGCCTTTCTTCAGCAGATAATTAAAGACTACCTCATGTTCCTTTACTTCTTCCTCAAAATGATAGTTTTCGTACAGGTCCTCCAGAATATAAGACAGCTCAATATCATGGGTAGCTGCAAAGGGCAGCACATGCTCCCTGTCCAGACCCGCCAGTATCCTGGAAGATGCACCAATCCTTTCAATCGTGTTCGTCCCTCTTAAGACTTCATCAATGATACATAAAAGACAGCCTTCTTTTTCTGTCTCATCTAAAATCCTTTTCAGGGAACGTATTTCCACGATAAAATAGCTCTCTCCCCTTTCCAGATCATCCCGAAGAGCCATGGAAGTCATAACTTTAAAATAAGGCGCCTGGTATTCAGAAGCTGTAACAGTATAGATAGTCTGAGCCAAAATGGTATTTACCGCTATATTCTTCAGAAAAGTGGATTTTCCCGAGGCGTTAGAGCCAGTTACCAAAATCCCGTTCTCTGCCTCTATGCCGTTGGCCACAGGATGAGAAAGCAGCGGATGGTACAGGTTTTCCACCTTTAGATAAGCTTTGCCTGCCATTTCAAGTTCCGGTATGCTATAGTAAGGCAGACTTACTCTGAAAGACGCAATGGAGATCATGGCATCCAGATATCCGAAAATCTTCATCAGACCCAAAATTTCTTCCTGATGTTCCTGCATAGCCTTCATCATGGTAGAAAACTTAATCAGGTCAATGTGCGTAAGCATACGGATATAATCCATGATCAGCCCTTCCATCCCTCCCCCTGTGCTGCTCTGCTCCAGGACCAGAAAGGATCCCTTCTGAAAGGCCCGCAGTTCTTTCCGGCATCTTTTTCCTTCTTCCATATAAGAGACGAGCTCCGGAATCTTCAGTTTTTCCAGATTTTTCTGTGCCTCCAGAAGCTGGATCACACAGCGGAAACTGGTTAGATACAGATCAATATCCTGCTTTCGCATGAAATACGTAATAATATTCAGAATGCAGACTCCCAGGAAGCAAAAGATTCCCGTCGAAGGCATGGCTGCAAAAAACATAAGGGAAAGGAAAAAGGCGCCGCACATAACTATCTGGAATCCTTTTCCCTGGATCTCTACCTCTTTCGTTACACTGACAGCCTCATAAACGCTTACATTTCCCGGTTTTCGGATTCCGGCAAGAAGAGCCTGTACCTTGTGCCGCTCCTTTTCTTTCTCTGAGAAAAATTCCAGAAGTCTCTGCCGCTCTTGTAATTCCCGTTCCTCAAAAACCGGCTTTCTCAGGAGCTCATAGAGATATTCGTCTCCTATAGGAGAAATGCTCTGGTTGACCAGGGCAAATATCCTGTCCATATCCAGGTCATTCCAGGTAATATCGTCAATATAAAAGCCTTCTTTTTCTCTTTTGCGGAAAAACTGGGATATATGCTCCAGTTCATCATAACTGTATTCCCGCTGGGGGATCTTGCCCCAGGAAGCCATCATCCTTTCCAGAAAAAGTTTCTTTCGATTTCTCTTTTCATAATGATTCAGGACTCCCGCTCCCACCAGGAACAAAAGGATCACTCCCAGCCCGATTACGGTATCGTTATACATAGTTCACCTAAAAATAATTGTTTAATAGTTCTAAGAACTGCTGGATATCTTCCTCTGTATGAGCGTCAGAAAGGAAAATAGCTTCAAACTGAGAAGGCGCCAGATGAACTCCATGCTCCAGCATATATTCAAAATATTTTGAGAAAGCCGCCGTGTCAGAAGTCTTAGCTGACTGGTAATCCACCACAGGGGTTTCTGTAAAGAAAATACTTCCAAGAGAAGCTACGGAATTTACCTGATATCCGATTTCCTTCTCCGCAAAAATCTTCCGGATTCCCTCAAAGAGGATTTCTCCTTTCTGGAAGAGACGTTTATAAATATCCTGGTCCTCCCAGAGGATTTTCAGCTGAGCCAGACCTGCTGCCATAGCGATAGGGTTGCCGCTTAATGTACCTGCCTGGTAGACTGGGCCGCTGGGGGCCACCATTTCCATGATCTCTTTTCTTCCGCCGTAGGCTCCCACAGGCATGCCTGCGCCGATGATTTTTCCATAAGTAACCATGTCAGGCGTCACTCCGTAGTATTCTGCCGCTCCCCCGAATCTTAAGCGGAAACCGGTAATCACCTCATCAAAGATCAGCAGCGCTTTATGCTTGTCACACAGATCTCTTAGACCCTGAAGAAAACCGTCTTCAGGAGGAACCACACCCATATTGGCAGCCACCGGCTCTACGATCACTGCTGCCACCTGGTCCTGGCTTTCTGCCATTAATTTTTCCACGCTGTCAAGATCATTATACACTGCGATCATGGTATCCTGGGTACAGCCTTTTGGCACACCGGCACTGTCCGGTACGCCGCTGGTCATCACGCCGCTTCCTGCACTTACCAGCATGGCGTCCGTATGACCATGGTAGCAGCCGGCGAACTTAATAATCTTATTCTTGCCGGTATAGCCTCTGGCCGTGCGGATAGCGCTCATAACTGCTTCTGTACCGGAATTTACCATACGGATCATTTCCACATGAGGGATCCTCTCGCAGATAAACTCTGCCATTTCTACTTCCCGCTCTGTAGCGCAGCCAAAACTTAATCCGTTCTCGCTGGCACGGATCACCGCTTCTTTTATCCGCTCATCATTATGCCCCAGGATCATAGGACCCCAGGAACCGATATAATCTGTATAAGCGTTTCCGTCCACATCAAAAATCTTGCTTCCCACAGCTCCCTGGATAAATCTGGGAGCCTCATCTACAGAACCAAAGGCTCGTACCGGGCTGTTTACTCCTCCCGGGATTCTTTTCACTGCTCTCTGAAACAGCTCTTCTGATCTTGTCATTATCCGATTCTCCCTTCGTCTAAGAATTTTGCGATTTCTTCTGCAAAATAAGTTAAATAAATATCTGTTCCTGCTCTGAAAGCGCTGACTGCCATCTCACAGATGATCCGGTCCTCCTCTATGTATCCCAGCTTTGCTCCTGCCTTGACCATAGCGTACTCTCCGCTGACGGAATAAGATGCCACCGGAAGATGGATCTGGTCTTTTACCTCCCGGATAATGTCCAGATAATTCATTGCCGGCTTTACCATGATAATATCCGCTCCCTCTTCTACATCCAGAAGAGCTTCTTTAATAGCTTCTCTTCGGTTATGGAAGTCCATCTGATAGCTCTTTCTGTCGCCGAAAGCCGGGGCAGAACCTGCTGCATCACGGAAAGGTCCGTAAAAGGCAGAGGCATATTTCACTGCATAAGACATAATGGGAATATCCCGGTAGCCGTTCTTATCCAGGATGTTGCGGATAGCCCGGACTCTTCCGTCCATCATATCAGAGGGCGCTACCATATCCGCTCCAGCCTCTGCATGAGAAAGAGCTGTCTGGGCCAGATATTCCAGGGTTTTGTCATTGTCCACTTCGTGTCCACAGAGGATGCCGCAGTGTCCATGGGAAGTATACTCACACATACATACATCGGTGATCAGATATAGCTCATCCTGAAATTCTTCTCTCGCTTTCCGAAGAGCCTTCTGAACAATTCCATCCTCTGCATATGCCTGGCTTCCGACCTCGTCTTTGTGGTCAGGAATACCGAAAAACATTACCTTATCTACTCCTGCTTTTTTTAATTCCTCCAGTTTTTGGGGAAGCCGGTCCAGGCTGTACCGGTACTGTCCAGGCATAGTAGCGATTTCTTCTTTCAGATTCTCTCCCTCTCTTACAAAGATGGGGTAGATCAGAGAGCTTTTATCCATTCTGGTCTCTCTTACCATCTTTCTTAAACTTTCTCCCCCTCTGAGTCTTCTGGGTCTGATCCCCATGTCCATTTGTCAACACTCCTTTTCCTTTAATCTTATTACCAGCTCCAGCACACTGTCTATGGTAGCTTTTTCGGCCATATAGGTCTCCATTCCATAGGAGTCTGCCGCTGCTTTTGTCTGTTTTCCAATACAGGCCGCTGTGACCTTTGTATAATCCAGATCCGGGCAGGCCGCTGCAAATCCTCTTACTGTAGAGGCGCTGGTAAATACCGCACAGTCTATCCCGCCCTGTTCAAATTCTTTTTTCTCATCTATGATTTCCTGCTTTTCATAAAAGGTATCATAAGTGGCAATATCTGAGATCCGAAGGCCTGGTTTCTTTTCCAGCTCCTCCAGGATTTCATGATTTCCAATCTTAGCACGAGGGATCAAAATCCGCTCTTCCCCATGGCAGACTTCTCTCAGGGTTTTTCCAAGAGAAGCTCCGTCATAGATTTCCGGAATCAGATCCGGGATCAAGCCTCTCTCTTTCAAAGCTTTCTCGGTGCCTTTGCCGATAGCGGCAATCCGGATCCCTCCCAGCTTCCTGATATCTGTTCCGGTTTTCAGCAGTTCTTCAAAGAATATCTTCACTCCTGTAGGACTGGTGAAAGCAGCCCAGTCATAAGTATCCAGCTCGTTAAAGGCCTGATGCAATTCTCTCTGGTCTTCCAGAGGCTCAGTCCGTATAGCAGGCAGTTCCAGAACTTCCGCACCCAGTGTCCGAAGCTTGGCAGACATGGTGGAAATCAGATCTTTTGGTCTGGTCACCAATACTTTATACCCGGCCAGAGGAAGATTTTCATACCAAGCAAATTCCTCTGCCAGAGCACAGACCTTCCCTACCACAATAATCGCCGGAGTTTCCACTCCCTGCCGCTTTACTTCTTCCGGCAGTTCTGCCACTGTGGAAACAATCCTTTTCTGCCCTGCAGTCGTTCCTTTCTGGAGAACTGCCGCAGGCATCTGAGGATCCATTCCTGCCTCCAGAAGAGAGGCGCAGATATCCGGAAGGGCTGTAACTCCCATAAGAAAAACGAGGGTGCCTTTGGTGTCCACCAGTGCCTTAAAATCAATATCGTAGGCTTCTCCCTGGCGTTTGTGACCGGTGATAATATGAAGGGAAGAAGTATAGTCCCGGTGAGTCACAGGGATGCCGTTATAGGCAGGCACTGCAATAGGTGAAGTTACTCCCGGCACCACCTCATAGGGAATCTGCTCCTTTGTCAGAAGCTCCAGCTCCTCTCCTCCTCTTCCGAAAAGGAAAGGATCCCCTCCCTTCAGACGGACCACACGGTAGCCTTTCTTTGCCTCTTCTACCAGGACCTGATTGATCTTCTCCTGGGTCATAGTGTGATGAGAAGCCCGTTTTCCCACATTGATGGCTTTTGCCTCTTTGGGAATCTGGGATAAGACTCCCTGTCCAACCAGGCTGTCATAGACTACCACCTCTGCGTTCTGTAAGATTTCTCTGCCTTTTACGGTAAACAGGCCCGGATCTCCCGGGCCGGCGCCTACCAGCCAGACCTTTCCTGTACTCATATCTATCTGCTCCTTTACTGCTGATTTTCTTTCCTGTATGTTTCCTGCAGCTTGCGGGCAAGGGAAAGCCCCAGTTCCTCTGCCAAGGAAATTCTGCCTTTTTCGCTGCCTCTTATGTATTTTCCTGTTTCTTCCTCATAGTACAATCCCATGAGGAATAATTCCTCTCCCAGAACCTGTCCGTGAGCCGCTACGGGAGAAGAACAGCCACCGTCCAGATAGCGGACAAAGGCCCTCTCTGCTCTGGCTGCAGCGGCAGCCTCCGGATCCTGGAAATCTGCCAGGTAAGAATAATCCTCTCCGGCCCTTCCCTGGACTGCCAGGATTCCCTGGCCAGCAGCGGGTATGATTTCTTCCACAGTAAAATAACGGCTGATCCTGTCTTCCAGCCCCAGTCTCTTCAGGCCTGCTGCTGCCAGGACCAGGGCGCTGTATTCTCCGCTGTCCAGCTTTTTCAGCCGGGTCAGGACATTTCCACGTACGCTCTTAAATTCCATATCCGGAAAAAGCTCCTTCAGCTGAAGGATTCTCCGGAGGCTGGAACAGCCTATAGGCTTCCTCTTGTCCATGGTTTCCTGTCCTTTGGGAAGGACCAGCACATCCCGGGGATCCTCTCTTTTGGAATAGGCCACCAAAGGCAGCTCCTCCGGTACTTCCATAGGCATATCCTTCAGGCTGTGCACAGAGAGGTCACTTCTCTTTTCCATAAGGGCCTTATCCAGTTCTTTCACAAAAAGCCCTTTTCCTCCGATCTTATCCAGTGTCCTGTCCAGGATAATGTCCCCTGTTGTTTTCATAGTCAGGATCTCTGCCTGGATCTCCGGAGAGTGTTCTTCTATATATTTTTTTACCATTTCACTCTGGATCACTGCCAGCCGGCTTTCACGGCTGCCGATTATGACTTTCTTCATCTTGTACCTCCATGTTGTCTCCCAGCAATACCTTCTGGGTTTTTTCCCGGACCTCTCTCACTTTCCTGTGGTCTTTTCCGCTTCCGTTGAATCCTATGACTACACCCTCGTATTCCAGGATTCCTGGAAAATGAAAGTCGCATTTATTCTGGTCGCTGGCTACATTTACCTGAATTCCCAGACATTTGCAGGCACTGTAAATATCTTCATTTACTTCTTTGCTGTCTGTGGCCGCAATGACCAGATCTGCATCATAAAGGTCCTCTCTGGAATAGGTCTTTTCTCTGTAAAGGATCTCTCCCTGACGGGCCAGGCTGAGGATCTCTTCAGAAGCCTCAGGGGCTTCTACTGCCACTTCCCCTGCAAAGGGCAAAAGGGTTTTTACTCTCCGGGAAGCAATCTTCCCTGCCCCTACTACCAGAACTTTTTTTTGGGTCAGGTCCACAAAGAGGGGAAACATTTTTTTCTCTTTACTCTTCATATAGCTTCTCCAACCCTTCCACACAATTTATAAACTCTTCTTCTTTCATAAAATCCTTCAGGCCGAACATCATCTTGTTGACCACTTTCCCGGCAGCTGTGTCAATGGCATTTAAAAGATTTTCCCGGTCTTTCTCTTCCATGGGAGTCTTCCTTAATATCTTCATGATACGCAGGTTCAGATCTTCTACTGCATCTGCCTTGATCTCCTGAATCCTTGGGATCAGATCTCTGCCATTGTACCAGCTGTAAAACTCCTCCTGCTGCTCCTGAAGGATCTTCCCTGCCTGGTCAAGGCTGGCCTGGAGCTTGGGGGATACGGCATCGATCTTGAAACTGTCAATATCGTATAAGGTCACATTACTAAGGGTCCCTGCCGAAGGCTCAATGTCTCTTGGCACTGCCAAATCGATAAGAACAATATGTCCGGGAATTTCTGCATTTTCAATCTGCTCCATAGTCAGCGTATAATTGGGACTTGCTGTAGCGCTGACTGCCAGATCACATTTTGGAAGAAACTCCAGCCGTTCTCCATAATTGATCCTGTCGCAGCCCTGAGGGATTGTCACAATCCCGCTGCGGTACTGCCGCACTGTGACCGTTACATCTGCTCCTGCTTCCTTAAGAGCCAGAGCAGTTACCTTCCCCATTTCGCCGTTTCCAATAACCATACAGGTTTTTCCCTGGATGGAAAATCCCTGATTTTCCAGACGCTCTATAGCCTGGTGGATCACAGAGCTGTTGGCTCTGGAAAAGCTTACCTGGGTCTTTACTTTCTTTGCAGCAGTAACCGCCATGCGGAATAATACCTCCAGAACATTATCTGTACAGTAAGCTTCTCTGGAAAGGGCCAGGGCATCTTTCACCTGGGTAATGATCTGGTCCTCTGCAAGAATCTGGGATTTCAGGCCGCTGGTAAGATAGAACAAATGCTCTACTGCCTCCTCCTCTTTTCTGGAAACAAAATACTGCCGGAATTCATCCGGATCCTTCTCTTTTTCTCTGCATAAAAATTCATAGAGAGAACCTTTCCAGTCTTCCCCAGTACTGGCCCAAATCTCCATACGGTTACAGGTAGACAGAATAATACAGCCCAGGATTCCCGGCTCTTTTTTCAGATTTTCCAGGGCTGCAACTGTATTTTTTTTCGTAAATGAAAACTGGGCCCGAACATCTACTGATGCCTTTTTGTAGTCGATTCCAATCATGGAAATACTCATGTCTTTACTCTCCCCTATTTTCTTTCTCTTATGAATTATGAACGGTCTTATCTCCACTCAATCTTTTCTCATCTTAGCATAGAATTCTTTCCCGTGCAATGATTGATTCCTATTGACAAAAATCCTGTATATGCTACAATAAATCCAGAATTGAATGTACAAAGGTGCCTGCATAAAATGCAGGAGAATAGGAAAGCTGAGTGGAAAGCTCACACGGTCACGCCGCTGTAAGGGAGGAATTGTATTTCTTGCAAGGTTTCTGCAAACCTGCGTCACTGGGAAATCACCTGGGAAGGCTGAAATACGATGAAGATACCCGAGTCAGAAGACCTGCCTTGTACACGAAATTTACACAGGTTACGAACGATGGCCTCGTGTAAGAACAGGTTGGCTCATAGCAGTTCAATTCGCTTTGCTATACCTCTTGTTCTTCTGGTAGCCTGTGGGAATCGTCCCTCAGGTTTTTTTATTGCAGGGGAACTTTTTCGCCCTGTAATAAAATCTCCGTCAAGTGTCAAGATTGCACTGCGGCGGAAAAATCACATTTTACTATCAGAAAGGAGAAGAAAATGAGTAAACAGGAAAAACGTATTCTGGCTCTGGCAGGGGCTTTTGCCCTCACCTTCGGCATTGTCCCCAATGTCAGCGCCATGCACATTATGGAGGGATATCTGCCCGGAGGTTTTTGCATTGCCTGGGGTGTTCTGTGCCTGCCTTTTTTGATCGCAGGTTTCATGTCCATAAAGAAAACTTTAAATGACCACCGAAATCTGATCACATTGCTGGCCATGTCCGGCGCTTTTATCTTTGTGATCTCATCACTGAAGATCCCTTCTGTAACAGGAAGCTGTTCTCATATGACAGGAACTGGACTGGGTGCCATTTTGTTCGGTCCCTCTGCTGTTTCTGTGCTGGGACTGATCGTTCTTTTGTTCCAGGCCATTCTGCTGGCTCACGGCGGCCTTACCACTATTGGGGCCAATACCTTTTCCATGGCCATAGCAGGACCTTTCCTTTCCTATGGGATATATAAACTTTGTAACAAAAGTGGGATGAACAAGCGGGCCAGTGTTTTTCTGGCCGCCGCTTTAGGCGACTTATTCACATACTGCATCACCGCTTTACAGATGGCTCTTGCTCACCATGCAGATACTAGCATAGGCGGCGCTTTGGTGAAATTTCTTGTGGTTTTTGCTCCTACCCAGGTGCCTCTGGCCATCATTGAAGGGATTATTACAGTCCTCATCGTCATGGGACTGGAAACCTATGCAAAGCCAGAGCTTCGTACTATCGGATTTATAAAGGAGGGAAAATAAGCCATGAAAAAGAAAGTGTTTCTGGGAATCCTCTTAATTTTTTTAATCGCTCTGGTTCCTCTCTTTGCTTTAAAAGATGCTGAGTTCGGAGGCTCCGATGATGCAGGCAGCCAGGTAGTAGAAGAGGTGGATTCTTCCTATGAGCCCTGGGCCACTCCTATTCTGGAAAGGCTCATTGGCGGAGAACTGCCAGGAGAGGTTGAAAGCCTTTTCTTTTGTATCCAGACCGGTATCGGTGTGGGAATCATTGCCTTTATCATGGGCAGGTTCGTGGAACGAAGAAAATGGATGAAACATGAAGAACAATAAAGGAAGGAGTTTCCCGTGATTACCATAGACAAGCTCTGTTATAATTCAAAGCTTCGCTATGAAAATGCCGGTGAAAAATTTGCCTTTGCAGTGATTACACTTTGCATTTGTGTAATGAGTCGTTCCATTGCAGTGGCATGTATTGTTTTAGCTGTGACAGGGATTCTTGCTGTATGGAAAGGCGGGGTCCCTGTTTTCCGTTATCTGAGGTTTCTCACTGTACCACTGGCTTTTTTATTTCTAAGCACAATAGCGATCATGTTTAATATCAAAAAAGCCCCTCTGGATCTTTTTGCGATTCCAATCGGCAGCTGGTATGTGACGGCAAGTACCGATTCTTTTTTTTATGCAGTACAGCTGATCCTGACAGCCTTGGGAGCTGTATCCTGCCTGTATTTTCTGTCCTTTACCACTCCTATGCCGGATATTCTGGAAGTACTGGGAAAACTCCACTGCCCTGGTCTTCTTATTGAGCTGATGCTGCTGATCTATCGTTTTATTTTTATTCTCCTGAACACAGCTTCTGCTATTACCACATCCCAGAACTGCCGTCTTGGAAATAAAGATTACAGGACTTCTTTAAAGTCTTTCGGGCTGCTGGGCTCTGTACTTATGATGCGGGCTATCTCCCGCTCCAATAAACTTTATGACTCTATGGAAGCCCGGTGTTACGATGGCAGAATTCAGGTGCTGTCAGAGAATCAGCCTCCCAGAAAAAAAATCATTGCCGCTATCGCCGTCTTTGATACTGCACTTTTCATTTTTGCCTTATGGAGGAGATTTTTCTCATGAATCAAGATATTATCTTAAAAGCAGAGAACCTTTATTATTCTTATGACGATGACAACAGCCATTCTCTCAATGGACTGTCTCTGGAAATAAAAAAAGGTCAAAAGATAGCCGTTATGGGAGCCAACGGCAGTGGAAAATCCACCTTTTTCCTCTGCTGTACAGGGATTTTAAAGCCTCAGAAAGGGCATCTGTTTTTTAAAGGAAAGGAATATGCCTACGACAAAAAAAGCCTTCTGGATCTGAGGAGCAAAGTGGGCATCGTCTTTCAGGACCCGGATAACCAGCTTTTCTCTGCCAGTGTCTACCAGGAAATCTCTTTTGGCATCCTGAATCTCGGCGTTTCTCCCGAAGAGGCAAAAAAAGAGGTGGAGAAAGTCATCGATTATCTGGAGATCACTCCTTTCCGGCATAAGCCTACCCACGCTTTAAGCGGCGGACAGAAAAAGCAGGTCTCCATTGCAGATATCCTGGTCATGCATCCGGATATCATTATCCTGGACGAGCCGGCAGCGGCCCTGGATCCAAAGCATACCCAGATGGTAAACCATATTGTAGACCAGATGACAGAAGCAGGAATTACCGTTCTTATGGCTACCCATGATGTAGATTATGCCTATGAGTGGGCAGATGAAGTGATACTTTTCCATGAGGGAAAAGTTCTCCTTCACGGTTCTCCCAGCCAGGTCTTTTCCAATAAACGGATCCTGAGCCAGACAAATCTGGAACCTCCTGCAGTTCTGGAGCTTTTTGAAAGTCTGTGCAGAAAAGGCATCCTGAAAGCATCCCTTGAAATTCCCAGGAACTTAAAGACCCTGGAGCAATATATAGAAGAAATAAAATTAAACCCACATTACGGAGGAAAGAAACCAGTGACAGCAGAAACAAAAAAAGCCATTCTGGCTGTAAGCTTCGGCACCAGCCACAACAACACCAGAGAAATCACGATTGACGCTATTGAAAGGGATATGCAGGAAGCCTTTCCCGACTACGCTCTTTACCGGGCATGGACCAGCAAAATGATCATTAAAAAACTGAAAGAGCGAGACAATGTCCATGTATTCAATGTCCGTGAAGCCATGGAGCAGATGAAAAAGGACGGGATCACCGATGTTCTGGTACAGCCTACTCATGTTATAAATGGTATCGAAAATGATCTGATGAAAGAAGACGCCCTGGCTTACCGCAACGATTTCCATTCCATCTCTTTCGGCGACCCTCTCCTGACCAGTGCAGAAGACAATCTGGCAGTGATTCAGGCAATTGCCGATGAATTTTCTGACCTTGCCCAGGATCAGGTGCTGGTACTTATGGGCCACGGTACCACTCATTATGCCAACTCTATCTATGCCGCTCTGGATTATACTTTCAAGGATAAAGGCTATAAAAACATTTTCCTTGGCACAGTGGAAGCCTATCCTTCTATGGAAAGTCTGATGCGGATGGTGAAAGAATACAATCCTTCTAAAGTAGTGCTGGCTCCCTTTATGATCGTAGCCGGAGACCATGCCAAAAATGATATGGCCGGAGACGATCCAGATTCCTGGTACAGCCAGTTTAAAGCTGCCGGTTTTGAAGTGGAGCCAGTGATAAAGGGACTTGGCGAATATACTGGAATCCGCAGCCTGCTGGTAGAACACCTGAGAACTGCCGCAGAGATGTAAACGCCAGGAAAAATTCTGACAATACCCGGATAACTCAGCACAGCCAAAAGACTGTGTTGAATTATCCGGGTATTTTTTTGCTGAAACCAGAAAATAACAGTTGTGTATCTTTATGCAATCATGTATTATATTAATGCATTTTTAGAGAAAGGGGACATTTATCATGTCATTTAAGAAAAAAAGGGGAGCGGCTCCGGTAAAAAGGGACCTGACAAAGCTAAAAACTCCCCATACCTACGCGATTATCTTTTTCGTGGTAGTTTTCTGCTGGATTCTCACATTTTTAGTGCCGGCAGGAAAATTCAGCACCCATACCATCGAGTATACAGATTCCAATGGAGAGATTGCCGAAAGAACGGTACTGATGGCAGAGACTTTCCGATACAGCTATAATCTGGATACAGATTTTGTAAAAGAAGCTCTCACTGACATCAGCCAGGATCCTTCTGCCCTGGAAGAGATGGAAGTAGACACGGAAGCTCTGGCAGCCCTTCTGGAAACAGATTCTTCTGCCTGGACTCAGGAAGACCTGGACGCGGCAGGCATCAGCGATGATGAAATGTATGCCCGCTATGGGGAAGATTTCTATGATACCAGTAAGAAACTTCATAAAACCGCAGGTATCTGGGGAACTGAAGATTTCGGCGGCTTTGGATTTCTGAATTATGTATTTGAAGGTCTGGTAACTGGTGACCGTTCCGGCTCCGCCATCGGCATCTGTGCTCTGATCCTGGTAGTGGGAGGCGCCTTTGGCATTATTATGAAGACTGGCGCTATAGACGCAGGTATCTATGCATTTATAAAAACTACAAAGGGCTTGGAACGTCTGGCTCTTCCACTTCTCTTTATCTTGTTTTCCCTTGGAGGAGCTACTTTTGGTATGGCGGAGGAATGTATTCCCTTTGCCATGATCATGGTTCCTTTTGTTATTGCACTTGGTTATGACTCCATTGTAGCCGTAACAGTAACTTATGTGGCCTCTCAGGTAGGAAATGCAGTTTCCTGGATGAGTCCTTTTTCTGTGGCTGTTGCCCAGGGTATTGCAGGGGTTCCTGTACTCTCCGGCGCTAATTTCCGTCTGGTGATGTGGTTTGTGGTAACTCTGGCTTCTGCCGGGTTTATGATGGTATATGCAGAGCGCATCCGGAAAACCCCGGAAAGTTCTGTGGTATATACAGGAGACGCTTATTTCCGTGACCGTATGGATGCTGTACCGGAAGAAGAAAGAGAATTCAATCTGGGCCACAAACTAATCCTTATCGAAATGCTTGCCGTACTGATCTGGATTATCTGGGGCGTTACTCAGAAAGGCTTCTATATTCCGGAAATCGCCTCCCAGTTTTTTGTTATGGGATTTGTAGCCGGTGTCATTGCGATCATCTTCAAGCTGAACGGCATGACCATAAACGGAATGGCCTCTGCCTTCCAGGGAGGCGTATCAGACCTGGCAGGTACTGCAGTGGTCGTTGGTATGGCTCAGGGAATCCTTCTGGTACTGGGCGGTTCTGACGCCAACACACCTTCTACACTGAACACCGTCCTCTATGGTATCGGCACTGTTCTGGAAGGCGTGCCAGCCTTTATCGGCGCATGGTCTATGTATATCTTCCAGAGTCTGTTTAACCTGGTGGTAACCTCTAACTCCGGTCAGGCAGCTCTGACAATGCCTATTATGGCTCCTTTAGCCGACCTGGTAGGCGTGCCCCGTCAGATTGCCGTCCTGGCATACCAGATGGGTGCAGGCTTTGTAGATGCCTTTACTCCGGTATCTGCCAGCCTTATCGGCGTTCTGGGTGTTGCCAGGATCGAATGGGGAAAATGGGCGAAATTCGCCATTAAAATGCAGACATTTTTCTTCATCATGGGTACGATCATCATAGCAGTTGCTGTGGCCGTGAATCTTCAGTAAAACTTCTGATTCGCGGCAGAATATTAATATAAGGAAAGCAGGTACCGATATGTCAATGGTAACGATTATCAGAAATGCAAAAGTTTACCAGCCGGAATATGCAGGAATAAAGGATATTCTGATCCTGGGCAGTAAGATTGCCGCAGTTGGTGAAAAACTAAAAGCAGATTTCGGAGGAAGTATAGAAGTACAGGAAATCAATGGAGAAGGAATGGCTGCCCTTCCCGGATTTATCGACAGTCATGAGCATATCCTGGGAGGCAGCGGCGAAGGTGGATTTCACACCAGAACCCCGGAGGCTTCCCTTAAAGATCTTATCCTCAACGGTATCACCACCGTAGTCGGCTGTATCGGCACAGACGGCGTAGGCAGAGATATGACTGCTCTGCTGGCTAAAGCACATGGTCTGGAAAACGAAGGTATTACTACTTTCGCCTATACCGGTTCGTATCAGGTTCCGGTCCATACACTGACCGACAGTCTGATGAAGGACATCATGATGCTGGACAAAGTGATCGGCGTGGGAGAAATTGCCATCTCCGACCATCGTTCCTCCCAGCCTTCCTTCCAGGAATTTGCCCGGATCGCAGCAGACGCCCGTGTGGCCGGAATGCTCTCTGGCAAGGCCGGGATCGTTAATGTTCACCTTGGAGACAGCCCCCGCAGGCTGGATCTGATCCAGCAGGTGGTCCATGAGACAGAGATTCCCCCATCTCAGTTTTTGCCTACCCACGTAAACCGCAATGCCTCACTTTTTGAGGCCTGTCTGGACTTTGCAAAGAAAGGGGGAACTATTGATTTCACCGGCAATGAGGACATTGATTACTGGGAAACAATCTGTGATGAGGTCCGGGTATGCAAAGGAATCTGCCGTCTCCTTGACCTTGGCATTTCCAGTGACCGGTTCACGATCTCTTCAGACGGTCAGGGCAGTATGCCCGTATTTAATGAAAAAGGCAAGTATCAGGGAATCGGGATTGGAAAAGCTTCCTGCCTGTTAAAAGAAGTACGGGAGTGTGTACAAAAAGAGGGAATCCCTCTGGAAATTGCAGTGAAAGGAATCACCTCCAACCCTGCTTCTATTTTAAAACTCCATGGCAAAGGTCGGATAAAAGAAGGCTTTGACGCTGATATCTGTCTTCTGTCAGAAGACCGCTTAGAGCTTAAGACTGTTATGGCAAAAGGACAGGTCATGGTAAGAGACGGAAAGCAGCAGATATTTGGAACTTTTGAAAAGGCTTGAGAAAGAGAAAGCTGGTGGACTTCACACAGAAATCTGTATGTGAAGTTCACCAGCTTTCTCTTTTGGTCCAATTCCGGAAACAGACCTCAAGGGACAGCACTTACATTAGGATAGCCCATGGGTAGCAGAAATAACACATTCCCTCTTGAACTCTTATAATATAAGTGTTATTATAACAGTTATAATAAGGAGGAACGATATGAAAGACTCTGCTGATATTAGAAAGATAAATAAGCACAAAATTCAAAGAATTCTCTGGAAAGGGGGACAATATACCAAGCAGCAGATTTCCATGCAAACGGGTTTGAGCATAGCCACTTGCAACACTCTGCTGAATGATATGGAGCAATCTAAAGAAGTTATCGGAGAGAAGAAACGGCTACAAGAAGTAGGCAGGGAAAGCGTATGCTATCAGATCAATGAAGAATTTGAAAGTTTTCTTTGTATTTATTTTGAATTGCTCAACGGAGAAAGAACATTAACACTTTATCTTCTGTCGGCAATCGGAAATATCATAGAACAAATCGAAAAAAAATGTGAGATTATTGATTATGCAGTAATTGCCAATGAAATAGACAGCATACTAAAGCAACGTAATAATATATCCCAAATCATTGTAGGAACACCAAGTATAGCGGAAAATGGCATAATACGCCATTGTGATATTGCTGAACTGGAGAATGTTGAAATAATACGTCAATTAGAAAAGCAATTTCGCATTCCGGTATATTTGGAAAACGATATGCACTTTAAAGCCTATGGGTATTACAGTAAGTACGGCAAAGCAGATGAAATTATTACGCTTGCAAATTTTCCTGCTCATATTCTTCCCGGAACCGCAAGCGTTCATGCCGGAATGATATTAAAAGGGAAAAATCAGTTTGCTGGTATGGTTGGTTTTTTGCCATATGGAGTGGAGCGGAAAAAAGAACTTGAACTATTGGAAAAAGACACCTGCCGTCCATTCGTCTCAAAAGCCCTTACCTCTATCATCGCTATCGTAAATCCGGGAATTATTGTATTAACTGGCGACCTGCTATGCGAAGATAGCTTAGATTGGATAAGGAAAGATTGCTCGCAATATATTCCAGATGAATATATGCCGACTTTTATCTATGAAGGCGATTTCAATGCCTTTTACCTTGAGGGAATGTATCAGAAAGCATTGGATTTGAAAGGAGTAATAAAATGACAGAGCGCGAAAAATTAAAAATGGGATTTTGGTATGACGCAAATAACGATACTGAGTTGTTAGAACAGCGGGAGGATGCAGAGGAACTATGCTATTTTCTTAATCAGACCTCTCCTAAAATGACAAAGAAAAGAGAAGAAATTATGGGTACTCTTTTGCCAAATAGAGGGAAAGATACAACCATACTCTCGCCTTTTTACACCGATTATGGATATAACTGCTTTATCGGAGATAATACTTTTATTAACCATAACGCATACTTAATGGACGGCGCTCCAATTAAAATCGGTTCCTACTGCTTTATCGGCCCGAACTGCGGAATGTATACGGCGACACACCCTTTACTTTCAGAAGAACGAAATCAAGGACTTGAAAAAGCAAAACCAATTACAATCGGCAGCAATGTTTGGATTGGTGCAGATGTTACAATACTACCAGGCGTAACAATCGGAGATAATACCGTGATCGGAGCAAAAAGTGTTATTACAAAAGACATCCCCTCCAACGTAATTGCTGTTGGAAATCCATGTCGTGTATTACGTAAAATCACAGAACAAGACAGTATTAAGGAGGAAATGAAACGTGAAGAAAAGAATATTAAATGAAAGACTGGCCGCCATTGTTGCCAGTATCCGGCATGGCGAAATGCTTTTTATTGCAGACGCAGGGAGCGGAACATCAGAAAAGGCATTGTATCCTTTAAGTCCCGATGTGGAGTATCTTGATTTGGAAGCTGTTACAGGCTCTCCTAGTTTTCAAGATATTGTTTCAACAATCGTAGAAGTCGGAGACTTTGAGGGTGCGATTATTACAGATTTAATGCCAAAACTTAATCATAAGGACTACGACTTTATTGTAAATCTGATGGGTAAAGAGAACATCCATGAAATACCGTACATCCCAGACTATTATGAACTGCGTGATCGTTGTAAAGCTGTCATTCAAACTGGCGACTATGGTGTTCATGCTCAAGCAATTTTAATTGCTGGTTATCCAAGTGATGATATTCCTATGGATTGGATAAAAAATGGTTTGAAGCAAAATTCTAATAATAAGTAAATATATGAGGGCAGCCGAAATAAAATCTGCTACCCTCATAATGCTTTTCCTAAAAGATACCATTATTTACTGAATAGATTTTCCAAGTTCATACGCCTGCTGAATTTCAGGCTTGTCATTAATATCCCCCACATTCATATTCCCGCCAGCAAGAACATGTCCGAGATTTTTCCAGCGCAAATGTTCCATCAGATGGTCATAATAGGTGAGTACGTCCTCAAATCCATGACCTTCTGCGGCCATCAGCAGAGCGGAGGCTCTATCGTGTCCTCTGAGAAGATTGCCATCGCCTTCCTCTAAAGCAAATAAACGGTCAATAGCGATTCTGATCTGGCCGCTCATATTCCAATAGTAGAGCGGAGTTGCCAGTACCACCACATCACATTCCTTTACAGCCGGATAAATCTGAGCCATATCATCCTTTTGTACACACGGACATTCTTTACTGCTGTGCCCGCCAAAGCAGCCTTTACAGCCGTGGATTTCCATACTGTCCAGAAAAAACTCTGTCACTGTATTTCCGACACTTTCCGCACCTTCGGTAAATGCTTTTACAAGCATGGATGTATTGCCTTTCTTTCGGGGACTTCCATTCAATACCACAATTTTTTTACTCATTAGACTCTGCCTCCTTTAATGTTTTATGCTTGCTTAAACAAAATTGACTTTTTCAAGTACTGACATTATAATCATAGCAAGAATGAAACCAAAAACAAGTACGCACATTAAAGTGCGATACTTACAATTAAGTTAAATACTTACCTAAAGGAGAGTGTAAAATGAGCGAAAGATGTATAGCAAACGAATGCCTCAGTTCAACTGGCTTCAGCTACACACTGTCATTGATCAACGGAAAATATAAAATGACCATCTTATATACCTTAATGGAGTTCGGCGTAGTCCGATTCAATGAAATGAAAAAATATATCGGTAAAATTTCATACAAAACTCTAAGTTCCACATTGAAAGAACTGGAAGCCGACCAGCTTGTTCATCGGGAAGAATACCCACAGATTCCTCCCAAAGTAGAGTATAGTTTGACTGAACGCGGAAAATCTTTAATTCCTATTTTAGACAGTATGTGTGAATGGGGAGACCAAAACAGGTTGTAGATTTCATTCACTACGATTTTCGTTTGCTTCTATAATCTCCTGTAAAGAAATATTCGGATTGCGGTATCTTGCATCCGGATTCTTGTCCGCCATGCTCAGACCGATAGCCTTCTGGGGGCAGTTCTGAGCACAGGCAAGGCAGAACTCACAGGTGTCCTCTCTGCGCATTGCCCTTCCATTCTCAATGTAAAAATTATCAATCGGACAAACCTTTTCACAGATACCGCAGCCGATACAGTTCTCTGATACAGTGATCTGGCTGCCATTGTTAAAGGCTGGGTTCTCCCGGTTCATAGCGGCAACCTGGGCGTGGAGCCTGCGTCCCTCTTCACTGGCCTCGGGGATTTTCCGTACTCTGTCTGCAACTGCCTTCACTGCATCAGCAAGCTGTTTCTCTATATGCTTATCCAAATCCATTTCCGCATCCATATCAAACATCGGCAGATAATTGTCCACCATCTGAATGGCAGCAACGTAATCCACATGTATTCCAGCCTCTTTGGCCAGCCCTGCAGTAAACTCCAGGGCATCGCTCTGGTCAAAGTCGTAGGTCAGGATAAAATAAAAATACTCTGTCTGAAAAGTGGACGCCTTCAGAAACTGAAGTACCATTTTCGGCGGCTCACCGGCATAGACCGGGCAGACAATACCAATGGTGTCATCGGAGAACTGTCGTTTTGTCCCACGCATAATCTGTGGGATACTGACCGGTTCATCTGAAAAATGCCTGGCCGCATACAGGCTGTTGCCTGTAGCTGTAAAATAAAATACCATGATGCTTTCCTCCTTATATCAGCAGAGTTTCTTATTTCAATGCTTCACCATCCTTAAAGGCATTTCCCACTTTTTCACCCAGCTTATAATAACCCCGATGGACTGTGTCAAAAGTAATCGGATGGAACAGTTCCAGGCTGATCTCCCCATCTGCTCCAAGGACCCTTTCATCAGCACTGACATTCTTAATCTTTCCCAAATATTTGCTTCCATCAATCACTTCTACCAGTTCACACTCCAGAGTTACCGGAAGTTCGTTGATGACCGGTGCGTTGACAAAGCTGCTTTTGCTCGTTGTAAAGCCGGCTTTTTCCATTTTCTGCGGCTCTCTGTTCCCTGAGACAAGCCCTACATAGTCGCAGGCTGTCATATGCTCCACATCTGCTGCGCTTACGGTAAAAGCTTTCGTTTTGAGTATATTTTCTGTGGTCTTATGGTGGGAAAGATCGATCATGATCTCATCTGCTCCTACAATACCGCCCCATGCGGCGTTCATTGCATTTGCTTTCCCGCTTTCATCATAGGTTCCGATGATCAGAACCGGCTGTGGAAAAAGAAGAGGCATTGCTCCAAAATTTTTTCTTACTGACATAATTTTATCCTCCTATCTCAAAACAAATCAGTCATGAATTTTCATGCTGTGCAGCATCTTCACGAATCCAGGGTCACTATGATCCACAATCTCACTGTGACCAAGATCCAGTTTGGCAATCTCTGCCATATCTTTAGTGCTAAGTTCAAAATCCCAGATATCCAGATTCTGCTCCATACGCTCTTTATGAACAGATTTTGGAATGACAGTTACGCCCCTTTGTACATTCCAGCGCAGAGCCACCTGTGCAGCGCTCTTTCCATATTTTTTACCAATCTCTGTCAGCACAGGATGGGTAAAGATGCTGGAAAATTAGCTGTTGAATATGCAAGGAAAATCCTGGATCAGACAGGCGATATGGTAAACAGCATCCGGGATTACGACAGAAAACGCCGTACCATATTTGTGGGCTCCTGTGCTCCAGCCCCATTGTGGAATCTGATCCCGGCGCTTTCTGACCTTTATCCTGATATGACAATCTCCTCTGAGATACGCGACAGCGAAGTACTGCTCCAGGGCCTTCAGGACGGAACCTATCAGACTATTCTGCTGCCGTTTAGCGTTGAAGAAAAAGGAATTTTCTGTGTAAAATATAAAGAAGAGCATCTCCTGTTCTCTCTGCCTCCGGCCCATCCCTTATCCGGGAGCAGCGGCTTGTATTTAAAAGACCTGAATGGTGAGTCCATGCTTCTTCGCCCCCAGCTTGGCTTCTGGGAGCATATCATAAACGAGAAAATGCCGAACACACATTTCATTGTCCAAAAAGATACTGATTTTGATGAATTAGTAAAGGCATCCGCCCTTCCTACATTCAACAGTGACCTGGTTATCCAAAGAGAGGGCAAAGTTCCCAACCGCATTACCATTCCAATTCTGGATGAAGAAATAAATGTAACCTATTATTGCTGTTATACCTCGAAGGCCAGATCTGTTATAGCACCTCTTTTCGCCAAATAGCCGGTTTAATATCGTCCAGTTCTCCTTTTCATTTTTATTCTATAGGGCAGTCCGAGGGACTTTCCTATAGACAAAAAACCGTCCCACCTTGGGGACGGCTTTTTATAAGAATGACAGATGAATCCTGTTTTTAAAGTTCTATAAGTTCATATTCCCTGGTTCCGATTCCCAGATCCTCAGCAGCTTCAATGGTATGGATTCCATTACGGCTGTTCACACGCTCCATAAAGTGGTCTCTGCCGGGATCATCGGAATGAATTACCAGATCCATACAGGCCTGATCAATAGCAACCGGATCTGTGGAGGCCAGAATACCGATATCTTTCATACAGGGATCCTCCGCTACTGCACAGCAGTCGCAGTCCACAGAAAGGTTTTTCATTACATTGATAAAAGCAGTTCTGCCTTTAAAATGCTCCACTACACTGGCCGCTGCGTCAGCCATGGCCTCTGGAAATTCAACGCTGCTGGCATGCTGTTTCCACGTCTCATAACGGTCATCGGTCTTGCCGGCAGAATGGATCAGAGCCTTTCCGGCTCTTGAAGCGCAGCCAATAGAAAGCTGTTTAAGAGCTCCGCCGTAGCCGCCCATAGGGTGTCCTTTAAAATGGGCCAGGACCAGCATAGAATCATAATTCATAATATTTTTACCCAGGTGGTTTTCTTTGAGAACTTTGCCATTTGGAATGGGCCAGATCACATCCGGTCCCTGGGCATCCATAAGATCTACATCAAAGTATTTATTCCAGCCGTGCTCTTCCAAAAGTTTCAGATGAGACTCTGTATGGTCCCGTACACCTCCGCTGGCGTCACCATAAGCAGTGTTGCACTCCACAATCGTTCCCTGAACTTTCTCAACCATAGGCCGCCAAAACTCCGGACGGAGGAAATTTTGATTTCCCTTTTCTCCAGAATGAACCTTCACAGCCACTTTTCCGGGCAGCTCCACTCCAAGGGCCTGATACATCTCTACAACCTTTTCAGGGGTAATTTCTCTAGTAAAGTAAACCTTTGCCTTCATATTTTTCCCTCTCTTTCCTGTATTTGATGGTTCAGCATAATATACCGGAAAGCTTTCGGTATAATCTGAATGATCATTTATTTGTATCATAGCTCTTGAAGTCAACTCTAAGTCAAGAGTTTTTCTGAAAACATCTCCACCATACCGCTTTTCTTCCGTAGAGTTCCTATACAAAGACCGATTATCACACTTTTTTCTTCAGCAAGTATGGCAATAATTTCCGGATCGCTTACAATCTTTTCAAATTCTTCCCTGGAATAGGGGTGTTCCAGCTCTGTGTACAGATCCGGTCTGCCTTTTACATGAAGCTCATGAAGTTCCTTCATAAGCCTATCAATTTCCGAGTAGTCTTTGCTTTCCATATCTCGTATTTCCATCTCTGTCTCCTTTTTCTGCTTTTTAATTTCTGCTCTCTGAGCAAGAGCATAGATTTCCTCACTGCTCTTTCTCTCTTCTTTTTTTGACTGCGTCTGACAGTTTCATCAGCTCTGGAAACCGAAAGCAGGTATCCAGGTGATCATTAATGATCCCGCAGGCCTGTAAATGAGAATATACCGTAACAGAGCCCATATATTTCATTCCCCGCCTTTTCAGATCACTGCTGACTCTGTCAGACAGGCCGTTTCTTGCCGGAATCTCTCCTTTCTGATGTCCGGTATAGAGATAAGTTTTTCCTTTGGTAAAACTCCAGATATATTTGCTGAAAGAACCCCATTCTTTACGGATTTCCTGAAAGCACCTGGCGTTGTGGATTACTGCTTCAATTTTTCTTCTTGAGCGGATCATGCCTTCGGTATTCAGAATCCTTTCAATATCCTCCTCTCCATATTCCGCCACCTTATCAAAGTCAAACTCCGAAAAACACTGCCGGAAGATCTCCCGTTTCTGGATCATCATGTTCCAGTTCAGACCGCACTGCATAACCTCCATCATCAGAAATTCAAACTGTTTTTGATCCTCCCACAGAGGAACACCCCATTCCTCATCATGGTAATGTATCATTTTCTCATTGCATAGACACCATTTACACCTGTTCATAATATTTTCCTCTACATACTATATTTTCATAAATCATATCACAGTCCGCCAAAAAAGTCATAAAATATACGGACTTTCTTTCCTTTGAAATCCAGTTCTTGACAATCGTTTTTCTCAGACTGTATGATTAACTATATAAATCTGGGAGGTACTTATATTGGAATACAGAAAATTTGGAAACACTTTAATCGCAAGAATCGACAAAGGAGAAGAAATCCTGGAGCAGGTAAAAGAAATCGCACTGAAAGAAAATATAAAGCTGGCCAGCATCCAGGCTTTGGGTGCCATCAATGATTTTACCGTAGGAGTTTTTAAAACTGACGAGAAAAAATATTATTCCAATCATTTCAGCGGCAGTTTCGAAATCGTATCTCTTACTGGAACTATCAACACTATGAACGGTGAGTTTTACTGCCATTTACATATGAGCGCAGGAAATGATAAGGGAGAAGTCTTCGGCGGCCATCTGAACCAGGCTATGGTCAGCGCCACCTGTGAAATGGTCATAACTCTCATCGAAGGAACCGTGGACAGAACTTACAATGAAGAGATCGGGCTGAATTTATTTAAGTTTTAGTTGTGGAACGTATTAAGACAGCAGCGTAATCTCGTTCATATCCTGAACAATCTTGGCCGGTTTCACTGTCATCTCCACCCAGGCAGGGATAAATCCGCTTTTTATCCCGTTTCTCACAGAGCGGATGTTGGACCAGGCAGAACAGTAAAAAGGCACCTTGCCCCGCTCCAGTATCTCAACAGCCAGTCTGCTGGTCAGTGCAGAGGCAATTCCTGCCCTGCGGTACTCTGGCAGTACATCCACGCCAATCTGCCACATCTTGTCGCAGTCAGCAGAGCACCCTGCCAGTCCAACCAGCTTTTTGCCGTCATATGCCCCTACTCCAAGAACATCCAGGTGTTTCCTTTCCCTGCACAGAGCATTGCTCCATTCCGGTCTGTAAAGCTCCTCAAAGTCCTCTCTGTGTAAAATTTTCAGGGAGTAACTGCAGGGAAGGGGCTTCACCTTTTCCACATCCGGCAGATAATATTCCGCCATAAAACAGACCCTCTGTCCTTCTTTTCTGAGTCTGTCCTCCAGCCAGTGCATATTAGGTGTTTCAAAACAATGGTAAAATGTAAATCTATGGATATACTCCCATATGATCTCCCGATACTCTTCTTTCACAGAAGCAACAATGTTATTTCCGTATGAAATCAGATTGGCGGAAATCGGCTCCTGATAATATTTCTTGGCTCCTGGTCCTAGACCCCCGCTGACCACAACCGGTTCCTTTTTTAAAAAATCTTCTGCCTTACAGTTTAAATCTGCCCCAGACTGCTCCATGGCAGTCTTCATTATTTCCTGATTTGTCATTTCCTTCTCCTCTCTGCTAAACTGTATTTTCCATGATAACCGTTCACAGAAAAATACCAAGAGCTGCCGCATAAAACACAGGTATAAATATTCTCCATAGGTTTCATGCGACAGCCCCTTATACAGCAATCCCTTAAAATGGACATCATTCATAAACTTCTATTTCTGAGATACAGTTGTCCTCCCATCTCTCACCCTCATAAGAAGACTGTATCCGTATCTTTATCTCAGAAGCCTCCACCGGTTCCTGAAGTGCCAGGTAAAAGACTTTTTTCTCATCTGGAAATTCCAGAATTTCCTCTTCTCCCTCTCCCACCTGAACGGCCAGGGACTGGGGGCGG
>UQSX01000028.1 GCA_900543715.1 uncultured Blautia sp. | reverse complement strand
GGCATCCCGCAGGCTGGCAGATACCGTAATAGAAAATAAAGACTTTGAGGCACTGATTCGGCAGTATGACCGGGATAGTGCCTTTTTTTATTGCGATCCGCCCTATTATGAGACGGAAGGTCATTATGCAGTGGTATTCCGAAAAGAGGATCACAAACGGCTCCGAGACACTCTGACAGGGAGCAGGGGGAAGTGGATGGTCAGCTACAATGACTGCGATTTCATCCGGGAACTGTATGCAGGATATTTTATTACAGCCGTTACCCGCATCAATAACCTGGCCCAGAGGTATGAGGGCGGTTGTGAGTTTCCAGAGGTCATTATTACCAATTATGATCCTGGTGAGAGGGAGCGGTCAAAACCAAGACAGCTGGATCTATTTGGAATGCGGGGAGATGGAGAAACGGATCATTATGAGATCCGGGAAGAAATCTGTCCGGAAAGAGAGGTGCTATGAGAACAGAAAACAAGAGAAAAACAATGGTGCAAAAAAAGGAAAACGGTGTCCTTTCTGTGCCTAGTGAACTGTTATTGACGGCTGGGATTCCGCTTGATTGTGATTTGATGATAGAAACAGTCCCCGGAGTGATTCTGATTGGTATTGAGGCTCCGGTACAGACGGTTTGCAAACCCTATCTGAAGGTGTTCGATGAGCTGGGGATTGAACCCAATGAAGTGGAGGCATTGATGGGAAAGGAGAAAAGGACCAGATGAGTAAACCGATGTATCGTTTAGTGGATGGAAAGGGACGTGTCCTGATTCCAAAATCTATGAGGGATGCAGCCAGGCTGGAGTATGGGGATATTGTTTGTCTGGGAATGGCGGGTGGAAAAATTACAGTCCGGAAGGTAGAGGTTATCGAGGTGGGAGATCAGTCTCCGGAGGCAGTGGAGGCATATGTCCGTACTGCATTTCAGTTTATGCCGGACAGCCTCCGACTGGATCTGATCGGAGAACTGAGCAGACTGCTGCAGAAAAAGGAGGGGTAAGATCATGCAGGAATTCACAGAAAAGGATTGTATGCAGACAGAAAAGGAGGCATCTATCCAGAACCGGGTGGTGGTTCTTCCCTCAAAGGTATTACCAGAGCATTACACGGGGCAGCTTTTTTTCTGTACGAATATCCAGAAAACAGAAAATCCCAGACATTCCATTGCCCATCTGGTTTCCTTATCTACTGGGGAGGCATGGCACTGCTGGAACAGGGATGTGGTTGGTGTGCTGCGGCCAGAACTGTTGGGGGAAAAGGAACGGCTCCAGCTCTCCCAGATCCGTCCATTTGGGGCGCTGGATTTACATGGACATTCCCCAGAATATTCTGGATACAGTTTTCTGCCGGATGGACGCTATGCGTCAGGGGTATGGCTGGCAAATCCAGAGGAAGTATGGAGCTATGTAATGATGCAGAAGGACTACCAGTATCGGATTTTGATCTGCGACAGGGATGATTTTGCCGTACTGGAAATGTTAGAGGGAAGGATGATCTTTCCCGATGTGCAGAGTCTGGAACAGTTTCAACAGGCACAGAAGGACGGGGGGATGGAGATGATTTAGAAATGAGGGAAGGGAAATGAAGCAGATTCAGATTGAAAATGGAGTGATCCGGTATTATGGGAACCGGGTAGGTCGTGTGACGGAAGGATGTGCAGTAGTGGATCCCATGTTTCAGAATGAAGCATTAGAAAGCTTCCTGCGTAAGCAGAGGAATATCCAAAAAATTCAGTGGCAGGACGGGATCTACGACCGGTTGGCAAATAGCCAGGAAGATATGGAATCGGCAAAGGGGTTAAAAGATGTACGCATCTGGCAACTGAGAGGAGATGTGGATGTGCATATGAAGTTCCTTGCACTTTCCCAGATGGAGCAGCAATATGGCTCCCCCAAGCCGGATTCTTATATCAAAGTCTATGAAGGGGCATCTGACACCAATGACCTGGAAGAACTCTATGATAAATTCCGGTATCATCCGCCGTCCGGTTATACAGGTCATGGGCTGTCCATTAGTGATGTGCTGGAACTCTACGATGAAACAGGGAGTTCCTTTTTTTATGTGGATCGCTATGACTTTAAGAGAATTGATTTTACAGAGCCGCAACCGGTGGAGGAATTCATACACACCATGCAGTTTTAGCAGGCAGTTTTGGCTGCCTGTTTGACTGAAATAGATCCAGAAAGGAACGGTTTATGAGCAGAAAAAAACAAAGGAGGAAGAATCAGTATGCCAGATTTAGACGTTCGGATTACATCTATGTATCCACCAGGAGTACAGGGCGGAATCAGAGCCTATGCATCAGCCACAATCGCCGGGTGTTTTGCCGTCCGGGGAATCAAAATCGTCGAGGGAGGTAAGGATGGGCTCTTTATGTCTATGCCCAGCCGGAAAACACAGGATGGATACAAGGATATCTGTTTTCCTGTGACGGAGGAATTCCGCAACGAGCTGAAACAGGCGGTATTGGGAGCGTATGGAGAGGCACTGTCCATGGCACAGGCATCTACCTTACAGACAGCACCCCCTCAAAATCCAGGGCAGAACATGGTCTGATTTAAGGGGTACAGAGAACAAAAACAGAAAATCAATGGAGGAGATCAAATGAAGAATATTAAAAGACAGCTGGTAAATTATCGAAATGCAATGGTTATGCATATGTGGAATGTAAAAAACAAGCTTCAGGATACATCCGGTGAGGGATATGTGGACACAGCCATTAAGATCCTGATCGCAGTTGTGCTGGGAGCACTGCTTCTGGCAGGTCTTTATGCACTGTTTAATGATACCGTACTTCCTACACTGGTACGCAGGGTGCAGGAAATGTTTGACTATAGCGGTTGATATGGAGATCAGGATATCGCTGCTTCAGGCGGTACAGGCAGTGCTTTTTTTCTCGCTGCTTATTGCGGTTTCTGCCTGGGATCTTCGGTACCGGATTATTCCGGACCGATTCCAGGCAGGGATTGCCCTGCTTTCCTTTCTGAACTTTGCCCCCGGACAGCTGCTTGGAGCTTTAGGGGCAGTGCCATACCTCATAGTTGCATTATTTTGCAAGAGGGAAGGTGGAATGGGCGGCGGTGATATCAAGCTGGCAGGAGCAACCGGCTTGGTACTGGGACTTCCGGCAAGCCTGACTGCTTCCTGTTTAGGACTGACAGGATTTGTGATGTATGGTTGTATGGTCTGCCTGTGGAATCGGTTCAAGGGAAAACGAGATAAAGAAGCATTTCCTGTGGGACCGTTTCTGGCAGGAGGAGCGGCAGCTGTTTATTGTATGAGATTAGGAGGATGGATGATATGAAGAAGAAATTATGGATCATGGTTTGTGTTGCAGTGCCGCTTACAATGGTTGCGGCCATCGTATACCACAACAGAAAATAGGAAGACAGCAGTCAGTGGAACACTGGTTAAAAAGGAATCAAAATAAGGAAAAGAGTTGGAGGAGATGAAATGCGATTTTTGAAAAACAGGACTGTACTTGGTGTGCTTTGCATCGTGCTGTCTTTGATCATCTGCTTTGCAGTTACACCATTGTTTAATAAGGCTATGAGTGAAAAGACGGAAATTGTCCGTGTAGTAAAACCAATTTCAGTGGGAGAAGAAATTACTTCTGACATGGTAAAGACCATAGAGGTTGGCAGTTATAACCTGCCGGATGATGTAGTAAAGCATTCGGATACTGTAGTTGGGGCATTTGCATCTGCAGATTTGGCGCCAGGAGATTACATCCTGACATCCAAGATTGCAGAAGAGCCGGCGGCAGAAAATGCCTATCTCTATCATCTGACAGGAGAAAAGCAAGCAATCTCTGTTACGGTTAAGGCATTTGCCAATGGATTGTCCGGAAAGCTAAAGAGCGGCGATATTGTGTCAGTCATAGCTCCAGATTATAGAAAGCAGGGAAAAACAGTAATTCCTGCGGAACTTCAGTATGTGGAGGTCATTGCTGTGACTGCAAACAGTGGATATGACGCAAATACGGGAGAAGAACTGGAAGATGGAGCGGATCGTGAGCTGCCTGGAACCGTTACCTTGCTGGTAACACCAGAGCAGTCAATGGTTCTGGCAGAACTGGAGGCAGATGGAAAACTGCATTTATCTCTGGTGTATCGCGGGGATGAAAAGAGTGCAGGGCAGTTTTTGGAAGCGCAAAACCAGATATTAACGGAACTGTATCCTCCAGAAGATATGGAAGGAGAAGCGGAAGAAAACGAGGCACTGGATTATTCTGATAAGGAGCCAGAGGAAACCAAAGCAGAGGAGCAGGAGGAAACCAGACAGGGCGAAACAGAGGAAAGCGGGGTGGAGTAAGCCTTGAATTTTCTGAAAAACAGTATTTTCAGCAGGGGAGCCGGGGACAGCTCTCCTGACTGGGAACCGGAAAATGAGAATCAAATGCTGGCAGTCTGGGGAAGTCCTGGATCTGGTAAAACCACGACAGCAGTGAAGCTGGCGGCGCGTCTTGCCATGCAGAAGAAGGATGTAGCTCTCCTTCTGTGTGATATGAATACACCGATGCTTCCCTGTATCTGTCCTCCTGGAGACCTGGAAGAGGAGCATTCTCTGGGGAGTGTTCTGGCAGCAACCCATGTGTCGGAATCGTTGGTACGCCATAACTGTATTACTCATAAAAAAATACGCCATCTAACGATCCTTGGAATGAGGAAGGGGGAAAATGAATACACATATCCACCTTACGAGCGGACACAGGCAGAGGAATTACTGCAGTGTTTGAGAAAGATCGCTCCCTATATCATCGTTGATTGTGGAAGCTGTATTGCCAATGACATTCTTTCGGCCATTGCCTTGATGGAGGCAGATGCAGTGCTGCGGCTGGTAAACTGTGATCTGAAATCCATCAGTTATCTTTCCAGCCAGCTTCCGCTTCTTAAGGACAGTCAGTGGGATGCAGAAAAGCAGTATAAAGTGGCGAGCAATGTATATCCCAATGAGGCCAGCGAACACATTGAACGGGTGCTCGGCAATGTGGCATTCCAGATCCCTCATTCCGAGGAAGTAAAGGCACAGGCTCTGGAAGGGAACCTTCTGAAAGAACTGGTACTAAAGGACAGTAAGGGGTTTAGAAAAACCATGGAAGCAATCATAAAGGAGGTGTTCGGATGTTAGGGGAAAGACGCAGCAAACCCGCGTTTTCTGCGGGTTTTCCCGAAGCTGTTCGGGAAGAAACACGACAGGATTCTGGACATCTTCCGGAGGAGATCATGGAAACGGAGGCTTCTTTGGATGGCTTGGATGGAAGGGAGGGGACAGAAGAAAACTTCCAAAATGATAGCCTGTCGGAACAGGCTTGTGAAGGACAGATGAATGGAAAGGAGGATATCTGGTCAGAAGAGGATGACATAGAGGCTCCTTTGTGTACTCAAAAAACGGGAGGCCGTTCTCTCCGTACCCATGACCTGTTTTTTGCATCGGAGGATGAAGGGCGTGACTTTCAGTCCGTGCTGCAGGAGATACAGGCGTATCTTTCCAAAGAATACAGTAATCTGGTAACCGGAGATGGAAACGAAGAAATAAAAGCACAGATCCGCCGATTTGCCGGGAAGTATATTCAGGATAACCGTATACAAGTACCGGGAAAAACCACGGATGAGCTGATTGATGCGATTTATTCAGAAATGGCAGAGTTCGGTTTTCTCACAAAGTACATCTACGGGGAAGGAATCGAGGAGATCGATGTAAATGCCTGGGATGATGTGGAGATCCAGTATTCTGGTGGAGTGACAGAAAAACTGAACGAGCATTTTGAAAGCCCCGAACATGCCATCAATGTCATTCGGCGTATGCTGCATGTGTCTGGAATGGTGCTGGATGATGCGAGTCCAAGCGTTCTGGGACATTTAAGTAAAAATATCCGTATTGCTGTACTGAAGACACCTCTTGTTGATGAGGATGTCGGGGTGGCAGCTTCGATCCGAATTGTGAATCCCCAGAGTATGAAGAAACAGGACTTTATAAAGGGAGGAACGGCAACCAGTCAGATGCTGGATTTTTTATCGGAGTGCATCCGGTATGGAATCTCTGTGTGTGTGGCGGGAGCCACAAGCTCCGGAAAAACCACACTGTTAGGCTGGCTTTTGACCACAATTCCGGACGGTAAGCGTATTTACAGTATTGAGAATGGTTCAAGGGAGCTGGCGCTGGTACGCAGAAAGGATGGGAGGGTAGTCAATTCCGTGATTCATACCTTGACCCGTGACAGCGAGAATGAGAGGCAGAGAGTAGATCAGATTGCACTTCTTGATATGGCGCTACGCTTTAATCCGGATATTATTGTGGTAGGAGAAATGCGTGGACCAGAAGCGAATGCGGCACAGGAGGCAGCCAGAACCGGTGTTGCGGTTGTGACAACCATCCATTCCATGAGCTGTGAGGCAACCTACCGCCGCATGGTTTCCCTGTGTAAACGTGCTGTGGATATGAGCGATGAGACTTTGATGGGATTTGTAACGGAAGCCTATCCGATCATCGCATTTTGCAAACAGCTGGAAAACAAGGAACGCCGTTTAATGGAAATCATGGAGTGTGAGATTCTGGCAGATGGAACCAGACGATACCGTCCGCTGTTTCAATATCAGATTACGGAAAACAGGGTGGAGGATGGAAAGTTTGTAATTGTGGGGCACCATAGACAAATCAACCCAATCTCGGACAGTCTGGCAAGACGGCTGATGGAGAATGGAATGCCGCAGGAAACGCTGGCAGGACTTTTGAATGTAAAAAAGGATAGAGAGGGGGAGAACGAATGACGGCGATTCAGCTATTGGCGTGTGCGGGAATGATCGTGGGTGTATTTTTACTGCTGGGAATGAAGCCAGTGGAGTTTACGGACAGCCTGTTTGGATTTTTATTGAATCCAAAACGAAGTCTGCGGGAAGACATCAGGGAATCATCAGGAAGAAAAAAATCAGGGATTTTGCGCAGGGAACTGAAGGAAGCACAGAACATCCTTCAAATGACGGGCAGGGGGAACCGGTTTTCCATCATCTGCGCAGTTGCTCTGGCACTGTTTTGCGCTGGGGGATCCATTGCCATTTTGTTAGGGAATTTTTTCCTGGCTCCGGTGATGGCAGTGGGTTTTTTATTTCTGCCATTCTGGTATGTGAAACTGACTGCCAATCATTATAAAAGGGATGTGTCTGCAGAACTGGAAACGGCGCTTTCGGTCATTACCACAGCATATCTGAGGACAGAAGATATTGTGACGGCGGTGGAGGAGAATACAGCATATTTAAATCCTCCAGTGTCCAGAGTATTTCAGGATTTTCTCATCCAGATTAAAATGGTAAATCCGGATGTTCAGGCCGCCCTTCGGATTTTGAGGGGAAGGATTGATAATGAGGTGTTTCGGGAGTGGTGCGATGCGGTCAGTGACTGCCAGCATGACCGGAGCTTAAAGACTACACTGCCGCCCATCGTATCAAAGCTGTCAGATATGCGGAACGTGAACGCAGAACTGGAATACATGATCGCAGAACCAAGAAAAGAGTTTATGATCATGGTTGTGTTTGTAGTAGGCAATATTCCTCTTATGTATCTGCTGAATCAGGACTGGTATGATGTACTGATGCATACGGTACTGGGACAGTGTATTCTGGCTGCTACTGCGGCGGCTATTTTTATATCCGCTGGCTTTGTAGTGAAACTGACCCGTCCCATTGAATACAGGAGGTAGCTATGGAAGGCTTGTTATTTTTATTCGGGCTGTTTTTAGCTCTGGGACTTTTCTTTTTAACTGCGTCTGTTCTAAAGTTACCTACCATGGGTGCGGCGAAGGCCATGCTGGGTACGGTAAAACAGGAGCGGAAAGCGGCAAAGACATTGGAAACTTATTTTATGATCCTGGCAGTGCGACTGTCTGGTTTCATCCGGATGGATGCATATAAGAGAAGCAGGATGCAGAATGTGTTAAAAGCCAGTGGAATGAATATGACCCCGGAAGTGTATCAGGCGTATGCTCTGGTAAAATCAGGCGCAGTTCTTTTAGGGGCGATTCCCTGCATGTTCCTTTTTCCGCTTCTAGTTCCTGTCGTGGTTGTGCTGGCCTTACTTCTTTACTTTAAGGAAAATCAGAAAGCGGATGAAACCTTAAAGGCAAAGCGGGAAGAGATAGAGGGGGAGCTTCCGAGAATGGTGGCGACTATGGAACAGGAACTGAAAGCAAGCCGTAATGTGATCGGTATGTTGGAGCGGTTCAAGGGGAATGCGGGACCAGCGCTGACTGGAGAGTTAGATATTCTTCTGGCGGATATGCGTTCCTCCAATTATGAAGCGGCGCTGACACGATTCGAGGCAAGACTGAACTCGCCCATGCTGTCCGATGTGGTACGTGGATTGATTGGTGTCCTTCGAGGGGATGACAGCACAGTGTATTTTCAGATGCTGGCTCATGATTTTAAGCAGATCGAACTGCAGAGATTAAAAGCACAGGCACAGAAAATCCCTCCTAAGATCCGTGTTTTTTCCTTTGTCATGCTGGTATGTTTTCTGCTGACTTACTTGGCGATTATCTGCTATGTGGCATTGGAGAGCCTCGGAGGAATGTTTTAGACAGGAAGGAGGAGAGGATGAGGAGTCATCGTTTATGGAGAGCACTGTCAGAAAGACGGGGCGAAGGATATGTGGATGTGATCGTGTTGGTTTTGTGTGCGGTCATGGTGCTTGCCCTTGCCATGCGTGTGCTTCCGGTTTTTATTCAGAAACAGCAGCTGGATACCTTCGCTACAGAACTGGTGCGTGAAGCAGAGGTAAGCGGGCGCGTAGGTGCAGAGACAAGCCGCCGTGCCGCTGTGCTGTCAGAAAAAACAGGGCTTCATCCGGACATTTTATGGTCCAGTCATGGAAGAATCCAGTTAAATGAAGAGGTTACCGTTACCCTGACGATGGATACAAATATCGGTCTGTTTGGCGAGTTTGCTTCTTTTCCGGTTACGCTTCGCGCACAGGCAGCTGGAAAATCAGAAGTTTACTGGAAATGAGGTGGAGGGATTGCGGAAACGGATGAAAGAGATACTGAGAGACAGGCGAGCCTCCTCATTTCCCATGACCATGGGGATTGTTCTTTCGCTGATTATTCTGATGTGTGGGATTAGTGAGTATTTCCGGTTTCAAGTTATTGCGGCAGGTGTGCGGGAAGCCGTGGAGGATGCTGTCATTTCCACAGTCAATGATAATTATGCAGGTATGTATCATGGAGTCAGGGAGGGATATTCTGGCAGCTATGTTCCCTTTGGAGAGGGAAGCTGGGAAGAAGATCTGAATGAAGGGGACATTTATGATTATCTGGATGAAACCATAGGGACCCAATTGTCTGGCGGCAGGCATGTAAAGTATGCGGATACTGGAACTGCAATGGAGTTTGCCATAGACAGCCTGCAAGTGATGCTTCGGAATGCACCTCTGGCCCCATCGGATCCAGCCCATGCGCAGCGGTTTGAGGCAGATGCTATTGTTAGACTGGAGGTTCCGGTTCGGTTTGGCGGCCGGATTCTTCCATCCATGTGGATCACATTGAAGGTACAGGCTGGATATACAGAGGTGTTCTAGGGAATGACCTGGACTTTGAGAGGATTGTATAGTATGTTGTGCATAACAAAACAGAAAACAGGATAAAGGAGGAGCAGAATTATGAAACTGACAGAGAAGATGAAAAAGAATCTGGCAATTTTGGGCGGCGTGCTCATAGGAATCGGCCTGATCGCTGCCATTGGAATGCAGTTTGGTCCGAAACCGTCCGGTGAAGATGCTCTGCCAGGAACAGGGGAAACGGAAACAGAATTGATTGTAGATCCTGGAGATTTTGAAAAGAAGGAAGAGGAAAGTAAAGTAGTATCCAGAGAAGAAGAGAGCCTTGTGATTCATCCGGGAATCGGAGAAAATCAGGAAACAGACACTCAGGCGGTGGACAGTCGGGCGCCACAGACTGATCAGACAACGCAGAGTATCCAACCGAAACCAACCAAACCAGAACCGCCAAGCAAGGAGATCCTGACAGATCCAACGCAAAAACCGGATGGTACAAAGCAGGATACCCCTCCGGTTCCCGTGGATCATGAAGCGGTAGAAAAACCTTCCGAACCGGTAGCAGATCCGGAACAGCCGCAGGCAGGAGATACTTCCGGGAACCAGATCTATGTTCCAGGATTCGGCTGGGTAGAAAACCATGGAGGAGGAGGCTCTGGAACTGCAGCAGAAGATATGTATGAAAACGGGAATAAGATTGGCATTATGGATTAAGACAGAAAGAGGAAGCACCGCATCAATGTGGTGTTTTTTCTTTTCCCAGAAACTAGGGAAGGAGACAAGGCTTCCCGTGGTTGGAAAGGAGGATACTTGAAACAGAAGAAATATGTGTTTTTTACAGTCTCAATCTTACTGTCTTTGATACTCTCCATCCAGGTTTATGCGGTAGGGGACGGGAACCTGGATGGAGGTGGCGGAAGTATGGGACAGGGGACCAGCCAGAATTCCTGGTCACCGGGAAATGAAGGAGTGCGGGTTACCGTAATCCGGGCAGAGAGCCATGATCCGGTAACAAGACCGATTGACTTAACAAATAAGCATCCCAACATTACCTACTCCTTTGGGAAAGTCAGTAAAATGTCATATACCAAAGGAAGTGCCCTAATGATCGACACCAATCCGTATGAGTTTGTGAATCCGGCACAGCCCCTACCAAGAATCATCAGCTCGAAAAGCTTGGGGCAAGCCAATATTGAGCAGATCAAAAGCTATTTTACAGATGAACAGGTGGTGCGCAGCATTGCCGGACTAACCGGAATGGACTTTGATACACTGGTGGGAGGAGAGTACCGGCTTTTATTGGAGCCAATCAGTTTTCTAAAATTTCAGGGAACTCTGATTGCGGTCACGGCAACAGAGGCAGCACTCTATGATGAGATGTTAAGCGGAGGGCTTCGAGCTGTTCTTCCAACCGTGGCATTTCAGAACCTGCCGCTGTCCATGTTTTTGGAAACACCGGATCTGGGATATCCGGCCTGGGGAGGTCCGACATCGGGAGTCCGTTCCAACAGTGAAATAAAGAGTTCCTTGGGTCTTGGTATTGTACGGTTCCGGGATGTGCCTCCAGAAGAACCGGAAATCACGACCTATGATTATGAATATCGGACGAATACGGAAGTGATTACGGCAGTAGAGGTAAGCGGCGGGCAGAGTGATCCGGATCATCCGGTATCCGTAACATTTTCTGTAGGAGGAAGAAGCTATGAGGTAGGGGAGGTATATTATCCATCCGGCGACAGCCAGTTGGCTTGGATCCGTTGGACAACACCGGAAGAACCCCAGGCCATGACGATGACCGTCCGTGTGCGAGGTGGAGGAGGAACCAGTAAAGGGACTCTTCATATCAATGTCGTGGATCTGGATGAAAATCCACCGCCAGATCCCAATGCGGATGACCGGAATGACGGATTTACAAGGCCTGTGATTCCTTCTAATGCAGAAGTAACCTCCGCATCCTGGAGCGTGTGGAGACCATGGTGGCAGGAACATTGGGTATGGCACAGCGGAGATGAGGATGATGACGGGTACTGGTGTGACCATGGCTGGTGGGAGTTTGACCTGGATCGATACTCCGCAAGCCTGACTGCAGATATGAGAATTACAACCGATGAAAAGTCTCCTACCGCTACGGGAAGGACGATGAAATCCGGTTATGGATTCCAAGAGAAGGTAACGACACATGTCAGCACCAATCAGAGTTCTGCAGTGACATCTGCGCAGAATGCGGTGACTTATTTTCCGGAATTTCAGTATGAGAGGTTTTGGAGGCTTTTGGAACGGATGAATGGCGGCTATGATATGACCCATGAGTTTAAGAAAAATGGTTACAGTACCTATGAGAGGAGAACGCATTTTACACCAATTTGGTATCCGGATGGAAGTTATACGCCATATACTTGGCTGCTGGATTGCTGGACACCGGCTGGAATGCTCTCCATGAATCTGAATGATTCTATTATCATTGATGGGAACTTGTGGAGTGACTGGCATATCGCACCACAGAAACCAGAGTAGGAGGAAGTATGTCATATCAACAGACGGAGAAACCAAGGGGATTTTTGTATCATTACACAACCCGTGACCATTTGGAAGATATTCTGAGGGATGGCAGGATACGAAGGATGGGTGATAAGGAATGCTGGTTTTGTACATCTTTAGAGGATACACTGGAATTAATGCAAAAGACGGTGATGATGGAAGGGAAGCCTTACTATGGAGTTGGAGGAGTATTAAGGTATTATCCTGTATTTGTTCCGGAATCCTATGTGATTTTGAGATTGCAGCCACGTTTTCAAAATGGGGAATGGGTTCGGTGGAATCAGGAACTTCCACTAGATGCACCTACTTCTTTGCAGGAGGAGGCAAAGCGGTTTAGCAGTTTAAAAGTTGGCTTTCGGGGAGATCTAAAGTTTCAGGAACATCCGGATATTATCGAATTGGCTCCTCTTCTTGAAAGACAGCAAAGAATGGGGCTGAAACTCACACAATCTTAGTAGAAAGGAAAAATAAATGAGAACAAAGAAAATTTCAGCAGTTATGTGCATGGTATTCGTACTGGTAGTTTTGTTCTGCGTTCCGGTATATGCATCGGGCGATGTAGCCGGTGCGATTGAGGGAACTTGGCAGACGGCATCCCAACAGATTAAAACAGTTGTCGATCATGTTGTATTTCCCGCTATAGATTTGATCCTTGCCGTGTTCTTTTTTGGAAAACTGGGAACGGCATACTTTGATTATCGGAAGCACGGACAGTTTGAATGGGCAGCACCTGCAATTCTGTTTGCCTGTCTGGTATTTACCCTAACTGCACCGCTTTATATCTGGCAGATTCTTGGAATTTAGGAGGTATATCATGGGATGTTGGGGAATTACTGCGTTTGAGTCCGATGCTGGACTGGATGCCATCAGTCTCATACGGAAACATCTTCCGGAACAAGGGGATGTAGAACTCCGGCAGATGCTTGCCTGGCTGAAGGCAGATTCTTGGAATGCCCCTCCGGAAGTGTCAGAAGGGGTGTCTCATACAAGCCCAATGGCAGTGGCAGAACTAATTGTAAAATTCCAGGAGAAGGATTTTTCTGCACTGGATGGAATCAGGGGGGATAAGAAGTTTTCCTCCCTGTCTTCTTTTACAGCATCGAAAGAATCCCTTCAGTGGGTAAGGGAATATCTGTCGGAAACTCTTTTTTACAGCCGTAAATGTGCAAAAGAGCAGGAGAAGTCGGGAGTTTTGTGGTGCGGCTGGTTTCAGGAACGGGATTGGAAGCACTGGCAGGCGCATATGGAAAAACTGATTGGAAGGATGGATGAACTGCTTACAAGAGAGGGAGAAACAGTTGCATTATGGACAGGAAGCGTTTGCCAGAAGGTGGAACCGGGAAAAATGGCAGGAAAGAAAGAAGGGGAAGAACGTGAGAACCCACATAGGTCGGAGGAGGAAAGCATGACATTTTTTGAAAGGGAACTAAAAAAAATGTTTGGAACGGGAGCGAGCTTTTCAGAACCAAGGTTTGTTGGGAATTGTTGTTATGGAAGGCTGACGGATCAGATCCGTGTCAAAATCAACTTTCAGACAGGCATGGTTGCGGATCATTATGACCGATTGAAAGTGACCCTTTTGAATCGGAATGAAGGAATGATCGACAGCATGGTTGTGAAATTTAGAGATGTGTGGGGCCTGAAAAACACGACGAACCCTAATTTTCGTGATGGGGTAAATCCCCACATTTGGTCCTATGGAAAAGAGACCAGCTGGTATGTATATCAGCCCGGGAAAGAAGATTATAAAGTACTCAGCGAGGCGATAAAGACTTATTTGGAAGTGTTTCAAGAACCGGAGGAAGCTATGCAAATGGGACAGAAGATGTGTTAAGGGGAGGTGGTTAAAACTTGTTTATCTGGGATTTTGTTGCAGATACGGTTCTGGGACAGATCATTGACTGGCTGTATGGTCAGATTGTTGGATTTCTGGGAGATTTTTTCATGCAGATGGGAAGCATGGGGGCTGAACTGTTTGAAATGAGCTGGGTGCAGTCTGTCGTGCTTCTTTTTTCTTATCTGGCATGGGCACTTTATGTGACGGGAATCGTAGTGGCAGCCTTTGAATGTGGAATTGAATATCAGAATGGCAGGGGCAGCATACGCGACACGGCACTGAACGTAATCAAGGGATTCCTGGCAGCCAGCCTGTTTACTACTGTTCCAGTGGAACTGTATAAACTCAGTGTTTCCCTTCAGGGAAGTTTTACAGCTGGTATTACAGGATTGGGAGAAGATATTGGGACAGTTGCGGCAGGGATTGTGCAGTCTCTTCAGGATGCCGCCACCTGGCAGGAGGCTGCCGCATCAGGTGTTTTTGGTGGAATCGGAATGATTAGTAGCCCGATTTTTATGATTTTTCTCCTGATTCTCATGGGTTATGCGGTAATCAAAGTGTTCTTTGCGAACTTAAAACGGGGCGGGATCCTGCTGATTCAGATTGCAGTAGGGAGCCTTTATTTATTCAGTGTGCCAAGGGGATATATTGATGGATTTGTTGGCTGGTGCAAGCAGGTAATCGGTCTGTGCCTGACCGCATTTTTACAGGCGACGGTCCTGATCGCAGGTCTGATGGTCGTTAAGGATCAGGCACTGCTTGGTCTGGGGCTTATGTTATCGGCAGGTGAGATTCCGCGGATTGCGGGGCAGTTTGGGTTGGAAACAGGAACCAAAGCAAATGTGATGGGAGCAGTCTATGCAGCGCAGGGAGCTATGAACCTAACAAGGACGGTTGTGCAAGTGGTTTCCAAGTAGAGAGGACGGTGAAGGATGGAACACAACAAACTGGTGTATATTGCATCTCCGTATTCTGGAGATGTTGAGCGGAATGTAGCATTTGCAAAGGCAGCCTGTCGTTATGCCATGAACCAGGGGGTTACGCCAATTGCCTCTCATCTGCTATATCCGCAGATGCTGGATGATGGAGTCCCAGAAGAGAGAAAGCTGGGAACAGATATGGGGCTTCGGATTTTGAAGGTTTGTGAGGAAATCTGGGCGTGTGGAAGTGAACTGTCTTCAGGAATGGAGCAGGAAATCCGTGCAGCAAGGCAGCTCCGGATTCCGCTTAGACGGGTCAGCGAACAGGAAATTGGATGGGAACTGTGTGAAGTACCGATACAAAAGGGAATGGAGATGGGCGGATGATGACACTGGGGAGCCTATTTGATGGGATTGGAGGATTCCCTCTGGCGGCAGTTCACTGTGGAGGTGTGCCGGTATGGGCCAGTGAGATAGAACCGTTTCCCATGAGGGTAACCAAACTCCGGTTTCCAGATATGATCCATGTAGGGGACATTACAAAACTGGATGGAGCAAAATTGCCGCCTGTGGATGTAATCTGTGGAGGCAGCCCCTGTCAGGATTTGTCAGTAGCCGGATTACGGAAAGGATTGGCAGGGGAGCGCTCCGGCCTGTTTATGGACCAGGTACGCATAGTAAAGGAGATGAGAGCAGAGGATGAAAGACGAGGGGTATCAGATGACTTTATTCGACCTCGATACCTCGTTTGGGAAAATGTCCCTGGAGCATTCAGCTCCGCAAATGGAGAAGATTTCCGGGCGGTCATCGAGGAGATTGTCCATATCAAGGACAGTACCTGTCATGTGCCTCGACCTGACACCGGGCGCTGGGAATCTGCTGGGGCTGCCATTTTGGGAGATCAATTCAGCTTGGCTTGGAGAGTCTTGGATGCTCAATACTGGGGAGTCGCCCAGCGCCGCCGTAGAATCTTCCTTGTCGCAGATTTTGGAGGACTCACCGCACCAAAGATATTATTTGAGCAGGAACGCCTGCTTAGGGATCCTGCGGAGGGCCAAGGTCAGGGGAAAGGAGTTACCACCGCAGCTGGAAACAGCTCTGCGGATTCAGGCGGGAGTAGAGTAGCAGAGGAAAAACAGGTGGATATTTTTGCGTTCCATATTAATCAGAGGGAAGAAACGATCAACCTCAACGGAATATCCGGAGCTTTGATGGCAACGACCAATATGCAGATGCAGACCTTTGTGGCAGAGGGGATGAGGAAGTTTGAAAGTGCAGAAAAAAAAGAAGAGTGTCTGTGCCTCAATGACCAAGGAGGAGAGCGTATGGATGTTTCGGTCGATATAACAGCAACCCTGCGGGCAGGGATGAGTGGTCATCCGCCTCTGGTGATGGGCATCCAGCAGGGGAGTGCTGGGACAGAGGAAATTCCGGATCCAGCTCTTACAGAGGAGGCAGAAACCGGCGGGAACAATCAGCAGATTCTGTTTGAGAATCACGGGATTGATGCCAGATATACAGGTCCGCATGAGGTGGCCCCTACCATGTCAGCCCGGTATGGAACAGGAGGAAACAATGTCCCACTGGTCTCAGATATGCCGGAGAGTTATTGTATTGCCGGAAATATCATTGATCGGGAAGTACAAAATGGAGGAAATGGTCTGGGATGCCAGCCGGATATTTCCTATACTCTTACTAGTGCAGACCGTCATGCAGTGTTCAGCCGCCAAAGAAGTGATGAATTTCTGCAAAATCGGGTAACAGCGACTCAGAGTGCCAGACAGCATAAGGATGCTACGGATTTGGTGTGTGAGCCGTATCAGAATACGGTAGGAACCATTGGATATACAGATCATAAGGGGATCAATAATCAATATGTCAGCGAAGATAAATGTATTGTTGAGAACCGGAAATTGATCCGGAGGCTGACGCCTTTGGAGTGTGAACGGTTGCAGGGTTTTCCGGATCACTGGACAGATATCCCTGGTGCCTCGGACAGTGCCCGTTACAAAGCTCTTGGAAATAGCGTAGCGATACCGTGTGTGGATTTTGTTCTCCGTGGTATCGCTTATTTTTTGCGGAAGATGAAGGAGGAGAAAGAACCATAAGATTGGTAGTTCTGCTTCCGTTTTCAGGCAATCTTTGTTGGGTATCGTCATAGCTATCTCATCTCTTTATGGATATACTTGGCTTGTAAAAACGAGGAAAGGAGAGTCAAATGGAAGAGCGTAAGAAAAATTTATGCGCCATGATTCCAGAATCCCTGCATAAGAAAGTGAGGGAAGAACAGGAAGAATGGGGAATCAAGCTGAACGAGTATATGGAACGGATTCTAAAAGACCACTTTGAGAAGGGAGAAAGAGAGATGGCAAACGGAATCAGGACACTGGCATTTCAGGTATCAGAGGAGTTTTTTCAGAGGTTAAAAAAATACCTCAAAAAGACAGGACAGAGCCAGAAAGAATTTGTGATCTGACTGATTGAAGATGTACTTTCGCAGGAAGAACATGTAGTATCTGGAGAGATGCAGGAGACAGAGGGAAAGGCAGAACTTGAGGAAACTGAATAAGAGGAAGGATCGAACATACCGCCGGCAGAGCTTCATCATGCCGGCGGTTATTATTTGGAGGTGATCGGTTGTATATTTATCCGGACCATTTGAAATCAAAAGCAACACTTTGGTTATGGCAGCTTCGGGACATTGGGATTCTTGGTATTTGCGGATTGGTCTCCATTTTAGTAGCTACGCAGGCGGGATTTATGTTCCCTTGTGTTCTGACAGGGGTATATGGATTTCTGACGATCCGATTTGAAGATACCAGCATTCTGGATTTTGTCCGGTATGCCTGTGCGTATTTTTTTATGCGTCAGCAATTTTTTGAGTGGAGGTATGAATGAGCAGGGAGAAAAGAAAAGCGAAAAAAGAGGCAGAGAAGCGCCTCTCCACACGGCAGTTCATTGGTGCAAAGGAGATTACAGACTACAGTCTGGTGACCTACGGACAGGGGGAGCTGGTGTATTTTATTGTAAAACCAACGAATATTTCTGTTTTGTCCGAATCTAGTGTCGGGGCAAGAATCTATGCTCTTATGACTGTGCTAAAAGGAGTGGCAGAGATTGAGATGCTGTGTCTAAACAGCAGGGAAAGCTTTGAAGACAACAAGCGGTTTCTGAAAAGTCAGATGGAGCAGGAAGAGAATCCAGTCATACGCCGTCTTTTGGAACAGGATCAGACCCATCTGGACCGGATTCAGGTGCAGATGGCGACAGCCCGTGAATTTCTGATTATGCTGCGGTTAAAAGATGAAAAGGAATCGGATATTTTTCCGTACCTTTCCAGGATTGAAAAATCCCTGAAGGAACAGAGTTTTTCTGTTAAACGGGCAGATAAAGAGGATATCAAACGTATCCTGGCTGTTTACTATGAGCAGAACGTGACCACAGAGAAGTTTGAAGACTTTGACGGGGAGCGGTGGATCATACCAGAGATTTAGAGTGAGGAGGAGATGACTTGAAAAAAGGAAGAACAGCAGTTGATGACAGGGAAGATAATGTGCGTATCCAGGAATTTCTGGATATGATCGCCCCGTCTGTCATTAAATTTGAAACAGATCATTTTATTTGTGGTAACACCTATCGTTGTGTCTGGGCACTGCGGGAGTACCCGACTGCTACGGAAGAGCAGGCAATTCTCTCCCATTTAGGGGAGAAAGACGGTGTAACCTTGCGGATCTATACTCGTCATGTGACACCCGTTGAGGAGCGGAAGATCATCAGCAATGCAGCCAACAAAAACCGGATGGATCGGAGCAATACCAGTGATTTACAGCAGACCGTTCTGGCTGAAAGTAATTTACAAGATGTAACTACCATCGTAGCCCAGATGCACCGCAACCGAGAACCCCTCCTCCATACGGCAGTATATCTGGAGTTGTGTGCCCATGATCTGGAGCATTTGAAGCTTCTTCAGACAGAAGTACTAACGGAACTGATCCGGTCAAAATTGAATGTAGACCGACTGATCCTCCGTCAGCAGCAGGGGTTCCGGTGTGTAATGCCAAGCGGTTATAACCTGTTTAAGGATCAGTTTGAGAGAGTGCTTCCGGCCAGCAGTGTGGCGAATCTGTATCCCTTTAACTATTCAGGAAAGACGGATCCTCACGGGTTCTATATTGGGAGAGATAAATTTGGGAGTAATGTACTGGTGGATTTTAACCGGAGAGCAGATGATAAGACGAATGCCAATATCCTGATTCTGGGAAACAGCGGACAGGGAAAAAGCTATCTGCTTAAATTGCTGCTGACGAATTTAAGGGAGTCCGGAATGCATATCTGCGCTCTGGATCCGGAAATGGAGTATGAAGATCTGACCAATAATCTGGGAGGGTGTTTTATCGACTTAATGAGCGGGGAGTTCATTATCAACCCTCTGGAACCGAAAACCTGGGACGAAGCGGGAAGCCCGGAGGATCTGGATGCACCTCAGACCTTTCGCATCCGATCCAGATTATCCCAGCATATCAGTTTCTTAAAGGACTTTTTCCGAAGCTACAAGGATTTTTCCGACAGGGAAATTGATGTGATTGAGATCATGCTGCAGAAGTTATATACCAGATGGGGGATTACAGACGAAAGTGATTTTGAATGCCTGGTTGCGGAGGATTACCCGGTTCTCTCCGATCTTTATGCGTTCATTGAGGAAGAATATCAGGGATTTGACGAAAACAGAAGACAGCTTTATACAGCAGAAATGCTTCAGAGTATTCTTCTTGGGCTGAATTCTATGTGTGTGGGAGCTGAGAGCAAGTTCTTTAATGGACATACCAATATCACCGATGATGGCTTCATTACTTTTGGGGTAAAAGGACTGTTACAGGCCAGCAGGAGCCTTAAAAATGCATTGCTTTTTAATGTGCTTTCGTTTATGAGCGATGTTCTTTTGACACAAGGCAATACGGCAGCCAGCCTGGATGAGTTTTATCTGTTCCTTTCCAACCTGACTGCAGTAGAGTATGTTAGAAATTTTATGAAGCGTGTGCGAAAAAAAGATTCTGCAGTTATCATAGCAAGCCAGAACCTAGAGGATTTTAATCTGGATGGCGTGAGAGAGTATACCAAGCCGCTGTTTTCCATCCCGACGCATCAGTTTCTGTTCAATGCGGGGAGCATTGATGCCAAGTTTTATACGGATACCCTGCAGCTGGAGGATAGTGAGTATAACCTGATCCGGTATCCACAAAGGGGAGTTTGCCTGTATAAATGTGGAAATGAGCGGTATAACTTAATGGTAAATGCCCCGGAACACAAAGCCAGACTGTTCGGAAAGGCAGGAGGACGTTAAAAGGGGAGACTATGAATGGAGTTAAAGGAGCAGAAATTTGGCATTGAGATTGAGATGACCGGCATTACCCGTGCGAAAGCGGCTGAGGTAACGGCAGAGTATTTTGGAACTAGAGTCAAATATCTGGGAACCTATTACGATACCTATGCAGCCATTGACACGGAGGGGCGGCAGTGGAAATTTATGAGCGATAGCAGTATTCACGCAGAACGGAAGGTAAATGGAAGCAGGGTAAATGCTGATGTGGAATACCGGACAGAGATGGTAAGTCCAATCTGCCGCTATGAAGACATTGTTACCATTCAGGAAATTATTCGGAAACTGAAAGAGCATGGTGCCCTGACAAACAAGAGCTGCGGAATCCATGTGCATATCAATGCAGAGCCGTTTGATGCCAGAACTCTCCGTAATATCACCAATATCATGGCATCCAAGGAAGACTTGATCTATAAAGCGCTTGGAGTGTCTGTGGAAAGGCAGCATCGTTGGTGTCAGCCGGTGGATACACGATTTTTGGATGAGTTAAACCGGAGAAAACCTAGAAGTATGGAAGCTGTAGAGCGGATCTGGTACAACGGAGAGAGCCGGAGGGATGCGCATTATGATGATAGCCGCTATCATTGTCTGAACCTTCATTCTGTTTTTCAGAAAGGAACTGTGGAATTTCGTCTGTTCAATGGGACGCTTCATGCAGGCAAGATTAAGGCCTATATCCAGTTTTGTCTGGCGATTGGCGCCCAAGCGCTGAATCAGTCCTGTGCCAGCAGAAGAAAAACTCAGACCAGCAATGAGAAGTATACATTCCGCACTTGGCTTTTACGGCTAGGATTAAATGGAGAAGAATTCGCCACAGCTCGTCAGCATCTGCTGGCAAATCTGCCGGGCTGTATTGCCTGGAAGGATCCGGCTCAGGCGGAAGCACAAAAGGAAAGAATGCGACAGAAGCGGGAGAAGGAATTGGCAGAACGGATCCAGAGACAGGAAATCATTCATCCAATTGAGGAATTAGAATCAGCTGGGGAAGCACAGGAATCCCCGGCTTTTTGTATGCGAATGTGACAGGAGGAAGCAAATTGAAAGGAAAACAAAGACTTTATATTGCCTATGGGAGCAATCTGAATCTGGAGCAGATGGCATTTCGTTGTCCGACTGCGAAGGTAGTAGGAAAGAGTGAGTTAAAAGATTATGAACTGTTATTTCGGGGAGGCCGCAGGGGAGCTGTGGCAACCGTAGAACCTAAAGCAGGGAGTACTGTGCCGGTGCTGATCTGGGAGATCCAAAACAGAGATGAGGCATCGCTGGATCTTTATGAAGGGTATCCCAATTTGTATGGGAAGCAGATGCTGGAGGTTGAACTGGATGGAAAAACTGTTCCGGCCATGGTTTATGTGATGACACCAGGGCATTCATTTGGAATTCCCTCTGACCATTATGCCAATGTAATCTGGCAAGGGTACGAAACGGCAGGGTTTGAAACCCAGTTTCTGGAGGACGCAATCGAACATGCTTATCAGCTTGTACAGAAACAGGAAAGAGAGGGATGCTTCTATCAGCAGAGCCTGTTTCATATGGGGGGCTATGATGGAATGAAATAAATCCTGATGCGTCAGATGAATATCTCGATAAAAAGTGTGGAAGGAGTGATTTTATGGCCGTCTCAGCTGCCGCTGTGACAGCAAAACTGGTAGCGCTTACCCTCTCTGACCGGAATGGGCGGACTGTGTTTTTTTCTGTTATTGCAGCATTAGTAACCCCTGTTATTTTAATTGTCACCATGATCCTGTGCACGCTTTCTGGGACTGCAGACCATAACATTTCTGCTGTCCAGAAGTCCTTTCATGGGGGGTATTTGTCCTCAAAGGTGCCAGCAGAGTATCGGATGTACATCGAAAATATGCAGGACAGTTTTGAAAAACTGGATGGGGTGTTAAATGAAATCAATGGTATGGCAGAAGCCGAAGAAGTAGATCCCTACCAGGTAAAAGCGATTTTTTATGCCCTGTTTTTTGGTAAGGAGCACCCTCGGATGGATGAGGGGGACTACCGGGCATTCGCAGATTGTTTTGTAGAGTATGAGGAGAGAGAGGATGAAGAGGGAGAAACCTATACGGTTGCAATTCCAATCCAAAGCCTGAATATGGTCTATGGAAATCTTGCTGCAGAATTAAACCAGGAGGTTTCTCTGGAAGATAAAACGAATGTACAGCGCATCTATATGCTGGCAAAATACGGTGTGAGTGTACCGGGTGGAAATGGTCTTCCTCCCGGACAGGCTATGGGAGATGGGAGTTTTTCCGCGCTGATGGCAGAGGCAACCCGTTATATTGGTTATCCCTATGTATGGGGCGGTAGTTCTCCAGATACCAGTTTCGACTGCAGTGGATATATCTGTTGGGTCTACACGAGATCCGGGGTGTATCATCTTTCTAGAACAACAGCTCAGGGGATTTATGACCAGTGTGCGATTGTGTCAAGAGAGGAAGCTAGACCCGGAGATCTGGTGTTTTTTACGGGAACTTATGCATCTGCAGGGGCGGTCAGCCATGTGGGGATTTATGTTGGAGGCTCTAGGATGCTGCATTGTGGTTCGCCTATTGGCTATGCGGACCTTACTTCTCCTTACTGGAACAGCCATCTGTATGCTTTTGGAAGGCTGGCAACTATTCCGGAATGAGACAGCTAAAAATGAAATTTGTGCAGATTTGCCTGGACAGTTTATGGATATGTGATATCGACTTTTAGAAAAAAGTTCGGTATTGTGTGTGGCTGAAAGGAGGGAAGTAACCGATGGATGAGATTATGGATCAGTTAAATCAGGTAATCGAAGAACGAGTTCTGGAGTTGAAGAGGAAAAGTGAAGAGGACAAGGTTCCCGCTTATTGCACAGAGACCAAGGAGCATGTCCTCCGCATGGATCGAATTCTCAATAGCCTTTCAGAGGATGACCGACAATGGTTGGACGACCAACTTATGGCTAAAATGGATATACCGGAACAGGAGCGTCTGAGGTATTATAAGGCAGGTCTTGCAGATGCCATTGAACTAATCCATTATTTAAGAACCTGATGAAACGAGATCGGGCGGCTGTGTGAGCAGCCGCCTGATTTGCTTTCTGAAAGAAAAAGGAGATTTGAAATGAGAAATACTACGATCAATGTCAGTTTTAACACAGAAAAATTGGATGCGTTAAAGTTCCATATGGAAAAAAGGGATACCGATCTTCAGGGGGAATTAAATGATACAGTACAGAAACTGTATGAAAAATATGTCCCACAGGCTACCCGTGAATATATTGATGACAAGGTGGCAAGAGAAATATCCGCCAGAGAACGTACCCGGAGAGCTGATCGGACTGCGAGACGGGAGGAGTCCCAGCTGGAAGAATCAGAAATCGTATGATAACCAGAAAAAAGGAAACGGAATCCCCAGTCATCCATGACATCCCCGTGTAGCCCCCTGTGTGCCCCTGTGTCGGGCTTTGGACAGCTAGGTGGCATCGTGGTACCCATACGAGGATTTTAAGCGGTGTTGGGCAAATGTGAGAGAAGGTTATGGAAACAGCAAGAACACGGGGGAATACGGGATTCTTGAGTGGTTGGCTGGGTCGAAACGTGTGCAGGTTAAAGGGGGTATGCTGCTTTTGGCAGCCCACCCCTGGAAAACACCGACCGGCAAAGCCGTTCGGAAAATCTGGTTTGAATACTTTTGGGGAAGGCGGTCGTAAGAATGGTGCTGGATTTTTGAAAGTGGCAGAATTTTGGAGGAAATGAGAGAGATTTTGTGAATACCAGGGTTAGGAGGAAACGATGGGAAGCGAACATACGAAAGTACGTGCGGGAATTTATGTCGAAAAGGAAATCTTAAACCAGGCAGATGGTCTGTTAGAGACAGCCAATGTGCGTTCCCGGAATGAATTTGTAGCAGAAGCGCTTAAATTCTATATAGGGTATCTTCTTGCAGGAAAAGCAGAAAATTATTTTTTGCAGTCGTTGGCTTCTGTGCTTACGGGAACCATTCAGGATAGTGAGAACCGTCTGGCCAGAATGGACTTTAAGATAGCAGTGGAATTGTCCAAGCTCTCACAGGTAATTGCCTACACTCATGATGTGGATGAAGAATCTTTAAACAGGCTGCACGCAAAATGTGTTGATGAAGTGAGGCGGATCAATGGAACTGTGAAGTTTGAAGATGCGTATCATTATCAAAAGCGGGATGTGTAGATATTGTTGGAAAAGAAAAGATGGAAAGAAAATTTATATGTACTTCCCTCTGGTTGTGTGATGAATTTTCAGAAGAGATAAAATATAGATTTGTCCTTTACGATGCAACAGCTCATCGATTATAATATATAAGAAACGAATCGAGGTGTAGAATTTTGAATGAGAGAGAACAAATCATTCAACTATGGTTCAAAATGTGGCTTACACAACAGGATCTTGGTATGGATGACATTTTTGCGGAAGACGTGATTTATACTGAAAGCTGGAGTCCAAAATATAATAACCGTCAAGTTGTAAAACATTGGTTTAATGAATGGAATACACGTGGCAAGGTGATGGAGTGGAAGATCAAGCAGTTCTTTCATAAAGATAACCAGACGGTTGTAGAGTGGTATTTTAAAAATGAAATGAATAATGGGAATATAGAGGAATTTGACGGAATGTCCTTGATTGTATGGACAGCAGATAATAAAATAAAATCATTAAAGGAGTTTGGATGTAACTTAAACAGTTATAATCCTTATGAGGATAGTGATACGCCTAAATTTAGAGATGAAAAGGCGAGTTGGTTTTAATTAGAAACAGAAAAATTATATGTGTTAATCTGGCCGAGGAGGCTTGATTATAAAAGTAAAGATAAAAACGCAACGTATGCAGTGATGCATACCAGAGCCGGTAGGTAGCCCGGCCGTCCTGCATATCAGGGTAAGTAACCTGCCCCTCCGGGTTGTCCATTCTTTGCTCATTTCAATCATTAAGGAGGGATTGCCATGAGTATAAGGACAGGCAAGCTGACAGTGTTTTTTGAGGAACCATTTTGGGTAGGTATTTTTGAGAGAGTTGAAAATGGGAAACTTTCCGTTTCCAAAGTAACATTTGGAACTGAACCAAAGGACTATGAGATTTGGGAGTTTGTGCTAAAGGAATATGATCGTTTGCGATTTAGTCCATCTGTGGAGGTTACTGAAAAGGAACTAACAAAAAACCCAAAGAAGCTCCAGCGTGAAATTCATAAACAAATGTTGGATAGGGGCGTTGGAACAAAATCTCAGCAAGCACTAAAGCTGCAGCAGGAACAAAGGAAACAGCAGCGTAAGTCTAAAAGCCGGGAAGACAAATTGGCAGAAGAGAAAAAAATGTTTGATTTAAAACAAAAAAAGAAAAAAGAGAAACATCGAGGACATTAAGAATGTAATGTATTCTTACACAAAATTTGGTTTGAGGTAAACGATGGCATCAAGCAAAAATTATTTACAATTTATTTTAGAGCAGCTGTCCGAGTTGGATGAAATTACATACCGTGCTATGATGGGAGAATTTATTATTTATTATCGTGGCAAGATTATAGGAGGTATTTATGATGACAGACTGCTTGTAAAACCTACAAAGTCAGCAATTGCCTATATGACAGATTCGGTATATGAAGTACCTTATGAGGGAGCAAAAGAGATGCTGCTGGTAGAGGAGGTTGATCAGAAAGAATTTTTGACAGGACTGTTCCACGCGATGTATGATGAACTGCCGCTGCCCAAATCCAAAAAGAAAAAATAGGTATTGTGAAGGGAAAACAAATAAATGGACAAGGCAATTTTGTATATACATGGTAAAGGTGGAAATCCGAAAGAGGCAGAGTATTATAAAGCGCTCTTTGAAGAATATGATGTAATTGGTTTTGACTATTCCTCACAGTCACCTTGGGAAGCGAAAAAAGAGTTTCCCGGATTGTTTGACAACCTATGCGGAACATATGAAACGGTAACAGTGATTGCGAACAGCATTGGTGCTTTCTTTGCTATGAGTGCTTTGGCAGACAGCAAAATAGAGAAGGCATACTTTATTTCTCCGGTTGTAGACATGGAAAGATTGATTCGGAATATGATGCAGTGGGCGAATGTGACCGAAGATGACTTGCAGAAACAGAAAGAAATCCCGACATCCTTTGGAGAAACACTTTCCTGGGCTTATCTTTGTTATGTGAGGGAGCATCCTGTTACCTGGACTGTTCCAACGCACATTCTGTATGGAGAAAAGGATAACCTGACATCGTATGAAACAATAGCTGAGTTTGCAGATAGAATCGGAGCAACACTTACAGTTATGGAAAACGGGGAGCACTGGTTTCATACGAAAGAGCAGATGGACTTTCTTTCTGACTGGATCAAGCAATGTACATGATATGTTCAAATGTTGAAACTATGTAACGGAAGAAGATGTGATAAAAAGTAAAAGGAGCCATGGTGTGTGATAAGCCATAGGTTCCTTTTTGCTTTCTAAAAAGGAGTAACATGGCAAAACTTATTTTTACTTCCCGATATTTAAAAGATGCAAAACCATCTCAGAAAGAAAATTATGTCCATTACATTGGAACGCGGAAAGGGGTAGAGAAAATTGATACAAGTAAAAAGCACCTCCCAGCAACGGTGAGTCAAAAGAAGTTAGTGCATCAGCTCCTGCAGGATTTTCCGGCGACAAAAGAAATGCTGGAGTATGAAGATTATCAAAGAAAACCAACAATCGAAAATGCCTCGGAATTTATTTCCTGTGCATTGGAACAAAATCTTGATATAGCAGCGACGCGAAAAAATTATGTGGATTATCTGGCGCATCGTCCCCGTGTAGAAAAGATTGGGGAGCATGGCCTGTTTACAGATGAGGGAGAACCGGTGGTTCTTGGACAGGTGCAGAATCAGGTGGCAGATCACAAGGGAATTGTGTGGACACATGTGATTTCCCTTCGGCGCGAGGACGCAGCCCGGTTAGGGTACGACAGTGCTGTTCAGTGGATGGCATTGCTGCGTTCCAAACGGGCAATGCTGTGTAAGCATATGAAAATTGACAGCGCCAATCTGAAATGGTACGCTGCATTTCATAATGAAAGCCATCATCCTCATGTTCATCTATTGGTGTACTCAGTAAAAGATGGAGAAGGGTATCTGACAAAGCAGTCGATTGAGGCCATGCGTTCTGAGCTGGCACATGATATTTTCCGTCAAGATTTTGCAAATATTTATGAGGAGCAGGCACAGTCTCGTATGGATTTAAAGGAACGGTCGGAAGTTGTAATGAAAACATGGATAGATGAAATACGGGCGGGGACGCTTAAGAGTTCGGAAATTGAAACCAGTATGATGCAGCTTTCTAAACGGCTGCAGAATACAGGCGGGAAAAAGGTTTATGGCTACCTGAAGAGAGATGTGAAGGATCTGGTTGATCATATCGTAGATGAGTTGGAGAAAGATGACCGGGTGTCTGCCCTGTACCGGGAATGGGGGCTATGGCAGGATGAGATTGTGAAGACCTACCGAAAACAGACGGAAGAATTACCGCCTTTATCAAAACAGCCTAAATTAAAAAGTATCAAAAATATGGTGATTGCAGAAGCATTGAGGCTTGGCAGTCATCATTTTTTGTTTGAAGAGAATGAAGATGGATACTCAGAACCAAAGGACGATTTTTTTATACAAGAACCAGATCCGGTAGCAGAGCTGACAGGGGAACTAGATTCGGACTATGCGGAGGAGGAACTCAAGCAAGAGCTTTTTCCTAATGGCAGAAAAGAAAAATCCAGTTCCAACTGGTGGACAGATGGATATATACAGGCTAGGAATTATTTGTATGGCAGCGATTCTACATTACAGGATTTTGAAAAGGCATATCAGAAGTTCCTTCAGGAAGCAGAGCAGGGGAATGGGTTTGCCATGCACGACCTTGGCCGGATGTTTGCGGATGGCTTGGGACGGGATGCGGATGTGGGGCTGGCACAGAAATGGTATGAGAAAGCATTGGAAGCATTTCTTGTAAGAGAAGAATCCGTAAAGAAAAAGGAGAAACCATATCTGCAATATCGTATTGGGAAAATGTATGCTTCTGGTTTGGGAGCAGAACAAAATTATGAAAAGGCGGCACACTGGTTTTCTCAGGCGGCTGCAATGGACCATAAGTATGCCCAGTATTCTCTGGCTGGGCTTTACCGACGGGGACGGGGGGTGGAGCAAAATGATATGCGGGCATTCTCTTTATACAGGAGTTCGGCAGAACAGGGAAATCCTTATGCCAGTCTGGAACTGGCAAAGATGTATCGGGATGGTCTTGGTACAGAGCCGGATCCCAAACTAGCAGAGAGAGGATTTCAGGATGCGTATTCCGGTTTCGTGATATTGGAAGAAAAAAGTCATGATGATAAACTGCAGTACCGAATTGGTCAGATGCTCCACACAGGAACGGGAACCGAAGCGGATGATAAGAGAGCAGCTGAATATTGGGAAAAGTCTGCCAAGCTTGGAAATACCAATGCTCAGTATGCACTCGGAAAACTCTGGCTGGAAACGGGAAGTGGAGACAGCGGCCAGGCAGTGGAATGGCTTACAAAAGCAGCAAATGCAGAGCACTCAGCTGCCCAGTATGTGTTGGGGAAATTATACCAGGATGGTGTGTATTTTAATAAAGATATGGATCAGGCCATGAAATGGTTCCGCTCTGCAGCAGAACTTGGAAATGAATATGCTGCATATCGGATGGGATGTTTGTTGCTTTTGGGGGAGGAAATACCGAAGGATGTGGAAGCGGCTGTGAAGTGGCTCAGTCTGTCAGCGGAAAAAGGAAATCCGTATGCGCAGTATCGGCTTGGAATGCTATATCTCAA
>UQSX01000027.1 GCA_900543715.1 uncultured Blautia sp. | reverse complement strand
AGTTGATCACTCCACACTTTTGATTCATGCTGTCCATAATGGCTTTTACAATGGAAAGACCAATACCGCTGCCTCCATACTCTCTGGTCCTTGCTTTATCCACCTTATAAAATTTGATCCAGATCTTCTCCAGGTCCTCCTGGGGAATAGGGTCTCCCGTATTAAACACAGATACCCTTACCACATCCCTTTTCTGAAGGATCTTAACCTCAATCTTCTTGTCATAATCCACATGGTTCAACGCGTTGGAGACATAGTTTGTCACTACCTCCTCCAGCTTAAACTCATCGCCCCAGACATAGACCGGATTTTTCTGGACAAAGCGAATCTGTGCATCCTTCTGGGAGGCCAGAAGCTTGGCTGAATTCACCACGCCCCGGATCAGCTCTGTAATATCAAACCGTTCCATGGTCACCTGGTCATTGCCGAATTCCAGCTGGTTCAAAGTCAGAAGCTTCTTCACCATATTGTTCATCTTTCCGGCCTCGTCTATGATCACATCACAGTAAAACTCTCTGCTCTCCGGGTCATCGTTGATGCACTCCTGAAGTCCCTCTGCATACCCCTGTATCAAGGCAATGGGAGTCTTCAGCTCATGAGACACGTTGGAAAGAAATTCTTTTCGCATTTCATCCACCTGGGTTTTTCGCTCAATATCCTTCTGAAGTTCATTATTGGCAGTCATCAGCTCAGAGATCGTCCGCTCCAGTTCTTCTGACATCCTGTTCAGGTTATTTCCCAGAACTCCTACTTCGTCCTGGCTGGGGCTGTCATATTTCACACTGAAGTTCAGATTCGCCATCTCCTTGGAAAGCTGTGACAGTTTGTGAAGAGGCTTCGTGATCCTTTCCGCCAGTACCAACACAACTGCAGAGCTGAGAAGGATCATTACAGCCCCTATGCAGAGATAAAACATATTGGAAATCCTGGCGCTTTCCTTCAAACTCTCTATAGGCGTACTGATCAGAAAATCATCTCCGTTTTCCAAAGTACCCACCATATTGATAGAGTCTGTTATGCTGGCAGCATTTACTCTTCTTTCCAGAACATAATCATCTGTATATCTAAGGACATGCTGTTCGCCCTCCCGATTGGCGAGAATGGCCAACAGCCTGCTGGCCATATTTTCTTCATCTTTGGCAAAAGCAAATGTCGTAGTAAAATTATCACCTATGATCACCACAGACAGATTATTTTCCAGAAGATAGTCGAGAAAGTTCCGGTTGTTTAAAGAAATATAGGAAGAAGTATCGTTTATCGTATGGTAGGTCTGAAAAATACTTCTTTCTTTATTGATCATATATACCCTTTCCAGAAAAAAAGAATTAATAAGCAGGATCACGATTAAAAAAAGCGCCATCATTCCAATAAAGGTCACTGCCAGCCGGTTGCGGATGGACTTTCCCATAAAGTTCCTGATAAATTTCATGGCTCACACCTCGAATTTATATCCCATGCCCCAGATTGTCTTAATGTACTCACCCTTTTTTCCCATTTTACTTCTGAGCTTTTTCACATGAGTATCAATAGTCCGGGCATCTCCAAAGTAATCATAATTCCATACAGAATTGAGGATCTTTTCTCTTGAGAGAGCAATTCCCTGATTTTCCATAAAATAGGTAAGCAGTTCAAACTCCTTATAGCTCAGTTCCATAGGTTCCCCGTCAATGGCAGCAATATGGGCAGATTTATTGATCTCAATTCCTCCGGCCTGAAGAATATCCTCTGTGCCTCTGGCATTGGTTCTTCTCAGGATAGCCTCCACCCTGGCAACTAATATCTTAGGGCTGAAAGGTTTGGAGATATATTCATCTACCCCCAGGTCAAACCCCAGAAGCTCGTCTCTCTCGTCTCCTCTGGCTGTGAGCATGATAATCGGCACCTTGGAGTTTTTTCTGATTTCCCTGCACACCTCCCAGCCGTCCATTTTCGGCATCATCACATCCAGAATGATCAGAGAAATATCCTTTACCTCATAAAAAACATCCAGGGCTTCCTCCCCGTCACCGGCCTCCAGCACTTCAAAATCCTGCTTCACCAGGAAGTCACGGACAAGTTTCCGCATTCTGCTTTCATCATCTACCACTAATATCTTACATTTATCCATAGTAATCTCCGCTCCTTTTCTCTTAGTATACCAAAGAATTTTGTTCGAAATGTGAACATTTCTATATGACACAAAAAGGAAAAAGCCCAGTAAACACTGAGCTTTTCTATGGACCTGAGGGGAATCGAACCCCTGTCCGAAAGTCTATCCCTTGAAGCATCTCCCATCACAGTTATTCTTTTGGCATTCCCTTACCCAAGCGCCGAATAACAGGCTTTTGGGTTTGGTAGCTTCATAAAATCTTCCCCAATCTCAAAGCTTTGAAAGTGAAGTTCCCCGCAAGTTCGATGCCAGACACTTAAACAGCGGGTGGTCTAAGGCTGACAAGCTGCAATTAGGCAGCTAACGCTACTCTATTATTGTTTGCGTTTATATTTAAGTTCCAGGTTGGTACGCAGTCCCGGAGTCTGCGGATGGCTTCCTCAACTTCAAAACCCCCGTCGAAACCAGTACAAGCCCTCACATAAAAAGCTTTTCCTGTAACGCAAACCGGCAGTTTTTTCAGCAATTTTATATTATCCTGTTTTGATTCCTTTGTCAAGGTATGAATTTATCAGGAAACACCAGGCTTTTGATTTTCATATGATATAAGGGGACTGTCACAGATCCTGCAGCAAAAAGCAGCAGATACTCACCCTCCTGGGCAGTCCCTGGAAAGGAGGATTTTCTATGGCTTTAAATGGAATCGATGTCTCTCAGTATCAAGGGAATATTGACTGGGATCAGGTCAAAAACGCCGGGATTTCTTTTGCCATGCTCCGGGGAGGATATGGGCGGAATAATGTGGACCCTTATTTTCATCAGAATGCAGCCGCCTGCCAGAGACTGGGAATCCCCTTCGGCATTTACTGGTTTTCCTATGCATATACAGTTCAAATGGCGGCTCAAGAGGCAGAATACTGCGCCGCTCTGGCAAAGCAGTATAAAATCACCTGGCCTTTGGCCTATGATCTGGAATACGACACCGTCCGCTATGCTGCGCAAAAAGGCGTTGCTATCGGGAAATCCCTGGCCACCAGTATGGCCGTGGCTTTCTGCAATAAAATAAAAGCTTCCGGCTATATTCCCATGTATTATACGAATCTGGACTACTACCGCACTATGTTTGATACCGGCCGCCTGCCCTATGACTTCTGGTTTGCCCAGTATGCCTCTTCTCCCTCTGTCTCCGGCATGGATATGTGGCAGTACACTTCCACCGGAAAAGTACCTGGAATTTCCGGCAACTGCGATAAAAATTACAGCTACAAGGACTATGGCGCCGGCATTGTTTCTCCATCCCCTTCTGTTCCTGAGGAATACACAATCCAGCCAGGAGACACTTTGTCCGGAATCGCCCTTCGCTTCGGCACTACGGTAGACCGCCTGGTCCAGTTAAACGGCATTTCTGACCCAGATAAGATCTATGCAGGCCAGGTAATCCGGCTCACAGGCAGCTCTCCTGCCGGTCAGAGGATCTATACCGTAAAATCCGGGGACACACTGTCTCAGATCGCTGTCAGATTCGGCACCACCTATCAGACACTGGCTCAGCTAAACGGCATTTCTGACCCGGATAAGATCTATCCCGGCCAGCAGCTGAAGATTCCTTCTGGCTCCCAGACCGGCCTTCAATATTATACCATTCGCCAGGGAGACACCCTCTCCGGGATCGCAGCCAAATTCGGCACTACGGTAAGCCGCCTTCAGAGCCTGAACAATATTCCTGACCCGGACAAAATCTATGCAGGAACTTCCATCCGGGTAAGCTGACATTCCCCGGATTCTTCTTTACGGGGACCAAAAAGCCCCTCAGAGACGTGAGAATGTATCTCCCGCCCCTGAGGGGTGTTTCTGTGCCGGATCATTTTCTACTAGAAATCTTTAAGACTGGACAGCTTCTTCGATTTCCTGCATATTACTGATGTTCAGATAGCTGACCAGACCTTCCTGGTCTGTCTGGGCGCTTCCCTGTATCTGGATAGTATTCTCCCCTCCTTGGCCGCTGACCGTAAGTTCGCCGCTGATCTCATAATTTTCCTCTTCCTGCCGGATTTCAAGGTTCTCAAGAGATATTTCCTTATCCTGGGCAAAAGCATTTACAGGAATCTCATACATCCCGGTTCCTGTCAGGTCTGCATATCCTTCTTCCGTCATATACTCTTGAAATCTCTCGCTGACCCACTGAGGAAGTTCTGTACTGGCAAGAGCCTCTGTAGAGCTGTCTCCATCTGCCTGTCCGCGTATTTCTTCATACTCTTCTTCCTCCAGATCTTCAAACAGGTTTTCTACTACTTCTTCCACATTGTCTGCTCCTGTGTCTTCCTGTCCGCCTCCACAGCCCTGCAGTGCTGCCAGTAAAACAGCCGCCAGCACACAGAATTTTTTTCTCATGATTCCCACCTCGCTTTTTTCCTCTTCTTTGTCCTTATTATACCTTATCATAACCTGTGGGGCAATGTAAAGATTCGTATATTTCTTGCATTCTTCCTTCAGGTTTTGCTATACTGAGAGTATCACCGGGTAATCGTAAAGCAGGGATGCCAAGAATATCCGGCTCTAAAAAAAGGAGAAATCCGGAAAAATTTCCGGGAAAAGAACACATGTCTGTACGAAAAGAATTAAAGCAAAAAGGAAAGCAGTCCCTGAAAAAACACTATCTGATCTTTGCCGCTGTCTGCCTGATCTCTGCCTTTCTGGCCTCTGAGTTTAAAGGTTCCCTGAGTTTTTCCACTTTACAGAGCTTTGATCAGGTCCTGGAACTTCCGGCAGAATCTATGGTTCCTAGGCGGAACGTTGGATGGGAAGAGATCCTGGAGGAATCTCCAGCGTTTATGCGTACCAGAGGTGTGCTTTCCGATGTTCTGAACCAAGCCACTTCTGATTCTATACTGGTCACCGCAGCGGTCTCTGTCAATTCCCTTGCAGGAACAGAAAATACAGAGATTTTCTGTCTGATCCTGGCCGGTGCTATCGGTCTGTTTGCCTTCTGGTTTTTTATTCAAAATACCTTTAGCGTGATCCTCCGCCGTATTTTCCTGGAGGGACATACCTATGAGAGAGTTCCCATTTCACGCTTTCTCTATCTTCTGCGTATCAAAAAATGGCTGAGGACATCCTGGATCATGCTGGTAAAGTATCTTTATCACGCCTTCTGGTCTCTGACCATTATCGGCGGAGTGATCAAGCACTACTCCTACTTCCTGGTACCTTATATCGCTGCAGAAAATCCCGATATCACTGCCCGCCAGGCTATTACCTTATCCAGAAAAATGATGAAAGGACACAAATGGGAATGTTTTCTTTTTGAACTGTCTTTTCTGGGCTGGAACCTTCTGGGGGCTCTTACCCTGGGGATCTGCAGTATTTTCTTTACAAATCCATACAAGACGGCCGTCTTCACTGAATATTACATACGGCTCCGCCATGCTGCAAAAGAAGCACAGCTTTCCAACACAGATCTTTTAAATGATGATTATCTTTATGAAAAAGCCGATCCTCTGATTCTTATGGAAAAATATCTGGACATTCTTGATATCATGGAGACTCCTGCACCCGCCTGCCCTGAAATTCCAGGCTTTAGAGGATTTCTGGCCAGAAATTTGGGCATTCTCCTTTTCTGGGGAAAGCAGGAAAAAGAATATGAACGCTTCCAGGGACTTCAGGTGAAAAACCGGGAATTGTCTGAGGCCTTAAACGGCCAGGTTTATCCAACCCGCCTCTACCCTATCCCTCAGGAAAAGCGGCGTGGGCAGATCGAATCTCTGCATTTTATGCGTCAGTATACGATCTGGTCACTGATCGTTCTCTTTCTGGGACTGTCTTTCCTGGGCTGGCTATGGGAAGTGACCCTGACTTTGATCACAGACGGTGAATTTATCAACCGGGGCGCATTAAACGGCCCCTGGCTCCCTATTTACGGCAGCGGCTCCATACTGATCCTGACCCTGCTGTACCGCTTCCGTAAAAACCCGTTGGCAGAATTCTTTGCCGCCGTCCTTCTCTGCGGATTTCTGGAGTACCTGGCTTCTCTGACCCTGGAGATCACATCCGGAGGTATGAAATGGTGGGACTACAGCGGATATTTCCTGAACCTTCACGGAAGGACCTCTGCTGAAAGTCTCCTGGTCTTTGGAGTAGGAGGGCTGACTGTGGTATATATACTGGCGCCTCTTGTAGATAATCTTCTCCACAAAGCAGACCAGAAACTATTAAAGCTTATCTGCCTTATACTCCTCACTCTTTTCTGCCTGGATCTGGTATACTCTCAAGTCCAGCCAAATGCCGGCGAAGGCATCACAGCTATGGCGGAAACAAAAAATCTGCTCATGCAGTTCCGGTACTAAATATACCGGACTGCAGAGCAGATTTTCTATATTCTCAGAGCTGAAAAGATTTTTCATTCTGATCTTCTTTTATTCCATATCCAGATGACAGGATACAAAGTGTCCTGGCCGTGCCTCTCTAAGCTTCGGTGATTCCTTATGGCATTTCTCTGTGGCATATTTACACCGGTTAGCAAATGGACAGCCTGGTTTTGGATTGATCGGACTTGGTACGTCTCCCGAAAGGACGCTGGCCTCTTTCTGAGCTTCCTTATCCGGGTCCGGAATAGGAACTGAGGCCAGAAGAGCCTGGCTGTATGGGTGAAGTGTATGAGCATAAATCTCATCACTGTCTGCCAGCTCTACCAGATTTCCAAGATACATAACCGCAATACGGTCAGAAATATATTTTACAATGTTCAGGTCATGGGCAATGAACATATAGGTAAAGCCATTTTTTTCCTGAAGATCTTTTAACAGGTTGATGATCTGACTCTGAATGGAAACGTCCAGAGCGGAGATCGGCTCGTCACAGACAATAAATTCTGGTTCTACTGCCAGGGCCCGGGCGATACCGATACGCTGACGCTGTCCGCCGGAGAACTCATGAGGGAAACGGTTGGCGTGTTCCCTGTTCAGTCCTACAGTTTCCAGAAGCTCATAAACTCTCTGGGTACGTTTCTCCTTATCATACATTTTATGGATCTCCATACCCTCGGCAATAATACTTCCTACCGTCATACGGGGATTCAGAGAAGCATATGGATCCTGGAAAATGATCTGAGCTTTCCGGGAATAATTGTAGCGGTCCTTTGTATGCTTCATGTTTACTTCTTTTCCATCGTAAAGGATTTTTCCGCTTGTGGCAGGATAGATTCCCATTACCACACGACCAAGAGTAGATTTACCACATCCAGACTCACCTACCACACCCAGAGTCTCACCTTTATATATGTCAAGGGAAATATCATTTACAGCCACCAGGTTCCTGCCTTTTCCTACATGGAAATGTTTGGACACATGGTCTAATGTGATCAGTTTATCCATTTACCTTTCCCTCCTTTGCTCCCGGGAAATCCGGGTGAAGTCTCCAGCAGGAAGCGGTGTGTCCCTCTCCCAGCTCAAATACAGGCGGCTGATTTGCCTTGCAGATCTTCATACAATGCTCACACCTGCTGGCAAATCCACAGCCCTGAGGCGGCGCATACAGATCCGGAGGAGTACCTGGAATAGAAATCAGCTCCTCATCCTTCTTAGTATCAATGGTAGGAAGGCTGCGAAGAAGAGCCACGGTATAAGGATGTCCCGGATTGTAGAAAATATCTCTTACAGAACCTTTCTCCACAATCTTGCCTGCATACATAACAGACACTTCATCAGCCAGATTTGCCACAACTCCAAGGTCATGGGTGATCAGGATGATAGCGGTCTTTGTCTCTTCTTTGATCTTTGCCATAAGCTGCATGATCTGAGCCTGGATGGTCACGTCCAGAGCCGTAGTAGGCTCATCGGCAATAAGAAGCTGAGGGTTACAGGCCAGGGCCATAGCGATCATGGCTCTCTGACGCATACCGCCGGAAAATTCATGAGGATACTGTTTTGCTCTTTCCTCCGGGTTGGGGATCTGCACCAGTTTCAGCAGACGGATGGCTTCTTTCTCCGCATCTGCCTTGGCAATCTTCTTTTTCTTTACCAGAGTTTCTGTCAGCTGTTTTCCGACTTTCATAGTAGGATTCATACAGGTCATAGGGTCCTGGAAGATCATGCTGACCACCTGCCCCCTTATTTCCTGCATTTCTTTTTCTGAGGCAGCTACGATGTCTCTGCCGCAGAGATCAATGCTTCCCTCCTTAATGCGGGCGGGAGGCATAGGGTTTAATTTCATGATTGTCTGGGCAGTAACACTTTTTCCACAGCCGGATTCTCCCACTATGGCCATTACTTCCCCTTTCTTTACCTCCAGGCTGACACCGCGGACAGCGTGAACCTCTCCTGCGTAAGTATCGAAGGAAACATGGAGGTTGTCAATCTTTAATACATTTTCCATTTTCTTACCTCCTTAATTTCGGGTCGAATGCATCACGGAGCTGGTCTCCCAGCAGGTTAAAGGACAACATGGTCACACAGATAAACAGAGCTACCACGATCAGCTGTGTAGGATACATCTGGAATACCTGAATAGCATTATTTGCCATCATACCCCAGGAAGACTGAGGCGGAGCAATACCAAGGCCCAGCATGGACAGGAATGCTTCCGTAAAAATAACATTCGGGATATCCAGAGTAATATTTACGATGATAACGCTAAGTACGTTTGGAACCAGATGTTTTCCGATGATACGAGCTGGAGAAGCTCCCATGGATTTTGCCGCAATAACAAATTCCTGTTCCTTTAAGCTTACCACCTGGCCTCTTACCAGACGGGCCATACCGGTCCATCCTGTAAGGGAGTAGGCCACGATGATCGTTCCCATTCCTCTTTCCATAACGGTCATCAGAAGGATAACGATGATCAGATAAGGAATACCGCTGATGATCTCCAGGATACGCATCATAACCGTATCCACCGCACCGCCGAAGTATCCGGAAATACCGCCGTAGAGAACACCTACAAAACAGTCGATGAGAGCCACGGCAACAGCGATCGTCAGAGAAATCCTGGCGCCGTACCATACTCTTGCAAATACATCACGGCCCAGATTATCGGTTCCGAAAATATGCATCTGTCCGGTTACAGAATCCGGGGACATGATCGGTTTATTCTGAAAAGCAACGTTCTGCTGCTCATAGCCGAAAGGACATATCATGGGAAGGAAAATAGCTCCCAGTATGATCAGTGCCAAAATCGTCATACAGACAATGGCTACTTTACTTTTCCGTATACGGTTCCAGGCGTCTTTCATAAAGCTGATAGAAGGACGGGCAATAGCCTCCATGGAAGAAGCGTCAGAACCGATGACTTCGAAAGCATCTCCTCCGATCTTTCCGCTGACATCATAGGGAGTGTATTTCGTCGCTTGGGTCGCCTGCAGTTTTTTCTTCTTTGCCATTATACTTTTACTCCTTTCTGCCTGTCAGTTTGATACGTGGATCGATCAGGCCGTAGATAATATCTACTACCAGATTGGCAAGAATCAGGAAAGTTCCATAAAATACCGTAGTGCCTGCGATCAGCGTATAATTATTAGTCTGTACACTGGTTACAAAGTATCTGCCCAGTCCCGGGATTGCAAAAATGTTTTCTACTACAAATGCTCCCGTAAGAACAGCAGCCACCAAAGGTCCCATTACTGTAATAACCGGCATGATGGCATTCCGGACAGCGTGTCTCCAGATGATCTGTCTCTGGCTCAGTCCTTTTGCCTTTGCAGTTTTAATATAATCCTGGCTTAATACATCCAGCATACTGGTACGCATAAGACGGCTTACTGTAGCCATGGAACCAAAGGCCAGAGCAAAAGCCGGAAGGATTTTACTGTGCCAGTCATTCCATCCAACAATGGAGAAGACCTGTACGCCTGTAGCCTGTCCAAGCTTCAGTGCAAGGAAATACTGTAATAATGCGCCCATAATGAAAGAAGGCACAGACACACCTACCAATGCCAGGAACATAGCGCCGCTGTCCCATGCAGTTCCTCTTTTTACCGCTGCAACGATACCCAGAAGGATACCCATGATAAATGCAAACAGCAGAGCCCGGACACCCAGATCAAAAGAGACTGGAAACGCATCCTTAATAATATCCGTGACCGCTCTTCCGTCCGGAATGGAAATTCCAAAGTCTCCCTGAAGGGCATTGCCAATGTACATAAACAGCTGCTGAAGCACCGGTTTATCCAGACCGTACTTTGCTTTCAGGGCTTCCATAACCGTATCGGGAATATCTTTTCCGCCGGTGAAGGGATCGCCCGGGAGCAGCTGCATCAGAAGGAAGGTAATACTTGTCAGAACTAAGATTGTGATAAAGGAATAAATAATCCTCTTTAAAATATAGCGTAACTGATTCGCCAAGATAACAGCTCCTTTCTTTTGTCTTTTATTTTTCACTTTACTGTTTATGTAAATCGCAAAGGACCTTTGCGATTTACATAAACAGACAGGAGCCCTGCCGGGAACATCTCTGCTCCCGGACAACGGCTCCTATCCGTTAAATCACATTATACCTTTGTCAGCCGTATAAATCTGAATTATTTTGCATCTGTAAAGTCGAACTCCTGGAATCCAGTACGTGTCATATTATCAATCTTGTCAGATACCGCATAGGTAACACCGCTGAAGTATAATGGGAAGATTGCTGCATCGTCATTTGTAACGATCTTCTCTGCCTGAGCCAGCATATCCTGACGTGCCACAGCATCTCCCTCTACCAGAGCACTTGCAACCAGGCTGTCATATTCTGCATTGGAATATTTACCATAGTTGTTTCCGTTGGTAGTTGTGAACATATCCAGGAATGTCATTGGGTCATTGTAGTCTGGTGACCATCCTGCGTAAACCATATCGAAATCGCCGCTGTCCATAGAAGCCAGACGGGATTTAAATGGCTGTGGAGTGATCTCTACATCAATGCCCAGAACTTCTTTCCACTGTGCCTGGAAGAATTCTGCATCTCTCTGTCCGCTTGACTGGTCATCGCAGAGGATAGACAGCTTCAGATCTTCTGCTTTAAGCCCTGTCTCCTGAAGGCCTTTCTCAAAGGAAGCCTTCGCCTCTTCTGCATTGTAAGATACTACATCGCCTACAGCGTCACGATATTTTTCACCATTAGCGCCAGCAATTGTAGTAGGTACCAGACCAGTAGCCGGAACAGAACCATTTCTTAAAATATCATCGCACAGGCTCTGTGTATTAATAGCCATACCAAGTCCGCGGCGAATGTTAGCATTGTCCAGACCTTTGTCTGTTTTCTGTGTATTGAACTGGATATACCAGTTTCCATTGTCCACATAGCTTTCTGTCTTGATACCAAGCTGTTCAGCCTGATCCATCTGGTCAGCATTCAGATTGATACAGTCAACCTGTCCGCCCTGGAAAGCATTCATACGGGTGTTGGCATCGTTCATCATTGTATAACGGATGGTTCCAACTGCGCATCTGTCAGGATCATAGAAATCTTCGTTCTTAGTCAGAGTGATGTGATCGTTGTGTGTCCACTCGGAAATGGTATAAGCACCATTTGTTACGATCTTGTCAGCGTCATCTCCATATACATCAGCGCCAATCTCTTCATATGCTTTCTGATTCACTGGGTAATAGGAAGCGAAAGAGAACAGATGCTCTGCATATGGAATCGGGTTCTCAAAAGTTACTTCCAGAGTATAATCATCAAGAGCCTTTACTCCCAACTCTGAAGGATCCATAGTTCCTTCATATACTTCATTACCGTTTAACAGGTTGTCGTATACGATAAAGGCGTAGGAAGAAGCTGCTTCCTTGCTGCAGATGGTCTGATAAGAGAACACGAAATCGTGTGCAGTTACAGGCTCACCGTTTGTCCATTTTGCATCCTGACGAAGAGTCATCGTATAAGTACGTCCGTCATCGCTGACTTCTGTTGTCTCAGCTAAGTCTGCCTGAGGAGTATCGTTCTCATCCAGCTTGTAAAGACCTACCATAACCTCACGGAGAATATCTCCGGAAGCAACGTCTGTTGTCAGAATACTGTTCAATTCAGGGGGTTCTGCACGAAGGTCCACTACATAAGTATCATCTTCAGCAGTTCCCGGGAAAGCTGAACTAGCTGCTTCTGTTCCATCGCTGGCTGCACTGGAATCTGAACCGGAAGTACTGCCGGAATCAGAGCTTCCACATGCGCCTAAGGACAGAACCATGGCGCTGGCTAAAGCCATTGCTAAGATTTTCTTCATTTTCATCTTAGAATTCCTCCCTTTCTGATGCCTCAATCCTGAAGTCAAAATTAGTCTTATCTACTTCTTCGCTTTACTATAGAAAACCAAACCATACCAGTCTGCTATAGCGATTGAGCAATCCTCTTTATTATAATTGAATCTGCATTTTTGTCAACCATTTATGGCGAAATTGTGTATTTTGTGTGTTTTTACCAAAGACAAATATCTTTTCTTGGCAATATAATTCATACTTCTTTTTTCAGATTTTCCACGATTTTACCTATGGTTCCGTCTGCAAAGGGAGAATCAATTCCTGCTTCCCTGAGAAGCTCTGTATGAAACTTTGAAGCGGACATCCTGCATAATTTCAAATAACTCTCCCACGCCCCTTTATAGTCTTTGTCCATCCATGCCTTATATTCAAAGGCACAGAGCTGAGCGATCACATAGTCAATGTAATACAAGGGGAAGCTGTAAATGTGATGCTGTTTCTGCCAGAAAGCTCCTTTTTCAAAAAATGGCAAGCCTGCATAGTCCATATGCGGTTTATATACCTTTTCCAGCTTTTTCCACACTTCCTTCCGCTCTTTCGGGCTCATTTCCGGATGATCGTATACTTCATGCTGGAATTCGTCTACCATACAGCCATAAGGCACGAACATAACTGCTTCTTCCAGATGCATTCTGGTGTAGTCCTCTGTAGTGTCCTGGTCAAAGAACAGATGATACCAGGGCTCTGTAAAAAATTCCATAGACATGGAATGGATCTCTGCCGTTTCCATACCGATATCTGCATGTTCTCTCACAGGATCTGCCGCCGCCAGATATCCCTGGAAGGCATGGCCGCACTCGTGAGTCATAACATCTACATCGCCGCTGGTGCCGTTAAAGTTTGCAAAGATGAAGGGCGCTTTGTAATCCGGCAGATAAGTCATATACCCTCCTACTGCCTTTGTCTTTCTTCCAAAGACATCCAGCAGTTCATTCTCCATCATAAAGTCAAAGAATTCTTTTGTTTCCGGGGAAAGTTCTTCATACATCTTCTGCCCTGCGGCCAGGATTTCTTCCGGAGTTCCCTTGGGACTTGGACTGCCCTTGGGGCCGTATACCTGCTCATCGGAATAGGTCATATGATCAAGCCCCAGCCGCTGCCGTCTTTTTTCATAAAGACTTTCTGCAAAAGGAACGAAGACCTCCTTTACCTGACGGCGGAGATTCTCCACTTCTTTCCTTCCATAGCAGTTTCTCTGCATACGGAGATAACCCAGTGGCGTATAAGTCTCAAATCCCAGCTTTTTCGCCTGAAGCGTCCGGTTCTTCACCAGCTTGTCATAAAGCTCGTCCAGCTGATCCTCTATGCTGAGGAAAAATTCATTTTGTTTTTCACTGGCTTTTCTTCTCACTTCCCGGTCTTTGCTTTTCAGATAGGGAGTGAGAAGTGACAGATTCAGTGTTTCTCCCTCCCATTCTATTTTGGCCCCCGCCAGCAGCTTTTCATATTCTGTCACTAACGCGTTCTCTTCCTGCATGAGAGGAATGATCTCATCGGACACAGATTTCATGGCAATTTCGATATTTTTGAAGGCCACAGGCCCGATTTTTTCTTCCAGGACTTCCCTGTATGGGGAGGCAAATAATTCTTTCTGATAAGCCACACATAAATTAGAATAAGCCGGGGTTTCCTGGTCGTAATAGTCCTGCTCTTCCTGGTAAAATTTGTCTGTGGTGTCTATGGAATGACGGATGGAACAGAGAGTAGCCTGGGTGGATACCCGGTCTGTTAAAGCATAATACTTTTTATGGATTTCAAACTGCTCCTCTCCGCTTTTGGCCTCTTTTAAGGCCTGGATCAGTCCTGCAAGCTCTTCTTTTGCCTTTTCAAAATCAATCCTCTCATAAGGCATATCCTTAAATTTCATAATTTCTGACTTCCTTTCTGCAGTAATTTTCTCCCAAGTGCTGTGGAGTTCTGTGTATATCACAGACTGAGCGGGTATTCCTAATAAAGATTTTTCACCTTAAAATCTCTTTCTGCCTCCCGCCTCTGGTCTTTCTTGGCAATATCCTGGCGTTTGTCATAAAGCTTTTTACCTTTTGCAACGCCGATCTCCACCTTCACAAGGCTTCCTTTGAAATAAACCTTTAAAGGTACCAGAGTATACCCCTTTTCCCGGATCTTTCCCTCGATCTTCCGGATCTCATAGGAATGAAGGAGCAGTTTTCTTACTCTCAGGGGATCCTTGTTAAATATATTTCCCTTTTCATAGGGACTGATATGCATACCCCATACAAAAACTTCTCCTTTTTCTATCTGTACAAAGGATTCTTTAATGCTGCATCTCCCCATGCGCAGGGATTTTACCTCAGTCCCTACCAGTTCGATCCCTGCCTCATAGGTATCCTCTATGAAATAATCATGATAGGCCTTTTTATTATTGGCGATCAGACGAATCCCTGATTCTTTAGCCATCGCTTCTACCTCCTGCAATAAATTTCTTTTACTCTGCCAGGATAAAGTCTACGGTTCTTTCTCCGGCGTCTGCCTCGGATACCCGTACCTTTACCTTTTGTCCCACTGCGAACCTTTTTTTCTTTCGTTCTCCTGTCAGACTATGGCGGATACTGTCATAAATATAATAATCGTCCATAAGAGAGTTTACATGGACCAGGCCTTCCACAGTATTGGGCAGCTCCACATAAAATCCCCAATCCGTCACAGAAGAAATAATTCCCTCAAATGTCTCCCCGATCCGGCTTTCCATATATTCGGCTTTTTTCATTTTTATGGTCTCCCGCTCTGCCTCTTCTGCCCTTCTCTCCATGGCGCTGGACTGTCTGGCAACTTCATCCAGAATCTCGTCATAATGCCGGAGCTTTGCCTCCGTCATCTTCCCCCGGAGATTTTCTTTAATGATCCGATGGATCTGCAGATCCGGATATCTCCGGATAGGAGAGGTAAAATGGCAGTAATATCTGGCTGCCAGACCGAAATGTCCCGTACATTCTGTGGTGTACTTTGCCTGCTTCATAGACCGGAGGATCAGCCGGGAAAAGAAAGGCTCCGTCTCTTGTCCCTCCAGCTCTTTTAAGATCTTCTGCACTTCCTTAGGGCGTATTTCTTCCTTGCTTTTTTTCACTTTCACGCCTGCCTTGTGTACCATCTCCAGTACAGGCTCCATTTTCTCCATATCCGGCGTGTCATGGGTACGGTAAACAAAGGGGATTCCTGCCTGGGCATATTCCTGAGCCACAGTCTCATTGGCGGCCAGCATAAAATCTTCAATGATCCTGGTAGCCACATTCTGTTCATAAGGATAGATCCTGACAGGCTTCCCATTTTCGTCCAGCTCTACTTTGCTCTCGGGGAAATCAAAGTCAATGGCTCCTCTCTTCTTTCTCCTTTTTCTCAAAAGAGCAGACAGCTCTTCCATCTGGAAAAACATGGGAAGAAGCTCTTTATACCGCTCTGAAACTTTCTTGTCTTCTTTTAAAAGAATTTTTTTCACATCTGTATAAGTCATTCGCTCATTTACATGAATGACCGTCTCTGCAATCCCGTGGGAAATAATCTTTCCCTTCTCATCAATATCCATTAGGCAGCTGAGGGCCAGACGGTCCTCCCCGGCATTTAAGGAACAGATGCCGTTAGAAAGCTTTTTCGGCAGCATTGGGATTACCCGGTCTACCAAATAAACACTGGTCCCTCTCTTCAAAGCTTCCCTGTCCAGGGCACTGCTGTACTGCACATAATTGCTTACATCTGCAATATGCACTCCAAGATGGAAAATACCGCCTTCCTTTGTAAGAGATACTGCGTCATCCAGATCCTTGGCGTCCTCACCGTCAATGGTGACCATGGTCACATCCCGAAGATCCAGGCGGCCGTAAAAATCTCCCTCGTTTAGAGATTCCCGGATCCGATCCGCCTGATTTAATACCTTTTCCGGGAATTCCATAGGCAGTCCGCAGCTTTTTGCCACACTGAGAACATCAATTCCCTTTTCTCCTAAGTTTCCCAGCACCTCTATGATCTTCCCTTCCGGGGATCTTTTTTTTGAGCCGTAATCTTTGATCTCTGCCACAACTTTATCCTGGTCTTTTGCTCCCAGGAAGTTTTCTTTCTGTATAAAAATATCCCGCAGAAATCTCTGATTATCCGGTACTACAAAACCAAAGCCGGCAGATTCCTGAAAGGTTCCCACAATTTCTCTGGTCCCCCGCTCAAGGATTTTTACTACCCGGCCTTCTTTTCGTTTTCCGGGCTTTTCTCCTTTTTTCAGGACAATCTGAACCTTGTCTCCGTGGAAGGCTCCTCCCGTATCTTCCTCAGGAATATAAATATCCTGCTCTCCTTCCTCTGAAAGCTCTACAAAACCGAAGCCTCTGGAATGAGCGATATAGGTTCCGGTAAAATATTTATCTTTGTCCTTTTTATTCTTTTTGTCTTTTCTGCTTTCCTTCTTTTCTTGTTTTGTTTCTTTTTGGGAAGCTCTCACAGCTTCATAACGGCCTCTTTTATTGATCGTGATCTTCCCCTCTTCCAAAAGCATGTCGAGGATTTCGTGGAGTTCCTCTCTTTTCCCCGGGGGAACCTGAAGAATCACCGCCATGTCTTTCGCCCGCATAGGCTGGTATTCTTTACAGCATATAAGATCATATACGATTTTTTTCCTTTTTTTCGACTGTTGATTTTTCTTCAATTTTGTCTCCTTTATAATCCTGCCCGGAGGGCTTTTTATTCAATAGGGAACCAGGTTTCCTATATGATAATAAATAAGGCCGCTCCACTAAACCTATCTCGTTTAATGCAGCAGCCTCATGCTTAAAAATTCAGATTTAATACCAAAGCCAGCACGAAAAACAAAACACCCATGATCCGTGTAGCCTTCACCAAAGCACCTTCCATGGAGCGGCCCTTATTTTTTCCCCAATAGGTTTCCGCCATTCCGGCAATGCTTCCAAGTCCCTGAGATTTTCCTTCCTGCATCAGAATGATCACAGTCAGTCCTATACAATCAATAACGAAAAGGATCGTTAACACAATTCTCAATATCTCCACTGTAACACCTCCTACCTGTTAAACACAACAAGTTTAACACATGGCCGGAAGGATTTCAACCGTTTTTCTTAATGTTTTTTCCAGGGGGTTACATACAGCCCATGATCTCCCAGACGGTCTTCAATGGCCAAAAGGCGGTTATATTTCGCTGTCCGTTCTCCTCTGCAGGGGGCTCCCGTCTTTATCTGTCCTGCTCCCATGGCCACTGCAAGGTCAGCAATAAAGGTATCTTCGCTCTCTCCTGAGCGGTGGGAGATCACCGGATTCCACCCTGCCTTCTGGGTCATCCGCACTGCCGCCACGGCTTCCGTAAGGGTACCGATCTGATTTACTTTAATAAGAACTGCGTTTCCTGCCTTTTCAGAAATTCCCCTGTCAATCCTTTTCACATTTGTCACAAAAAGGTCGTCGCCTACCAGCTGTACCCTGCTGCCAAGTCTCTCTGTCATCAGCTTCCATCCCTTCCAGTCTTCTTCCCAAAGACCGTCTTCTATAGAGACGATGGGATATTCCTCCAGAAGTCCCTCATAATAATCCACCATTTCCTCTGCAGTCCGAATGACTTTTTCTCCTGTCATAGAAGATTCTCCCGGAAAATAATAGGCCCCTTCCTCCTCCTGATACAGCTCACTGGCCGCTGCATCCATGGCAAAAGAAATATCTTTTCCGGGCTCATAGCCTGCCCTGCAGACTGCAAGGCTCATGAAGTCAAAAATTTCTCTGGCATCTTTCACATCCGGAGCAAAGCCTCCTTCATCTCCTACTCCTGTGGACAGGTTCCGGCTCTTTAATATATCTTTCAGGTTCTGATAAGTCTCCGCGCACATCCGCAGAGCCTCTCTGAAGCAGCAGGCCCCCACGGGCATGATCATGAATTCCTGGAAATCCACCGTATTATCCGCATGTTTTCCGCCGTTTAAAATATTCATCATTGGCACCGGCATCCGGTCTGTGATGCAGCCCCCCAGGTATTGATACAGCGGCAGTCTGAGAGCTTTTGCCGCTGCGTCTGCTGCTGCCAGGGATACTCCCAGCATGGCATTTGCCCCCAGATGCTCTTTATTCTCCGTTCCGTCTGCCTCAAGGATCAGTTTATCAATCTGGCTCTGATCCAGAGCATTTTCTCCCAGAACTGCATCAGCTAGCTTGGTATTTACATTATTTACTGCCTTCTGAACCCCCTGGCCCTGATAACGTTTCTCCCGGTCCTTGAGCTCCAGAGCCTCAAATTTTCCTGTAGAAGCTCCGGAAGGAACAATGGCTCTTCCTGTATACCCGTCCTTTCCTACAACTCCTTCTCCTACGGTCACTTCTACTTCTACAGTAGGATTTCCTCTTGAGTCCAGCACTTCTCTTCCATATACTTTTCTGATTGGCAAATATCGTTCCATAGCAATACCTCCTGATTATTTTTGGCGTCTTTTTTGTCTCCATGCCAGAGCCAGCAGGCAGGTTCCGCTGATGGTCCATAAAAGCCCCATCTCAGCCAGCGGTATCCTGTCTTCCGTCTCCACAGTCTGTACCTTCTTTGGGGTATCCTCTTTTCTATCGTTTTTATTTTCCGGTTTATCCTCCTGTTTTGGAACTTCTTCCGTTTTCACAGTATTGGTCAGTTTTAACGTGTACTCTTTCTCTTTCTGGATCAGCCCATCTTCATCTACCTGGAAGCTGTAAATCTGTGTATCTTCCTGATATCCTTCCAGCGGTTCTGCTTCTGTCAGGTAATAGGTGCATCCGTGTTTCAGATTATCAAAAGTGATCCTTCCCTCTTTGTCTGTGACCAGACGTTTTCCTTCTTTCAGAAGAAACTCCCGGTCTGGCTCCTCTTCCCAGGTTCCCAGAGAAAAGACCACATCCTGCAGGGGCTCCCCGGTTTCCTTGTCCGTCTTTTCAAGATTAAAACAGGTTTTCTTGTTTTCTATCCGGAGCTCACCCTTTGTTATCTGGTTTTCTTCATTTAGCTGTATTTCTGTCTCATATTTTTTCTGGTCCAATGCATAATATTCCCCGGTTTTTGTTTCCCAAACCAGGTATTTTCCTGGAAACAGCTCTTTACTTTCCGCAAGACCTTTTTCATCTGTCTCTATGGTATCTACCAGATCATCTTTTTTGTATAAAATCTGGCCCTCATAGGACATAATATCTTCAGCGGCATGGACTTCAAAGACAAATCCCTTTCCCAGATTTTCTCCTGTATCCTGATCTGTTTTTGTGATCAGAAGGGATCCCTTTGGCAGAGGCGTATTGGAAATCTCTATGGTTTTTTCCTGTTTTCTGCTGATCAGTCCTTTTTCATCTACATAGAGCTGGTAAACTTCCTGACTGCGGATATATCCCGGCGCTGCCTGAACCTCTGCCAGATAGTATGTGGTATCATGACATAAGTCTGTAAAAAGGAGTTTCCCTTCTTTATCGGTGACGGCCAGCCGTCCTTTTTCAGGAATCCTCTCTCCCAGATCCTCCAGTTCTTCCTCTGTCAGCTCCTCTTCTCTGTAAAGGCGGAACCTGGCGCCTTCCAGCTCTTTGTCCGGATCTGTTTTGTCTGTCTTATGGAGGATTATCTTTGTCTTTTTATTTTCCGGCTTTATGGTAATTCGAAAGACTTCTTCCGTACTTTCCGGGGCAATGTCTATCTCATAGCTTTCCTCCCCCAGTGCGTAATATTCTCCCGGCTGTTCCTCTTTTACGATATATTTTCCAGGGAAAAGCTCTCCGCTGACGGCTTTTCCCTCTTTATCTGTCGTTACTTCCCCTGCTTTCTCTCCTTTTTCCAGCCTTAAACTTCCATCTCCTGTCCTGATCTCTTCTGCCGCAGTAATGGAAAAAGTAAATCCTTCTCCGGCGCTTTCCCCGGACTCTTCATCCAGTTTTAAGATCTGAAGCCTTCCCTTCTGAGGCTGATCCTGAACGGTCACTTCCAGTCCCTGGCTGTCTTTCATCTCATCTGTAACAGAAAATTCCACAGGCTCCATGTTTAGAGCATATCCTGGAGGAGGCGCTACTTCCACTACCCGGTAATCTCCTGTCTTTAATTTTTCCGGAAGATAAAAGCTTCCGCTTTCATCTGTCTCAAAAACCGTCTGTCGTATCTCATGGGGATAATAGGTCACCAGATATTCCTGATCTTTCCACTGTCCTCCTTCTTTTTTCTGTATCTTAAACCGGGTTCCGGATTTTGCAATAACCTTTCCTGTATCCGCCGCAGTCTTCGTCACTTTCAGCGGACAGAGGATCTGCTGATTTTCAATGATGTAATAAAGCTTCTGCTGGTTCTCCCGGATGGTGACCTGGAAAGGCTCTATGGCTGCGTAACCTTTTGGGACATTCGATTCTGTCACCTTATAGGTTCCGTATAAAAGCCTTCCATCCGGATATCTCTTATCTGCAGTAGTGGCATACCCGTTTTCATCTGTGGTGATCGTAAGGGTATTTTTCTCATTTCCTACCTCTGTAAATGTAAACCGAATGCCTTCTCCAGGATTCTTAAATCCATTCTCCTCTTTGTCCTTTAAAAGCTTTGTAAGAGCTACGTCACCCCTGACAGGCTTTTCCTGGCTCTTTACCTGAACAGTCAGGCTGGCCGCTCCCTCCTTTGCCTGAGAGATCACAGCCTTATATTCTGTCTCATCAAGAAGATATCCCAATGGAGCCTTTATTTCCTTTATTCCGTAAGTGCCCATGAGGAGATTTTGGAGTTTTCCATAGCCCTTTTCATCGGTAATGATCTCTCCGGCCTTCTCTCCTTTTTTCAGTTCTCCGATATCTTCCAGCGCACATACCTGATATACGGCCCCTTTGAAGCTGCTCCCTGTTACCTGGGGAGTATTTCCCTTTGTCTCACTGTCAGTTTTGTAGAGTTCAATGTTTCCCCGAACCGGCTTTTCCTGGCTGGTGACCGTTCCTTCGGTCTGGCTTTGATCCAGGGGAAAAGAGGATCCAGAAAATAGCCAGGAGACGCTTTGGTTTCTTTTACATAATATTTTCCCGGCAAAAGGTTTTCCAGAGTTCCCCGGCCATTCCCATCGGTAATGATCTTCCCCACAGCATCGTCTTTCTTTATAGTGCCAATATCCTCTCCTGCATAAACTGTGTATTCCGCTCCTTCCAACGTTCCTTTTCCCTGTCCGGTGCTTTCTCCTGTTTCCCCATCCTTTTTCTGAACATGGATCTTAACCTTTACCGCCTGTTCTCTGGACTCTGTCACTGCTGTAAAATCCGGCTGCCCCTGGGGGATTTGAACCGTATAAGTTTCCGGATCCAGTTCATAACCGGGAGGAGCCTTTGTCTCTTTTACCGTATAAGTCCCTGCCAAAAGACGGTCCAGTCTTCCCTGACCATTTTCATCTGTAAGGATTTTTCCTACTTCTTTGCCATCTTTATAGACTGTGTACTCTGCCCCCTGAAAGCTTCCTTTTCCCTGAGGTTCTTTCTGTCCGGTTTCTTTATCTACTTTTCGTACTTCCAGGCTTCCAAAGGAGGTCCAGTTCACCAAAAATCCAGTACCGGATATCTGGTCTCTGGAATAGCAGCCATATCCGGAATCCTGGTAGTCTCCTGTGGCTGTGATCTTCATAACCTGCCAGCGTCCATCCCGGGTGCCGGTAAGCCCCTGGACCTTCCAGGTCTCTCCCTGCAAAGCTGCTATATTCAGCGGTGCTGTAAAGTAGAAGCTGTCATCTGCTTTCAAAATCACATTTCCCGTTTCCTCCCGTCCAGTAGTCTCATTATGAAGTACTACTCCTTCAGGGCAGGCAATGGTGATCTGATTCTCCGGTTCTTCGGACAGATACTGCATAGAAGGGGTCCGCTGCCTGTCTGTTCCCTCTTCATAATAGGCTGTCAGTTCTGTCTCGGAGAAAGAGGAGGTAACAGATGGCGCTGTTTTTCCTTCCAGCCAGTGAATAAAATCCATGACCCCGGAATTTTGGATATTTTCTTCTGTCATTCCATAGAAGGCCTTTTCCGGATCGTAAAAATATGACACTGCCAGATGACTGCGGATATACTTGGCGTCCTCCAGAGATGTGTTTCCGATATTGCTGTAATCCGCCTGATCGATATATTCACTTTGTCCCGGACCTCCATAGGAATAGTAAAGAGCAGCTTCCAGGCCCTGGTTTCCCTCCAGTATCTCTTCTGTGTATTGACCTGTAGGGATCTGCCGCTCAACTGGTTCCAGACAGTAAGCCACAGAAGTCCCTTTCTGCGTAGTCGCCGTATAATAATGGGTAGCGTGGTTTCCCCAGGCTGCCGGGTACTTCATACCTTTTTCATTGGTGATGGTGACGTTTCCCCCTGGGGCCGCCGCTGCCGATGCCAGACAGCAGCCAGAGAGAAGCAGCGGAAGAACAGCTTTCCACAGCCGGCTCTTCCATTTCTTTGTGTTTTTCATAGTGTCCCCTTTCCCAGAGGAACAAAATCGTACACAAAACCAGGAAACAGACTGCTCCCTTTCCTGCCTGTCCATATTCAGTTCCTCTGTGTACATTGATTTGGAATTTTGGCCGAATGGCCGGATTTAGAAATTGTTTGAAATGTGATTACATCATAGCATTGGTCATTATGAAAAACAATACCGGAATACTTAACAAAATCCGCAGGCTGAAAACCTGCGGATTTTAGTGAGTTTTGAAATTTTTATTTCTTGATCAGCAGAGATTTTCCTGTCATTTCTGCAGGCTGTTCCATTCCCATCAGTTCAATAAGGGTAGGTGCGATATCTGCCAGGCAGCCTCCTTCTCTCAGTCCATAAGAAGGATCTGCATTTACCAGAATAAATGGTACTGGATTGGTGGTATGTGCAGTGAAAGGAGCACCTGTCTCATAGTCCACAAGCTGTTCTGCGTTTCCATGGTCTGCGCAGATAAACATCTGTCCGTCTACTTCTTTCACAGCCTCTACAGCTCTTCCCACACACTCGTCTACTGTCTCAATAGCTTTAATGGCTGCTGTCTCTACGCCGGTGTGTCCAACCATATCCGGATTTGCGAAGTTGATGATGATCACATCATATTTTCCGGACTTGATGGCTTCTACCAGCTTGTCGCATACTTCATAAGCGCTCATCTCCGGCTTCAGGTCATAGGTAGCTACCTTAGGAGATTTTACCAGGATCCTGTCTTCTCCTTCGTTGGGCTCTTCTACACCGCCGTTAAAGAAGAAGGTTACGTGAGCATATTTCTCTGTCTCTGCAATACGGGCCTGCTTCAGTCCGTTAGCTGCAAGGAATTCTCCAAAGGTATTCTTGATCGATACCTTATGAAAGGCCACTTCTGTATTAGGGATCGTAGGATCATACTCTGTAAAGCATACATAGGTAAGATCCAGTCTCTTTTCTCTTTCAAAGCCGTCAAATTCATCTGCACAGAAAGCTCTTGTGATTTCTCTGGCTCTGTCTGGACGGAAATTAAAGAAAATAACAGAGTCTTTATCCTGGATCGTTCCCACTGGCTGTCCGTCCTTTACAATTACTGTAGGCACTACAAATTCATCGGTTTTTTCCTCTTCATAGGAAGCTTTCACGGCGCATACCGGGCATTCTGCCTGAATGCCTTCGCCCTTTGTGAGTGCCTTATAAGCCAGTTCCACACGGTCCCAGCGGTTATCTCTGTCCATAGCGTAGTAACGTCCCATTACAGAGGCAACCTGTCCTACGCCGATCTCTTTCATTTTGTCATTTAACTCCTGGATGTATCCTTTTCCTCCTGTAGTAGGGGTATCCCTTCCGTCCAGGAAGCAATGAACAAAGACCTTCTCCAGGCCTTCTCTTTTTGCCAGCTCCAGAAGTCCGTATACATGAGTATTATGACTGTGAACGCCGCCGTCAGAGAGCAGTCCGAAAAGATGAAGTGCAGAATTGTTCTCCTTTGCGTTGCGGACTGCTTTTAAAAGTGCTTCGTTCTTAAAGAAATCTCCGTCCTGGATCTCTTTGGTGATCCTGGTAAGCTCCTGATATACGATACGTCCCGCACCCATGTTCAGATGTCCTACCTCAGAGTTTCCCATCTGTCCTTCAGGAAGTCCTACGGCCATTCCACTGGCATTTCCCTTTACAAAGGGGCACTGAGACATCAGCTGATCCATGATCGGTGTCCTGCCTTCACATACGGCATTGGCTTCACAGTTATTGTTCAGCCCATATCCATCAAGAATCATTAATACGGTTGGTTTTTTACTCATGACGATTTCTCCTTTATCTCAAATTTCTCTGTTCCTTATGTCCGACTATTATTTTAACAGAATTGCAGGATTTTTCAATGGATTTTATAAGACCTTAGAGAGAAATTCCCGCAGTCTTGGATTTTTCGGGCTTGCAAAAAATTCCTGAGGCGGAGCATCCTCCTGAATATTTCCTTCATTGATAAAAAGTACCCGGCTGGCCACTTCTCTTGCAAATCCCATTTCATGAGTCACCACTACCATGGTCATCCCTGTCTGAGCCAGTTCTCTCATAATTTCCAGAACCTCTCCTACCATCTCCGGGTCAAGAGCCGAGGTTGGCTCGTCAAAAAGCATTACATCCGGATTCATAGCCAGAGCCCTTGCAATAGCTATCCTCTGTTTCTGTCCTCCTGAAAGGCTGCCGGGATAAGCTTCTGCTTTATCCGGAAGCCCCACTCTATTTAACAGCTCTTCCGCTCTCTGAGAAGCCTCTTCAGGAGTCATAAGCTTCAAAGTCACAGGGGCCAGCATGATATTTTCCTTTACTGTTTTATGAGGAAACAGATTAAACTGCTGAAATACCATTCCGATTTTCTGGCGGTGGCGGTCAATATCCACCTTGGGATCTGTAATATCCACATTCTCAAACAGTATTTTCCCCCCGGTAGGCACCTCCAGAAGATTCAGAGAACGCAGAAAAGTAGATTTTCCTGAGCCGGAGGGGCCGATAATGGCAACTACCTCTCCTTTATGGATCTCTGTACTAATACCATCCAGAACCTTATTTTCTCCAAAATGCTTCTGAAGATTTTCTACCTTTATCAACACTTCACCTTTAGTGATCACTTCTGCGCAGCCTCCTTTCCACCTTGCCCATGAAATAAGTCAGCAGCATTACCAGCACCAGATAGAAAATGGCTGCTGAAATCAACGGTACAAAGGCGCTGTAAGTACGGCTCTGCACTAAGGTAGCCGCTTTTGTAATATCTATTGTACCAATATAGCCGATAATTGCCGTTTCTTTTAAAAGTACAATCATTTCATTGATCAGTGCCGGCAGGACATTTTTAAAAGCCTGGGGCATAATGATCAGTTTCATGGTCTGGCCGGAGCTAAGACCAAGACTTCTGCCTGCTTCCATCTGTCCTTTATCGATAGACATAATGCCGGAGCGGACGATCTCTGCCACATAAGCTCCTGAATTGATTCCAAAGGCAATACCCCCGATAATGATATTATTCAGAGGAACACTGGCAAAAACAACAGAATAAAAAATCAGTATCTGGATCATCGAAGGAGTTCCTCTGATAACCGTCAGATAAACTACGCATATAGCGTTTGGCAGTTTCAGCTTTCCTGTCTGCTCATGAGTGGAACGGATAAGGGCCACCAAAAATCCCAGCACTATGCCAATGCACAGAGCCAGAAGGGTCACTAAGATCGTGGTTTTTAATCCGTTAAGCCACCATTCAGAAGCACCGTTGTCTACAAAATACCGCTGAAACCCATGCTGGAGATTTTCCCACATAATTTCATATCCTCCTTAGGTATTCTGCTATTATTTTCTTACAATGACAACCTGGGTAGCTTCTGCATAAGTATCCGTAAATTCTACGCTCTCTTCTCTCTCAGGGGTAACTGTCATGCCTGCAGCGCCAAAATCAGCTTTTCCTGTATCTACAGAAGTAAGGATAGCTTCAAAGGCCATATCTTCGATTTTCAGCTCATATCCCAGTTTATCACAGATGGCCTGAGCAATATCCGCGTCGATTCCTACAATTTCATCTCCCTCTTTATACTCCCAGGGCTCGAATTCCGCATTGGTAGCCATGGTCAGGGTTCCATTGGAACGGTCCACATCTGCCGGAGACTCATATGGATGCTCTCCAATTTCATCACCGATATAATTGCTCTGGATCTCGTCCAGTGTTCCCTCTTCTTTTAACTCTGCCAGAGCCTCATTAAAGGAATCTCTCAGTTCTGTGTTGCCTTTTTTCATACAGATAGCATATTCTTCTGTTTCAAAAATCCCGTCTACGATCTTCAGATCATCATTTGCCTCTACAAACTTCTGAGCAGGAAGAGAGTCGATAACCACACAGTCTACCTTTCCGTTTTTCAGGGCCTGAATGGCATCTGCTCCTTTGTTAAAACGGTTCACCTGAGAATCCTCATTTACAGCTTCCGTAGCTGCTGAGTCTCCTGTAGTTCCGATCTGCACACCAATATTAAGCTCTGCCAGATCTTCCACAGAAGCTACCTCTACAGGTTCTGAAGATGCCTGGTTTCCTCCGGAACAGCCTGCTGCTGTGAGAACCATAACTGACGCAAAAAATACCGCTAATACTTTTTTCTTCATCTTTTTTCCTCTCCTTTTAATAATTATTCAACATTCTTTTTAAAATTGCAGGAACTTATATGATTTCAATAAATTGTTCCTCACTGATGTATATTTATTCAGTTGTCATGGATTATAGCAGTTTTTCTAAAAAATATCAATATACGACTACAGGAGTATTGACCTCGATATTCTCATAGATTGTCCTGGCATTCTCCAGCGGTGTGTTAATGCAGCCGTGAGAGCCGTTATACAGATAAATATCTCCTCCAAAACTTCTTCTGCTGGTCAGGTCGTGGATACCTATGCCTCCGTTAAAGGGCATCCAATAGTTTACAGGGGTCTCATACTCAATGGTGCCGTCGGGATATCTTCCCACTAAAGTAGAAGGACTTGCCTTATCCTTCAGCCGCCATACTCCTCCGGCTGGAGTACCATTCCCTTTGTTGGGATTCCCCGTTACCACAGGAGTATCTACCAGAAGAGTACCGTTTTTATAAAACCACATTCTCTGTTCGCTGATAGATATCTCCACGTAAGTCCCCTCTATATCGTTGCCTCCATGTTTCTGTCCTGAGTAAAGCCAGGTAGGTTCCACAGCTCCGCTCTGTCCGGCATTCAGCATATTCACAAGGGATTCCGTAGTCTTGTCCTGCCACAGTCTCCAGCCGTAATCCCCCTGGGTAAGATGCACAGTAGCGCCGTTTGATGTCACGAAGTCTCTGGGCTGACCGATGGTATTGTATTTTTCAGACCAGGCGATCACCGTCTGTTTTACTGTCTCTGTATCAAAATAATAGTTTCCGTCTTCTCCTTTTCTCAGCCATGATTTTAACTGATCTCTGGTTACAGTCTCGGTTCCTGTTCCGAAATTCAGACTGGCCTGAAGACTGGTAAATTTATTGAGCTGCTCAGCGTCTTTTTTCAGGATTTCGTTATCCTGATACACTGCCGGCTTCACATAGCAGCCCGCTTCCTCCAGTGAGATTTCTGTCTGCCGCTGGTCCACAGCTCCTTTTATAGCTGCCAGCGTCTTTTCTTTATCCAAAGTTGTTCCTTCTACCTCAGGGACGATCTCATAGGAAGTTCCGTTATCCTCCACTCTGGCATCTTGTGCAGGCGTCATGTTCGCATCCTGCATGCAGGCCAGTGCCGACACTGCCTGATTCAGGCTTTCTTCATTGTAGGAACTGTCTGCATTCACTGTATAAGTTTTATCTCCAAAGAGCTGTACCGGCCACAGCCAGGAATTCTGTTCTTCCATTACCTTATCAGCTCCATTATCATCCTGATAAGTCAGCTGGATAGTGCTGCCGTCTATCTTCTCCGTCTTATCGCCCCGCACTTTGATATTCAAAGAGTAATTCTCTGCGCTGTCTCTGAGAAGCTCGCGTACATAAGCCGTATCCTTTCCTGAGCAGTCCACACCGTTGATCATGGTTCCCGGATAAAATTTATCCTGATAATAAAATCCAACTCCGGCATAGCCTGCCACAGCCAGGACAGCACAGCCGCCCAGGGCAGCCCACAGAGCCTTTTTAGATTTTTTTCGGCTTTTCTTCCTGCCGCCGCTTCCTTTTTTTATCTTTCTGTCTTCTTTCTTTAATTCCTTTAACTTTTCCTTTTTACTATCTTTCATTTCTGTATATTCTTCCTTATCTATCTGAATATGCCTTTTTTCACAGGCTCATTCTACTCCAAAAGACTGGAAAATAAAAGGCTTTTCTTCCTTTCTGTTGAATTTCACCAATTTTTTTACTATCATAAGAAAAGATATGAACATTTTTAAGGGAGATATTTTTATGATGCAGGAAAATTCTTTATTTGACATGACAGCATGCAGGCTCTGCCCCAGAAACTGTGGGATAGACCGTGAAAAGATGACTGGGTTCTGCAAAGAAACCAGTAGGATAAGATGTGCCCGGGCTGCTCTCCATCACTGGGAGGAACCCTGCATCAGCGGTACCAAAGGAAGCGGAACCGTATTTTTTTCCGGCTGCAGCCTGAAATGCTGCTACTGCCAGAATTACCAGATCAGCCAGGAAGGAACCGGAAAAGAACTTACGGTTCAAAAGCTGGCCGATATTTTTCTTTCTCTCCAGGAGCAAGGCGCTCATAATATCAATCTGGTAACTGCCGGGCATTTTCTTCCCGGTGTTCTGGCTGCTCTGGATATTGCCAGACCCCGGCTTTCCATCCCTGTGGTATATAACTGCGGCGGTTATGAAAAGCCAGAGATCATTCATCTGCTGAAGGATTATGTGGACATCTATCTCCCGGATCTGAAGTACTTTGATCCCGGACTCTCAGGCAGGTATTCCAAGGCCAGGGATTACTTTTCCATAGCTTCCCAGGCCATAACCGCCATGATCGCTCAGACTGGAAATCCTGTTTTTGATGAACAGGGGCTTATGAAAAGAGGGGTGATCATCCGCCACATGGTGCTGCCTGGCTGCAGGAAAGACTCTTCTGCTATCCTTCACTGGCTCAAAGACAGTCTTCCGGAAGGCAGTTTTCTCCTCAGCTTATTAAGCCAGTATACGCCTTTTTACAAAAGCAGCAAATATCCGGAAATCAACCGGCGGCTCACCACCTATGAATATGACAAAGTGCTGGAAGAAGCAATTTCTCTGGGCCTTACCCAGGGCTTTATGCAGGAAAAAAGCAGCGCGAAAGAAGAATACACCCCTCCTTTTGATCTGGAAGGTCTAGAATAAAGTGGGCAAGCCCACTTTATTCTAGACCTTCCCTCAATCTTGAGGGGCTTGAACACTTTGCGCGCCGCCGCAATACCGCAAGGCG
>UQSX01000026.1 GCA_900543715.1 uncultured Blautia sp. | reverse complement strand
TTAAAATTTTTTTATATTTTTTAAATCTTTTTGCAAAAAATATCTTTCACGCTCTTTTGTCTTTAAATATTTTTTGCTTTGATTTAAATAAATTTTAGCATTTATTTATATGTATTTCAATATCTATTTTATATTTTGCTCATTTATACAGTTCTATTCATCATTTTTTATTTATATCGCACAATAATATTACTATTTTTCCATATTTCTACTCTCCTCATATTTTTTATATAAATATTTATATAAATTTTTTACCATACTTTTTATATGAACTTTTATAACTATATTTAAACATATTTCTATAAGTCCAACAAAAAAACAGCCTCACTATCAAGTTTTTCCTGATAAGTAAAGCTGTTTGTTTTTATCCTCTGTTATCTGCTATTTCAATAAGTCTTTGACGCTTTCCCGTTCTACAAATAATGTGCATACCTGAGTTTTTGTCTTTATTTTTATATTTTCCTCCATAACCTCTAAAAGCTTTTTTACAGCCAGACGCCCCATCTCCTGCTTCGGAACTCTTAGTGTTGTCAACGGTGGATTAGATATTTCACTGAAAGGCAGGTCGTCAAAACCGATGATAGATATATCTTCTGGTATTCGGTAATGCATTTCCTGAAGTGCCTTCATGGCCCCCAAAGCAATCATATCATTATCTGCAAAAAAAGCCGTAGGCAGCTTTGGCTTTTTTTCAAGGTAAGCTTTCATATCCATATAAGAACCATTCATAGTAGTGGAAAGTTCCACCGTATATTCCGGTTTTACCTGATAGCCGCTTTTCTTCATAGCAGTTCCATATCCCACTTCCCTTGAGCGGAAGGCTTTAATTCGAAAGCTACCTTTCAGGTATCCAATTTCTTTATGTCCCTTTTTTATCAAGTACTCCACTGCCATCCTTGCAGAATCTGCATTGTTAATAAGAACACCGTTAAAGGACATATCCCATGCCCAATAATCTAACATAAGGAAGGGGCACGTTGCACTCTTGTATAACTCCACGTCCTCCTCCATTAATTCCGTTCCAAGGAGTATTACTGCAGTAGCATTGTCGTGGATGATCCATTCTGCCTGTTCCTCATAATTATCGTCTTCTTTGTTCAAATAGCAGAGCACCATTTCCATCCCCGCCGCTCTGCACTCTTTCTCAATACCATCGATCATCAGCGAAAAAAAAGGCGTATCATCTATGATCAAACCGTTTCTCTTAAATATGACCAGTTTGACCCTTCTGACCTTCGATTCACTGATATAGCCCATTTCTCTTGCAACCCGAAAAACTTCTGCTGCCGTCTCCTCGCTGACTCCCCTTTTATGGTTTAACGCATTTGAGATTGTCGCAGGTGAAAATCCCGTACTCTTACTGATATCCTTTATACTTACCTTCATATTTTTACCGTACCTTATAAATAATCATATAAATATTTATATATTATAATAGCAATAATCCCTAAAAAATACAACTAAATATCTACCTATCCACGCTGCAAACCCTTTGTTTCCCCTGGATATTTCAGATTAAATAATATAAAAAAATTTTATAGAGCATATCTATATTTCTCTTTATAACCTGACTGAATGTGTTTTATTAATGATTTGTTATTATATCCTCTTTCCTTAAAAGTCTCAATTTTTTTGCTGGTCTGTATACGTTCGTGTGCTTATCCAGTTTCCCAGCTATTTTTCACTGTTTTCAAATATATAGGAGCGTCTGCACTAATCAAAGAAAAGAATATTTGTAGATTTTATTGCTCCATCTGCATAGCTTTGAGCCTATAGTCTCAAAGCTATACTCAACAAACTCGCATAAAATCTATAAATATCCCTGACATATGATTAATGCAGCCGCTCCTTCTATTCTTCCTCTTTAATCTCCAACCTGATACTCTATCAGATCCTCATCGATAATATTGTAATGCTCCCGAATAGCTTTCATCCCTTCCTGGATATCATTTTTTTCCAGGCAGTCATAGACTCTCCTATGGCAGGCCAGAAGCCGGTCCCAGTTCTTCTGGGTAATGTGCTGAGTGTAGTCGCTGATCATGGTCTCAAAAAGTCCGGAAAGAGCTTCGTTTAAGAGAACCAGCAAATGGTTCCCGGAAATCAGGATCAAATGGTCATGAAACTGTTTATCCAGTTTCACTTTTTCCTGGTCCTGGCACTGGTCGATTCTATCCAGGATCTCTTTCAGCTCTTCTCTGGCCTTCAGGTCCGGATTTTTTACCGCCAGAAGGAAGGCGCCAATCTCAATAAATCTCCTAAGCTGGCTGATTTCTACATAGTTGCTTTCTTTCATGAAAAGCAGCAGGGAAAACAAACTGCTGAGGCTCTGGCCAACATGATTCACCAGAAAATTTCCCTGACCCTGGCGGCATTCCAGCAGTCCCATGTTTTCTAAGGTTCTGAGGGCTTCCCGAATAGAATTTCTGCTCAGCCCTAAAGTTGACATAAGTTCCCTTTCTGACGGAATCTTTCCTCCGAATTTCACGTCTCCCTTTTTCACCAGTTCTTTGATATACTCAATCACCAGAAAATAAACCTTTTCGTTTTCCCCTGTATTTTCTGCTTTTTCTGTTATTTCATCCATGTTCTGTAAATCCCCTGCTTTCTAAATATGACAATATGATATCTGCAGCTTTCTCTGTTCCTGTAACCCCTGCATCCAGGCAAAGGTCATAGTCATTAACCTTTCCCCAGTTTCCTCCGGTATAAAACTTATGGAACTGAGCCCGTTCTTCCTCTACTTTCTCAATCAGCTTCCTGGCTTTATGGGCAGAAACCTTTTCCTGGTTTTCTATCCACTGTATCTTTTTATCCATCCCCGCATAAATAAAAATCTTTACACAGGAAGGGTCGTTCCGGAAAATATAGCTTCCGCATCGTCCTATGAGAATACAGGGCCGTGAACTGCATATCTCTCTGATCTTCTGAAAAGGAACCTCTCCTGCTCTGTTTTCGCCCTGCCCCATAGCAATGGCATAAAGCAGGCTGTTTACCGGCTGTTCCTCATAAAAAACCCGTACTTCTTCATAATCCTCTCTGCCTTTTTCCATTTCCATAAGCTCTTCTTTTCCATAGAGAGGAATTCCCAGTTTTTGGGCGAGGACCCTTCCTACTTCTTTTCCGCCGCTTCCATATTGTCTGCCAATGGTAATCATAAAATCTTTCATACCCATTCTCCTTTTCTCCTGGAAACTTTAAACAGGAAGTCCCGCAAATACTGAGGCTCCAATTACTGTGAGAAGCCCTGCCACTGCAATAGCCAGGCTGCTCATAGCGCCTTCCACTGGTCCCATTTCCATAGCCTTGGCAGTTCCAATGGCATGGGAAGCCGTTCCCAGAGCCAAACCTTTTGCAATAGGTTCATGTATCCGGAATACCTTACATACTCCCTCTGCGATCACGTTTCCCAGAATACCGGTAATAATGATGACAGCCACGGTGATGGTCACGATCCCTCCCAGTTCTTGGGAAACCCCCATGCCGATAGCTGTTGTAATGGATTTTGGCAGAAGCGTTACATACTGTTCATGGTTCAGTCCGAAAAGCCGGGATAATAGATAGACGCTCCCCAGACTTGCCAGAGTTCCGGAAAATATTCCCGCCGCTACAGCTTTTAAATTTTCCTTTAAAAGGGTAAGCTGTTCATATAGAGGTACCGCCAGACAGACCGTAGCCGGCGTAAGCAGGTAGCTGATATACTGGGCTCCTTCGTTATACTGGTCGTAGTCTATACGCAGCACTGCCAGAGCCCCCATAACGCAAAGGATCCCGATAAGCAGAGGATTCAACACCGCCAGCTTAAAACGCTTTTTCAAAAGCAGCCCGATCTCATAGGCCAGAAAACTTAGTACTGCGCCGAAAAACACCGAATTAGTGAGAAATTCTTCCATTTTTTTTCTCCTTTCCGATCATTCCCTGTGTGACCCTGCCCGTCACTGCCATTACCAGGATCGTAGTCACAATGGTGATCAGGATCACAGGAAGCCAGACAGGTTGGAGAGCAGACCAGGATTCCATCAGCCCTACTCCCGCCGGAATAAACATCACCGGCATGATCTCTATCAGAAAAGTTGCTGTCTCCCGAACCTGCCCCAGTTTTAACACACCGGTAATCAAAGCACCTAGCATAAGCACCAGGCCATATACACTGGCCGGTACCGGCAGAGGAATCAGCATATGAAGGATTTCTCCAAGAAACGAAATAAATAAAATAATACTGAATTGCTTTAAAAATTTCACTTTTTTCTCCTCGTTAGTGGTAGTACCAGTCTATTATAGGATTCTCTCCTTTCAAAGTCAATGGGCTCGGGAAAACATAGACATAATTTCTTCTCTGTGATAGGATACTATCAGAAAAGCCATACGAATTAAAAAACAGAAAGTGGGGTCAAAATATGACAGTTACAGAAAGATTTTTAAAATATATTGCGGTGGATACTACTTCAGATCCTTCCTCAGATACCTTTCCCAGTACAAGAAGCCAGGAAGCCTTTGCCAAGGCTCTTGCTGAGGAAATGAAGGAAACAGGACTTGAAAATGTTACTGTAGATTCTTATGGATATGTTTTTGGGACCATTCCCTCTACCATTGAAGATTATCAGGGAAAGATTCTGGGCTTCATTGCTCATATGGATACTTCCTGTGCGGAATCCGGCAAAAATATCCGTCCCCGGATTATTAAAAATTATGACGGGAAAGATATTGTATTAAACGAAGAAAAACAGATTGTTATGAGTCCCCGTGATTTTTCCAATCTGACTCAGTATCAGGGGCAGGATCTCATCGTCACCGACGGCACTACCCTTCTGGGAGGAGATGACAAGGCCGGGATCGCAGAGATCCTTACCGCTGCCCAATATCTTCTGGCTCATCCGGAAATTCCCCACGGACCTGTCCGGGTAGGGTTTACTCCTGACGAAGAGATCGGCCAGGGTACGGATCATTTTGATGTAGAAAAATTTGGCGCCGACTTTGCCTATACCATGGACGGCGGCGAATGCGGAGAACTGGAATATGAAAATTTCAACGCTGCCGAGGCAGTTGCAGATTTTCATGGCGTCAGCATCCATCCCGGTTCTGCCAAAGGCAAGATGATCAACGCTCTGCGTCTGGCTATGGAATTTGAGTCTCTTATGCCCTCCGCTCAGCGTCCGGAATGTACCGAAAGCCGTGAAGGATTTATCCATCTGGATGCTCTTCAGGGTTCTGTGGATCATGCCCGGTCAGAATACATTATCCGGGATCATGACATGTCTCTTTTCCAGGAGAAAAAGAAGCATATGGAAGATATGTCCAGAATCATGAATATAAAATACGGCTATGAAGCTGTATCCCTGAAAATTGAGGACTCTTATTTTAACATGAAAGAAAAAATAGAACCCCATAAATTCCTCGTTGACAACGTTTTAAAAGTATACGAAAAACTGGGAATCCGTCCCCAGATCCAGCCTATCCGGGGAGGAACCGATGGTGCCCAGCTTTCCTTTAAAGGACTTCCCTGCCCCAACCTGGGAACAGGGGACCACAACTGCCACGGTCATTTTGAATTTGTCTGTGTACAGGCAATGGAAAAATCTGTAGAAGTCATTGTAGAGCTGGTCAAACTGTGGCATTAAAAAGTTCCATCAAAAGCGATTACAGCTAACTCTGTATTTTCGTAAAAAAAACCGTTCATTAAGAGGAATCTGCTGAACTGCAGATTGCCTCTCTGAACGGTTTTTCTCTATTCCAGAGTCTCCTCTTCGCTGTCACTTTCGATAGCCTGGGAAGAACCTACAGGTTCAGCCCCCAGATACTCTTCCAAAGTAATATCCTGCTCGTAGATCTCCTTGGCGGCTTCTTTTCCCACATACCGGTAATGCCAGGGTTCAAAAATAATTCCTGTAATATCGCTTTTATTCAGAGGATAGCGAAGGATGAACCCATATTTCCAGGAGTTTTCCATCAGCCACTGCTGGTCCTCGGTCTCCATCTGTTTCTCATCCAGGTTCATATATTCGGAAGATACAATGTCTACTGCGAGACCGATCTGATGCTCGCTGGTCCCCGGCACTGCCACTACGGTTCCGGCCTCCACTGCAGCCTCCTCCTGTGAAAGTCCCTCTTCCGCCATTACCCGCTGTATCTTATTCTGATAAAGGTATTCCTGAGTATCCCAGGACCGGAATGCCGAACAGATCACCGGATTGCGTCCGGCTGCCTGGGCGTCTGCAAACATATCTTCCAGATCTCCCATAATCCTGGCGTCTACCTGATATCCGTTGGCATCAATGGTTTCTGTAGCCACTTCCGGAACATCCTCCTGGGTCATAGGATTTTTGGCGTTTACCAGTTTCAGATACCACTGATCCTTTTCGCTTTCATCTGCCAGTTTCAGGCCATTATCTTCTTCCTTCTCTTCTGCCTCCTGGATTTCTTTCTTGGCCTGCTGCTCTGCATAAGCCTGGGCGGCAGCTTCCTGCTGTTTTGCCTTTATGGCATTGACTGCGCCTGCGATTCCCACAAGCAGCACCAGCAGAAAAATCCCCACCCGAAGGTTTCTCTGCCGGACTCTCCTGATATTTCCCCGGTATCTGGGTTTGTATCCTCCAGAGCCAGATCTGTGTTCTGTACTTTTTTCAGATCTCTGTGTGTATAGAACATCTTCTGGCGCTCTTCTCCTGGGCTTCCTGTTTTCCGATGTCTCTCTCCTATATCCTGTATCTTCCGACGGTCTCCTCCTGTATTCCGTACCATCTGGCTGTCTCCGTCTGTGTTCCGTACCTTCCGGCTGTCTCTGTCTGTGTTCCGTACCTTCCGGCTGTCTCCGCCTGTATTCCGTACCTTCCGGCTGTCTCCGTCTGTATTCTGTACCTTCCGATGGCCTCCGCCTGCGCTCCCCGCCTTCTGACGGTCTCCGTCTGTGCTGTATACTTTCTCCGGGCCTCCTTCTGTACTCTGTTCCTCTCCCCGATTCCATATTTATAATCCCACCTTACCTGTCTGGTATATTCATTTTTCCCAAAAGCTTCCCCGTTAGTATACCACGTTTTTTTCTGTTTTTCTTCTTTTTATTACATTTTCATGAATAAAAGATTTCTAAAGTCTGTTTTTTCCATTTACAGGTAAGGGCTCTCCTATATTCCAGACGCTTCTGAGGCGGATGCCTTCTGGCCTTCCCCGCAGGATTTCCACTGTCTTTGTATCACCATTCAGATCAAAGTAGTTGTCCGACAGCACCAGATCCTCCTGGTCATTGAGAATCTCCACACTTTTCGCATAAGTCTCTGCCTTAACCGTAATCTTGTTCTTTTCCACTGTACAGGACAGTTTCGGATCCTCATACCGGAAATATTTCGGATAAGAAAAAATCACGGTTCCTTCTGAAATCTGTGTTTCTCCCTCCCAGGCCTGATAGCTGACATATTCTTCAAACACATGGATATCCGGCAGTTCTTCCTTCTCCAGCCAAACACTGGAAAGAGGGGGAACCAGGATTTCTTTCTCTTTGCTGTAAAGGATCCGGGCTTTTGCATTGCGCACCTGCCATTTCACTGTCAGTTTTTTCTCGGTCAGAGTTTCATTTGAAACATTCAGGTGAATGGATTTCTCAAATTCGAAATGCTGCCGGTTCATATTAGCCTCCTGGGTCATCCAGCTTTCCTCCTGGCAGGAGAGGAGCACCGGAGCAAAAAATCTTCTGGCATAATAGTGAAGAGCCTTCCAACGCCCGTGATAATCGATAGAGGACCAGGAGATCACCGGCCAGCAGTCATTGACCTGCCAGTATACTGCGCCCATACATCTTCCCCGGTTTCTCCGGAAATGTTCTACCCCGTAGCGGATGGCGTCTGCCTGGAGAAGCTGGGAAGCATAGATCACATCTGAAAATCCACCGGGATACCGGTAAGTCTGCTGCATATAATTCATGATCTTTCCGTTCGCCCCGTAATTTCTCTGGTGCTTTTCCATAATATAGGAAAACAGGTTCCAGTCCCGGGGATCATCGGTAAAGGTCTCGATAGTCTTCTGGCTGGGAAGGGCCTGGAAGCCAAACTCTGAGATATATCGGAAAAAGAATTTCCGGTACTCGGAAAAAGGTCTTCCTCCGTGCCACACCTTCCAGTAATGGACATCTCCCCTGTCAGGATCATTTGGATTGTCAAAAGAGCCCCCGGAGGAAGGGCTGGCCGGCCAGTAGAAGGTTTCCGGGTCTTCTTTTCCCAGGATCTCCGGAAAGATCCTCTCATACATGAACAGATAATCCCGGACTTCGGAATGTTTGGTAACCCAGCATCTTTCGTCCACAAACATTTCCATCTCATTATTTCCGCACCACAGAGCCAGGCAGGCGTGATGGCGGATCCGCCGGATATTTTCCTCCAGCTCTCTGCGGATATTTTCTTCAAACTCTGGAGTCAGCTCATAGACCGAGCAGGCAAACATAAAATCCTGCCATACCGCCAGCCCCAGCTCATCACAAAGATCATAGAACCAGTCGTCGGGATAAAAGCCGCCGCCCCATACCCGGATCACGTTAAAATTTGCTCTTTTACAGTCTTCCAGAAGCTGCCGGGTTTTTTCTCTGCTTCTTTTTCCCAGCAGGTGTTCCTCCGGTATATAATCGGCTCCCATGGCAAAAAAAGGAATCCCGTTAATCTCATGGGCAAAGCTTTCCCCCCACTGATCTTTTTCCCTTCTCACCGTCATTTTCCGAAGACCGATCCTCCTCTCCCAGCAGTCTTCCGGTTCTCCGTTCCGGTAAAGCATTGCCCGGATCTGATATAAAGGCTGATCTCCCAGACCATTGACCCACCACAGCTGGGGATCCGGGATTCTGAGAATGCCTGTCCCATCCGGAGAAAGCCAGGTCTCAAAAGCTTTTCCCTGGGGAGAAAGGGCTGAAACCTGAATCTGATAATCACCTTTCTTCTCTTCTTTTTTCCGGATCTCAAACTCCAGCATCCAGTCGTCTTTTTCCTGGCGCTGCCGGATATATACATTTTCCAGGGAAGCATTTTTTACATAGCACAGATATACCGGACGGAAGATCCCTGCATCAGGAAGATGGGCCCCCCAGTCCCAGCCAAACATATAGTGGGCTTTCCGCAGGTGCATAAATCCTTCATAAGTATCGTCATTTCCAATATTTTTATACTTTTCGTAGGCCCTGGCAATGAACTTCAGAGGAGACCGGAAGATCACCTGCAGCACATTATCCTTCTTCAGGTACTCTTTTACCTCATAGTCCCAGGTTCTGTGCATGTTTTCTGCATGTCCCAGATAGGTACCGTTAAGCCAGATATCCGCCACGGTATCCAGTCCTTCAAAGGAAAGGAACACCCTGGCATATGATTCCGGATCTTCTGCCGTAAATCTGCACTGATACTCATAGTCTGCCTCCATAAGGGCACAGATCTGGTCTTCATTGTCTTTCCAGTAAGGATCCGGGATTTCTCCGTTTCTCAGAAGATCTGTATATACAGATCCCCAGACTCTGGCTTCCCTCCAGTTTTCCTCTCCTGTCCTGCGCATGCTCCAATTGTCTTTTAATTCCAGTTTTTCCATATAACCTCCCATCGTGTAGGGAAGAGTCCTTCCCTATCCGCTGCGATACTGCAGGCAGCTCCAGGCAAAGCCTGCCGCTGTCCCTTGCCGGATGTATCTCTCAAAAAGGAGCCGCCGCATTTATGCATATTCCAATCCTGCTTAAATGCGGCAGCTCCTTATCTCTGTTTTATCTCTTTCTTATATACTGCTTATTTTGCTGCTTTCCACTCATCGATCTGTCTCTGCATTTCATCAATAACATCCTGGATGCCTGTCGCTTCCAGTTTCTTCTGAAGCTGGGGCAGATATTCTTCCGGATCTACACTTCCGGTATAGAGAGATTTTCCAAACTCGTCCAGTACGTTACGGAAGCCGGCTACCTGTGTGCTTACCGGTTCCAGATCAAAATCAAATCCAAAGGAAGGCGCTTCCTGGGAAGCATCGTTAAATTCCTTAAAGGTTGCCCATTTGTCCAGAGGCTCATTGTCCATTACGTAGGTATTAAACAGGCCTCCCTGTACCCAGTAAGGAGCAGAGTAATCTTTCTGTTTCTCCGGATTTAATTTTGCCTTGTAATCATAGATATAGTCTTTTCCTGCTGCTGCATCTTTTTCTTCCTGTGTAGGCTCAACTTTCTCCCAGTGAACACCTTCAATGCCATAGTTCAGCATGTTTCTCAGTTCCTGGTCTGTATTGATCAGGTTCAGCAGTTCCATAGCTTTCTCCGGGTGTTCGGAGTTCTTATTGATGGCTGTCAGAGCGCCTCTGGCAGAAGCGTTTGTGATCTGTGTATCCATGATCTGTGTGGCTACCACTTCATATCCCAGGTCTTTGCCCCAGGTAAGCTCTGCGTAAGGCTGTCCGTCGCCTTTTGTCACAAAACGTTTTATGGATTTATCATCGGAAGCTGTGGCAGCGTCCTTGTTGATATAGCCTGCCAGATAGTATTTCCGCATGGTATCCAGAGTGGATTTCATTCTCTCTGTCTCAAACACGTTCTTAACTGTCAGAGTATCATCTCCATATTCAATGCCTACCGGATCCTGGATCTTGTCCATATAGGTAGGAGCTGTATAGTCTTTTGTCAGATACATAGGAACTACATCCGGCTCGTTTTCTTTGATCAGCTTCAGATATGGCTCCAGATCTTCCAAAGTATGGATATCCTGGTATGGAATATTATATTTGTCTACATATTCCTTGGTAAATACCCACATAGGGCAGCTTCCGATCTCTTTCTCGCTGGGAACACCGTAGGTCACGCCGCCCACCTTGGCAGCCTCCCAGAAACGGGGATCGATCTTGTCGTACATTTCCTTACCTTCCTTCTGGAGCAGGTCATCCAGTTCCAGGAATGCCCCTTTCTGGGCATTCTGGAGATAATCATTTGCCCAGGAGCAGGTAAAGCACAGATCCCATTTGTCGCCGGTATTGATCACTACCTGCATCTTCTGATTGTAGTCACCCCAGCCTACTTTGATCACGTCCAGCTTAACGCCGATCTTATCTGCCAGATAATTGTTAACTTCTTCAAAAACCTGATCATCATCTGCCTGTGCATCGCCTACCTGATACCAGGTCAGTTCTACGATCTCTTCTCCGTTTGCATTTGTCTCTGCTTTCTTCCCGCAGCCGGTCAGCATACCCGCCGCCATTACAGTGGCCATAGCCAGGGCTCCGATTCTTTTTGCGTGTCGAAATTTCATAATATATTATCCTCCTCTATAATTTACAGCCTGCTTATTCCTTTACTGCGCCGATGGTCAGACCATTGACAAAATATCTCTGGAAGAAAGGATAAGCAAATATGATCGGCAGTGTGGAGATAACCACGATTGCCATTTTAATGGTTTCCTTCGGCAGGTTTGCAGCCGCCTGAATACCGTCTACACCCATCATAGACTTGTTGCTGGCCAGCCAGTCAATAGAGTTCTGGATCTGCATCAGCAGGAACTGCAGAGGGATCCAGGTCTTATCGTCTATGTACATCAGTGCGTTGAACCAGTCATTCCAGTATCCCAGTGTCAGGAACAGTCCGATGGTAGCCAGACCGGGCATAGCCATAGGAATGACAATCTTAAAGAACAGCCTCCACTCAGAAGCTCCGTCGATCTTGGCAGATTCTACTACAGAATCCGGAATACTGGTCTTAAAAAATGTTCTGAGCACAATAACGTTAAAGGAGTTCATGCACAGAGGCAGGATCAGCGCCCATACACTATTTTTCAGCATCAATACCTTTGTCATTACCAGATAGTTGGCGATCATACCGCCGGAAAACAGCATGGGAACTGTGATCACCTTGGTAAAGAAGGAACGGAAAGCATAGGTCTTTCTGGACAGGGAATAGGCATAGGTTCCTGTAAGGAGGAGACCCAGTATCGTTCCCACTACAGTGACCAGAATGGCCACACCGTAGCTTCTTAAAATGTTTTCACCGGCATTTATGATATACTGATAGGCGTACAGACTCCACTCTTCCGGAATAAAACGGTAGCCGTTCATGGTCAGAGATTCTTCGTCTGTCAGCGAAATAATGATTACAAAGATGAAAGGGATCACACTTAGCAGGGACAGGATCGTAAGGATCAGATTAAACAGCACATTGGTTGGTTTTTTAATCTTGTTATATTCGCACTGCTGCTCTTCCATTTTCTGGATCTGTTTTTCTCTTGTCCGCTCTTTCATCCTCTGTTTCAGACCTGAAACTGACATGTCTTTTTCTTCCTCCTAGAATAATGCATTTTCATTGTCAATCTTGGATACGATCTTATTGGCGATCATGATCAGGATAAATCCTACCGTAGACTGGAACAGGGCTGCGGCTGAACTCATACCAATCTCACCGTTGGTCTGCAGAGCCCGGAAGATGTAGGTATCCAAAACGTTTGTTACCGGATAAAGAGGTCCGGAGTTCATCGGCAGCTGATAGAACAGTCCGAAGTCCGCTTTGAAGATTCCTCCTACCGCCATGATCAGCAGGATGGTGATTACCGGTTTCAGAAGCGGGATAGTTATATACTTGATCTGCTGCCACTTGGTAGCCCCGTCCAGAACTGCCGCTTCATAGTAAGTCTTATTAATGCCGCAGATAGAAGCCAGATACACAACGGTATTATAGCCGATACCCTTCCACTGGCTCATGAAAATAATGATGAAGGGCCAGTACGCTTTTTCTGTATACCAGGCGATCCCCTCATGTCCGAACTGCTGCAGCACTGCGTTGAAATAACCTTTCTCAGGATTTAAGAAAGCATATACGCAGTAGCTGACAACAACCCATGACAAAAAGTACGGAAGGAACATGGCACTCTGATAGATTTTGGCCATTCCCTTGTTTCTCAGTTCATTTAATAATAAAGCCACGATAACAGGAAGTACGACACCGAGAATGATAAAAGTAGCATTGTATAAAACCGTATTCCGCAGAATGATCCAGGCGTCACCGCTGCTGAACAGGAATTTAAAGTTGTCCAGTCCTACGAATTCGCTGGAAATAAGACTTTCAAAAAAGTTTCCTGACAAACGATATCTTTTAAATGCTACAAGGATACCGAATAAAGGCAGATATGCAAATAAAAGGAACCAGATCGCACCAGGCATGCTTAAAACAAGAAGTTCTTTGTTTGTTTTAAGACGGGTGAAAAAGGACACCTTTTTTGCCTTTTCTTCTCTTTTCACTTCTTAACCTCCTTTTTGCACTTACCATAACCGCCGGCCTGTTACTTTGTGCTTTACTTATTCACATCTATTACTATACCGGATAAATCGTCCAAATCCTAGTCGAAAACTTCCAGTTTTTCTGGACAGATTCTAGCAGATAAAGCAGGCTTACTGGACAGATTCCAGATAAGAAAGCACAAAAAATCTGGAATTTTTTCACTTTTTTCAGCAAAAATCCCTGCCTTTATCAGACACTCCCGGGAATATCTGATAAGGACAGGGACTCTGCCTTTCCGGATTTCAAAAATCCTAATATTTTTTCATATTTCTCAAAGATGCAGGTGAAACACCGTAGCACTGTTTAAACTTTCTATAAAAATAACTGGTATCAGGATAACCCACTTCTCTTGCGATATCATTGATTTTCATATTGGTGTTCAGGATCAGATTCTTTGCAATGGAATTTTTTACATTGTTCAGATACTGGGCAAAAGAAGACCCTGTTTCCTTCTGAAATATCTGTCCCAGATAAGAGGCATTCATATGGTACTTGTAAGAAAGGGTCTTTAAATTCATATCTTCCTTATAATTTTTCTGTACTTCTTCCATAATCTGCCTCACCACAGGCGTATACTGGGAGTCTTCTGTATGAAGGTGGGTAATGATTTCAGAAATCTCCGAAATGAACACTGCCTTCAGGCCCCGGAGATCCTCTGCCTGATAAATCTTTTCGATCATCTCTGAAAATCCCTGGAGGTTTGTGGACTGGGCCAGTTTGTATTCAGCCTTAATGTCCTGGAGGAGCATAACAATCTTCAGAGCTGTCTGATACAGAACGTCTACTGTTACCTCTGATTCCAGGTTATTAATGAACAGATCCTCTATGTAGCCAATGGCGCCTTCCCTTTCTTTTTTTAATATCATCTTTCTTAAAAGGCTTTCATCAATGGAAATGTCTCCCCATTTCCGATCCTGGATATCTTCTTCGCTGATACAGCTGCCGTATCCCTCCAGCATTTTATATTTCTGCAATCTGGACGCCACATCATAGCACTTTGGCAGCTTTCCATAGTCTTCAACAGGAAAAGTCACTGTAAGAAAACTCATGATCCCCAGACGGCTTTCCAGACGATCCTGAAAGCTTCGGTAAAATTCTGTGATCTCCCTGTCTTTTACTTCCTTTCCTGTATACAGAAGAAGAAAAAGCGTATCTGGAGCCAGGTAGATCGCCTTGATCTTCTCCGGTTCCTTCTGAAGTGCTGCCAGTACGTCGCTGAGGCTTGTCCTGTCTTTCAAAGTCCCGGTATCCACCTTCATCAAAGAGGGATAGACTTTCTCTTCCCTGCCGATCTCCGGGAGCATCTGCATAAATCCGGCTTCTTCTTCCCTGTTCAGCTTTCCCTTCAGGAAGCGGTGCCAGCCGATCTTATCTTCCATGCTGCCTGCATTTTCTCTGTCAATCTTATCCAGATGTTCCCCTGCGCTGATAAGTGCCTGGCAAAGCTGTTCCTCATTGATCGGTTTCAGAATGTATTCCTCCACATCCAGCTTCAGCGCCTCTCCCTCTGCCCTGGCCCAGATCTTTACCAGATTGTCTTTCCGGTCTCTTTCGATCCCGTGGACAAAATAATTTTCCACAATGGGCTGAAGAACGAACTTGATAATCGGTACGGTTAAAAGTTCCACAGGGCAGGAAACCTGTGAAGAAAAACAGCCCTGATACCGGTATTCAAAAAGTTCCATATACTGTTTGCAATAATCCAGTTCCTGTCCCAGAGTGATCACATCTGCCTCTTTTAGCTGGCTTCTGAATAAAGTCACCATGCTGTAAAGCATCTTCCCTACTTCCCGGTCTCCGTTGCAGATTGCCTTCATACGGATCGCCTCCAGTGTATTGTACAGAAAATGGGGATTGATCTGGCTCTGTAAGGCCTGCATCTGGGCATTTTTGCGCTCGATTTCCGCCAGATAACTTTTCTGGATATACAGATTCAAGTCTTCGCACATTCTGTTAAACTGTTCCGCCACCATATCCAGCTCATCTCCTTTTTTATTGACCTTCAGCCTGGACTGGAGATTTCCTGTAGTCACCTGGTTCATGGCATATAAAATGGAATCCACTCTTCTGGTAAGGCGGCGGACATAGTAGCCGATTCCCAAAATCCCCAAAGCCGCAGCCGCTACCCCTGCCGCCAGGATCATAGCCAGCGTCTGGAGGGACAGTTTGGAAGCCTGGCTGCTGTTCAGAAAAGTATAGACCGTATACAGATTTTCGGATTCTTTCAAAGTAAGATACCTGCTGTCCTCTAATCTATCCTGCCAATTTTCTCCCGGCGGATCCTGGTAGATTACCTGATCATTCTGATTGCATACGGTCAGCTCTGTATATCGGTTATCCTGGAGATTCTGAAACCGGCTCTCTCCTTCAAAAGTAAAGATCATGCAGCCTGCGCCTGTCATGTTGTCAGGATTGCGGATTTCCTTTATATAGAGCAGTTTTCCCTCTTCTCTAAAATCCGGTCTTTCAATTTCTTCCAGTCTTGCTTTTCCATCCTTTCCCGGATAAAAAATCTGCTGGGGATAACACTGAGTCAGATTCAGTGTATCGTAGCTGATCACTTCAATAGACTCCAATGCTCCATATCCTTCAAAAGCATCGTTGATAAAATTATAAATTCCACGATACACCAGATTATCTTCTGCAGAATACCGATCCAGTCCATATTCCAGATATTCTTCCGGCCCCAGCTTCAGATAGGCCAGCAGATCTTCCAATTCCGTTTCCGAACGATACAGATCCTGAAACAAGTAGTCGCTGATCTCCTCTGTTTCCCTGATATAGTCTGAGGCTTCCCGGTTGATCCGCTCCATAGCCATCCGGTTATTTTCCAGGACCCTTTTTTTCGAATCTGATATAAAATACACCACCAGCGTTGACACAATACACAGAACAATCGCTGTATAGGACCAGAACATTTTAAAATAAAGCTGCGCCGGTTTTTTCTTTTTCATAGCCTCCCCCCTCTTCTATAAACTGCCTGCATCTTTCCGGCTGTCAGCCAGTATCAGTCTTTTCCGGCTGATAGCAGCAGGAAAAGAGGGTGCAGATCAATGCCCCTCTTCAATCGCTCTCAGTACTCTCTGGTTCATAAATACTACCATGAATCCATAAATACTTGCAATAAATAGAATAAAAGTTCCCGCCTGGATCTCCAGCAGCATAAGCACCACTACCAGCATGGCGGTATTGCCCAATGTGATCACCGGCCTGGTGATACACAGGCAGAAAGCCCCTTTGAAGATATCCCGGATCTTCATCTCATATCTGGAGGCCAGCAGATAAAGATCCGGTGTCAGGATCACTGACCCGGCGAAAAGGATTCCAAAAAGGATCGCCAAAGGCAGGATGGGCATCTGCACAGAGAAAAACTCTGTATTCGTCCAGAATATCCAGACCAGGAGAAGCTGCAGGGCAGCTACTCCCATCTTTCTTCCCCAGGCATCCAGATATCCTGCTTTATAATCTTTCCACGCCGTAGTATCGGTCTTGTGGAGTACCCGGTTCATAGCGAAGAACACCCCGCACAAAGCCGGTCCCGCCCAGACGGCGCAGACCAGAAACAGAGGGAAGCAGGCTCTTACCTGGCTGATCCCCACAAAAAGGAAAAACAGCAGAACAGGTATATTAGACACAAGAAAGAAAAAATTAATTTTCAAAAAATACAAAAATCTGTCACAGGCTCCCAGTATCTTTTCAATATTAAAAATCTCACTTAACACCTTACTTCCTCCTGACTTTCTTACAGTTTAAAAAGCAATGTCTTGATCTCATAGGGGTGAAGACTTACCTCCACCTTGCCTTCTTTCGGCTCTTCCATAGGCCGTTCCATCAGATCTCCTTCCATCCAGGCGTCAAAGCCGAATTCCGGATTCAGCACCACCTTCTGAGAGGAGCCCGCAAAATCATGGAATCTTACCACCAGATACTTTCCATCCTCTGATTTCTTTACCGCATCTATCTCTACCTGGGGATTATCCAGGGTAAAGAAGCTGTTATATCCGGTCTTGTCCTGTCCTTCGAAAACATCCATAGGATTATTCAGTCCATAGGCTTCTTCCACCACATGCCCTGCCACAAAGTCTCCTGTATGGGGCAGGAAAGCATAAGTAAACTCATGGGTGCCCAAATCCTGGAGATGATCCGGCTGAAGGCCGGAACGAAGAAGGGACAGACGCATCACATTGTCCTTAATGTCGTATCCGTACTTGCAGTCATTCAGGAGGGCTGCGCCGTAGTTTCTCTCTGACAGATCTGCAAACCGATGGCCCACACTCTCAAATCTGGCCTGATCCCAGCTTGTATTCCAGTGGTTTGGCCTGCGGACGTTTCCGTACTGGATATCATAAGTAGCATATGTACTCCGGATATCTACTGTAAATGCTGTTTTTATAAGCTGCTGCCGCTCATGGAAATCTACCTTAGTCTTAAAATCGATCCTTCTGCTGTTGCTGTAGAAGATCATATCCTGGAAGATGGCAGTATTCATATAATTCCATTCCATATGAACAGTTAACCGCAGGGGTCCCATTTCCGTGATCTGGAAAGCGGTAAGGTCCGTGATCTCCCGCATTTTCTGCTGATAGAAAATATCGATATCCCAGGCATCGTTATCAATAGGCTTATCCTCAAAAACCTGAAGGACATTTCCTCTCTCTCCGGCTGCCAGCACTTCTCTGCCGGCTTCTTTGTCATAAAGGCGGGTAATCTGTCCATAACCATTTAACTCTGCCAGATAGAATGGTGTCTCCAACTTTCTTTCCTCTGCTTTGAAAGGTATCTGTCCGCTGTCTTCCCTGCCCTCTTTCACAAAGATCGTCTTGTGTCCCATGGCCGGCACATCCGTTACCTGTACGTAAGCAACATCCCCCTGATCCTGGGAAACCAGAAGATTTCCCTCCTCATCGGTAAAGCTGCAGGATCCGCTTACCGAAAGGGCCACAGTCTCATTCATATTCCATCCGGAAGCATTGTATACGGTATAAGCCTTCTCTGTGTTTTCCATAGAATCCTTCCGGAAATCTTCCAGGACTTCCATGCCGATCTCCTGAATCTTCTGGTAGTCTTTTCTGGAATCCTCATATACTTCATGAATGGAAGATCCAGGTATAATATCATGGAACTGGTTGGTAAGGATCAGCTTCCAGCCTTTTGTCAGCTTTTCCTGTTCTGCCAGGGACAGACTTCCTGTTCCCATAGCGGCCATAGCAGTCATCCACTCTGCTCTGCGGTACAAAAGCTCCATCTTCCGGTTCATTCTCTTATTATAAGTCTGGCTGGTATAAGTGCCTCTGTGATACTCCAGGTACAGTTCTCCATCCCAGGTGTTTACATACTGATCGGTATTTTCTACATTTTCCTTTAATTTCCGGAAATAGTCTCCTGCAGTGGAAGTTTTCAGATTCGGAAGTCCCGGGATCTTATCAATCCTTCTTCTGGCCTCCAGCAGATCACGGTTTACACCGCCGCCTCCGTCTCCATATCCGTAGGAAATCAGCAGATCTTTATTCATAGCTTTCTCACTATAGGCTTCCCATACACCCTTTACGGTCTTTGCAGTGAGCAGGCCATTATAAGTGTAGAACCAGGAATCCGGTCCGTTCCAGGGTTCCGGGGTGGTAATAAAGTGTGTAAGCACCTCGGTACCGTCCATTCCTTTCCAGTGGAAGGTATCATGAGGCATACGGTTAAACTGGTTCCAGCTGATCTTGGTAGTCATAAACACGTCAATACCGGATTTCTTTAAAATCTGAGGCAGCGCCCAGGAATAGCCGAATACATCAGGAAGCCACAGATATTCCACATCTTTTCCAAATTCCTCTTTCAGAAATCTGCTTCCGATGAGAAGCTGCCGGGTCAGAGATTCTCCACTGGTCAGGTTACAGTCGGCTTCCACCCACATGCCTCCGTCAGCTTCCCAGCGTCCTTCTTTCACTCGTTTCCTGATCTCCTCAAAGATTTCCGGAAAATCTTCTTTTATGTATTCGTAAATCTGAGGCTGGGTCTGAAGGAAAATATACTCCGGGAACATTTCCATCATACGCAGTACTGTGGAGAAAGAACGGGAAGCTTTCTCATGGGTATGTTTCAGCCGCCACAGCCATGCCATATCAATGTGGGTATGTCCCACACAGTAAACATTCACAGGAGAATGTTTCTCCATTTTGTCGATCTTTTCATTTAAGATCTGATCTGCCTGGTGAAGAGAATCATAAAAGGACTCGCTTCCAGGATAGGACCAGTCGATACAATGACAAGCCTGATCCAGTGCATTTCTCAGATCGTACTTCACCGGATTTCCCTCTTCCAGATTGGCAATGGTATCCAGGATCAGAGTGCCCATGTAATAAAAATCATCTGCCGGTTCATCTAAGCAGGCCAGATCTGCCTGACGGATCTTATGCTCCTGAACGGCAGGAACTCCTCCTCCTTCCAGTCCGGACCAGAGACGGAAGATAAGGTTCACTGTCTTTCCGCAGAGCTCTTCCGGGAAAAATACTTCCTTGTGATTTACATCTACGCCCTGGTAGGGTTTTCCATCTATGTAGCACATAGCTTCAAAACCGGAGTTATTTCCGGCACCTGTATTGCCGAAATCAAAAATACCCACAACTCTCTGGCCTTTCCACTGGGCCGGGATCTCAATATCCTTATGCATCCAGAGATAACGGTCTCTTCCTGACCAGCATTCTCCGGTGTGTATGGTATCCCAGTTGTCAAACTCTGCGGGCACCTGAGGATTCACCACTCCCTGAAGATCTTCCTGCACCGCAAACGCCTCCAGATTCCGGATATTCCGGTATCTGTATTTTTTCACCTCTGTAATTCTTCTGTCCAGTTTCCTGTCTGTTAAAAACATGTCTTTCATAGGAACCCTCCTGTGATTTATATTATAATGTAGTAGTTTTCCTGTTTTTTTATATTATACAAAACACGCTCTTCCATTACAATTTTCCATTTTCTATATTTGATGAAAAAATTACACATCAAAAAATGCACTGTTTCCTGTCATCAAATAACAGTAAACAGCACATTCCTATCCCTTTAGCAGCTCTCCTGCATACTCTGTTTTTTATCGGCTTCTCTCTTTCTACTTGATTTTCAGTCTATATCCGCTGCAGTCCAGGAACAATTCTGCATACATGGCATTTGCCCAGGAAAACCATTCTCTGGTGTATCGGGTATCGTCATCCACATGAAATCCCTCATGCATGACCCCTTTTCCGCCGGTAGTATCCGCCATATTCCGCAGGGCCCTTTTCTTTTCTTCCTTCTCTTTGCTGGTCAGCCCCCGGATCGCCATGGATATATGCCAGATATAGCTGGACGGTGTGTGGGGACTGCCGATTCCTGCGGCTTTCTTGCCTTCATAATAATAAGGATTGGCATTACTAAGAAGAAATCTTCTCGTATTTTCCCCAATATCCGGATCCGAAGGATAGCCCAGATAATCCATAGCCAGCAGGCTTGGCACATTGGCGTCGTCCATCAGATTATACATACCGTAACCATCTGTCTCATAAGCATAGATCACCCCGAATTCCTGAGTGGCGGTTTTCCCTATGCTTTCTATCCCATAGTGGATCTTTTCCTTCAGTTCTCTGGCTTCTTTTTCCAGTTCCGGGCAGTGAAAGATCTCCCTTTCGATTTCTTCCAGATATCCCAGCACTACCACAGCAAACATATTGGAGGGGATCAGATACCCATAAGTACAGGCATCGTCGCTTGGGCGAAAACCTGACCAGATCAGCCCTGTATCAGATTTTACCAAAGCGCCTTTTCCTTCTCTGGACAGGGTATCATTGTAAAAACTGTTTCCTCTGATAAACCGATAGTCGGATTTTTCCTCATGGGCCTGTTCTGTGCAAAAGACTTCCAGAATTTTTCCTATGCCTTTCTGAAACTCTCCTTCAAACTGGGAAACACATCCTGTATTCTTCCAGAGCAGCCAGGCCAGCTGTATGGGATAACAAAGAGAATCTACCTCAAACTTTCTCTCCCACACCCAGGGATTCTGATCCGGATCGTCCTTTTCCCAGCAGGCGCCGCTTGGAGAAGAATTAAAAGCATTGGCGTAAGGATCGATACAAATATACTGAAACTGGCGCTTTACCAGACCTGCTATAATTTCCCGGATCTCCCGGTCTTCCTTTGCCAGGAAAATGTAAGGACGAAGCTGCGCCGCTGAATCCCGAAGCCACATAGCGGGAATATCCCCGGTAATCACATGAGTAGTGCCGTCTTCCATTCTTTTTACCGTAGTATCCAATGTATTGGTATAGCAGGTCTTAAACAGCTCCAGCAGTTCCGGTTCTTCCTTCCACTGCTCTTTTAGAGACGAAAATAAATCTGCCATTACCTTAGGTATCTGTTTTTCCATAATGATATCTCCTGTTTTTATTTTCTTACTGCAGGCAGCAGGACACCCCCCGTACACATTTGGCTGCTGCTGCCGAATTTTCCTCATTATAACATAAAAGCAGAGATTCCAAAAACTGTAAAAATTTTTGAAATCTCTGCTTATTTTCATGAACAAAAATTCATACTGCATTTTACCTTTGATCTGATCTTAAGTCCTGGTGTATCTGCCTCATACACTGCTTCCGTACAAAGTAGAAGCACACCGCCTGCATAACAATGGTAGCGATCCAGGAACCCGGATAAGAAATAAATAAAAAGTGAAGGGATCTGTGCTGAGGGAAAAAAGCATAAATCCACAGGATCCTGGTACCTACGGTTCCGATAATCGAAAGGATCATAGGCACACCGGAATGTCCCATTCCCCGGAGAGCTCCCGGAATAAGGTCCATAATACCGCAAAGGAAATAGGGCACGGTGGTAATGGACAGAATCTCCAGACCACACTGAATAACTTCCGGATCGCTGGTATAAATTCCCAGTACCTGAGAACCAAACACATAGGCACCCACTCCAAGGACTGCCGATACCCCTACAGAAAGGATTATACAGTCCACAAAGACCCTGTCCATTCTCTTTGTTTTCCCTACACTATAGTTCTGGCTTGTAAAGCTCATACATGCCTGGGTCACTGCATTGATCGATGAATATAAAAATCCCAGCACATTATTGGCAGCCGTATAGCCGGCCATTGCCGTTGAGCCAAAGGAATTCACAGAAGACTGGAGCAATGCATTGGAAAAATTGATCACAGTACTCTGAATCCCTGCGGGTATACCCACCTGAAAAATACGTTTCAGATATATGCCCCGGATCCTGAGCTTTGAAAACCGCAGCTGGTAACTTCCTTCCGTCCTGTGGAGGCACCAGAGTACCAGAATACAGGAAATCATCTGGGAAGCCACCGTTCCGATAGCCACTCCTGCCACTCCAAGAGGGATGACGATAACCAGCAGCAGATCCAGCACCACGTTGGTCATACCTGCCGCCAGCAGGAAAAACAGAGGACGCTTTGTATCCCCTACTGCTCTCAGAACAGCAGCCCCATAGTTATACAGCATGAAAAAGGGCATGCCCATGAAATAAATCCGCATATAAACCACCGACTGGTCGATCACATCTGCCGGAGTGGCCATAAGCTCAAGGGCAAATCTGGATGCCCCCACTCCCACAAAAGCCATGATAATACCGCTGACCAAAGCCAGGGCAATAGCTGTATGTACTGCTTCCGACATCTCCTTATCCCGTCCTGCTGCATAATATCTGGCCGCAAGGACATTTGCTCCCAGCGAGATCCCGATAAACAGGTTGGTAAAAATATTGATCAAAGCTGTAGTAGAACCCACCGCCGCAAGAGCCTGGCTTCCGCTGAATCTTCCCACTACAATAATATCCACTGCATTAAACATCAGCTGCAGGATACTTGTGAGCATGAGAGGAAGGGAAAAGGAAATCAGCTTATCCATAATGGATCCGTTGCACATATCAATCTCGAACTTATTCTTTTTCATGGACATTTCCCCCAAAATTCGCTTTCTGCAAAGCTTATCTTACTGCTTTGTGCAAATTTCGTCAATAGGGGCTGCCCGGAATGCTGCCTCCAGTGCTGCAATTAAATCTTCTGCATTCTCGATTCCCACAGACAGCCTTATAGTGTTTGGTCTGATCCCCTGCTCCAGCAGTTCTTCTGCGGTACATTGGCTGTGGGTAGTGGAGGCAGGGTGGATGACCAGGGATTTTGTATCCGCCACATTAGCCAGCAGAGAAAAAATTGGAAGATGATCGATAAACCTCTGGGCTCTCCCGGCGTCTCCTTTTATCTCAAAGGTAAATATAGAGCCCCCTCCCTTAGGAAAATACTTCTTATACAGTTCATGGGTAGACTCGCCTTCCAGCGAAGGGTGATGGACAGCTTCCACCTGAGGATGCGCAGCCAGATATTTTACTACTTTCAACGCATTTTCTGTATGACGTTCTACCCTGAGTGAAAGGGTCTCAAGTCCCTGGAGGAGGAGAAACGCATGGAAGGGAGATATGGCAGCCCCGGTATCCCGAAGGAGTACTGCCCGGATATAGGTTACAAATGGAGCCTCCGGCGCCGCCTCTGTAAAAACAGCCCCATGGTAGCTGGGATTTGGTTTAGAGATCCAGGGGTATCTTCCGGTGTCCTTCCAGTCAAACCTGCCGCTGTCCACAATGACCCCTCCCAGAGCCGTCCCGTGGCCGCCGATAAATTTTGTAGCGGAATGGACCACAATGTCCGCTCCATATTCTATAGGACGCACCAGATAAGGAGTGGCAAAGGTAGAATCCACTATCAGGGGAATGTTATGCTTATGGGCGATCCTGGCCAGCTTCTCCAGATCCGCCACATTAGAGTGGGGATTTCCCAGAGTCTCTGTAAAGATTGCTTTTGTGTTTTCACGGATTTCCCTTTCAAAAGCTCCTTCCTCCTCAGGATCTGCAAAGCTGGCTGTAATACCGCTGGTCAGGGGAAGGGTATGAGCCAGAAGATTATAGGTTCCCCCATAGATCCTTTTGGAAGCTACAATATGTTCTCCTGCTTTTGCCAGCGCCTGAAAAGTATAAGTAATGGCTGCCGCTCCCGAGGCAGTAGCCAAAGCTCCTTTTCCTCCTTCCAGGGCAGTCATCCTCTGTTCAAATACTTCCTGTGTGGGATTTGTCAGCCTTCCGTATATATTTCCCGGCTCCTGAAGAGCAAACCGGTCTGCTCCCTGGCGGCAGTTGTCAAATACATAAGAAGTAGTGGCGTATATGGGAACTGCCCTGGCCCCTGTTGCCGGATCCGGCTGTTCCTGTCCCATATGCACCTGTTTTGTCTCGAAGCTCCAGTTTTTCGAATCTCTTATATCTGCCATGATCATTTCCTCCTTTTTGTTGTTGGCATTTATCCTATCATGGCAGCGGAAAGCTGTCTAATACGCAAAAAAGATACCTGATTATAGATCCAGTCTATAACTGAGTATCTTTGCTGTCTGAATTTTTAAGAGCTTCTTTTAATGCTTCTATATACAGTTCCCCCATTTTGCTGAGAAATGTATTCTTTCTTACCACATAGCCGATCTCCATAATGCTGTTGTGATTTTCTTCATCTTCCTGAAAAGGAATGGCTGTAAAATCATTTCCGTTCAGCTCCTGGCTGATGATCCCTGAACAGAGAGTGTAGCCGCCCAGGCCCACCATCATGTTCAGCATAGTGGCTCTGTCGTTTGCCCGGATGATCCTGGGATATTCATTGGTGGAAAGGATTTCTTCCGCAAGATAAAAAGAGCTGTTGTCCCCCTGTTCAAAAGCCAGGCAGGGATATGGCCTCAACTGTTCAAAGGAGATAGCGGCCTGCCCGGCAAGGGGATGGCCCTTCCACAGGTACACATAGGCCCGGCACTTGGCCAGAGGATGGAACTCCAGACCTGCAGTCCGTAGAAGCTTTTCCAGGCTCTTCCGGTTAAAATCCGATAAATACAAAACGCCGATCTCGCTTTTCATGGTGCTCACATCCCGGATCACCTCTGCCGTCCTGGTCTCCCGCATGGCAAATTCATACTTTGACATGTCAAACTGTTTCGCCATATCCACAAAGGCCTTTACCGCAAAGGAATAATGCTGGGCAGATACTCCGAATTTCTTTTTCAGGGATCCGTTCTTTCCGTATTTATCCAGTATCTCCTCATACTGCCCGTAAAGCTGCTTTGCATATAAGAGGAACTCTCCTCCATCATTGGTCAGGGTCACCCCTCTGCCGCTCCGGTGGAACAGTACGATCCCCAGCTCTTTCTCCAGTTCCTGTACTGCACTGGTCAGAGAGGGCTGGGAAATATACAGATGTTGTGCAGCTTTGTTGATGGAGCCCTGCTCCGCTATGGTAATTACATAATTAAGCTGATTTAAGGTCATTGGTGCTCTCCTTGATTTACGTAATGTCTATCTTACTGTATTCTGAGTTTTTCGTCAACAAAAGATACCCTCCGTGTAAAAAAGGCCAAACGCCTCTTGTACACGGAGGGGAGTCTTTCACGCAAGACAGCAGTGCTTCTATCCTGCATTAATCTGCAAAATTTCCTGTATACAGCTGATAATACTTGCCTTTCGCTGCGATCAGATCGTCATGGGTACCTCTCTCAATAATACGTCCCTGTTCCATGACCATGATGCAGTCAGAGTTTTTAACCGTTGACAGACGGTGAGCAATGACAAAGGTAGTACGTCCCTTCATCAGAGCGTCCATACCATCCTGTACCAGTTTCTCCGTACGTGTATCAATAGAGGAAGTTGCCTCATCCAGGATCAGGGCAGGAGGATCTGCCACAGCAGCACGGGCAATGGCCAGCAGCTGGCGCTGTCCCTGGCTTAAGTTGGCCCCGTCTCCCGTAAGCATGGTACTGTAGCCATCGGGCAGACGTCGGATAAAACCATCTGCATTGGCCAGCTTGGCAGCTTTGATACATTCTTCATCTGTGGCATCCAGCTTGCCGTAACGAATGTTATCCATAACCGTGCCGGTAAACAGGTGGGTATCCTGAAGGACCATACCAAGAGAACGGCGGAGATCCGGTTTCTTGATCTTATTGATGTTAATGCCGTCATAGCGGATCTTTCCGTCTGCAATATCATAGAAACGATTGATCAGGTTGGTAATGGTGGTCTTTCCGGCGCCGGTGGCTCCTACAAAGGCAATCTTCTGTCCCGGTTTGGCCCAAAGGCTGATATTGTGCAGGACGATCTTGTCGTCTGTATATCCAAAGTCTACGTCATCAAAGACAACGGCCCCTTCCAGCTTGGTATAGGTAACCGTTCCTTCGGCTTTGTGAGGATGCTTCCAGGCCCACAGATTTGTTCTTGTCTCGGCTTCCGTCAGATTTCCATTTTCATCTTCTTTTGCATTGACCAGTTCTACATAACCTTCGTCAGCTTCCAGTGTCTGATCCATCAGGTCAAAGACACGCTGAGCGCCGGCTGCTGCGTTGACCACAAAGTTGATCTGCTGGCTGACCTGAGTGATTGGGTTTGTAAAGCTCTTGTTCAGTCCGACAAAGGTGATAACTGTACCAATGGTAACTCCTGCAAGGCCGTTGATCCCCAGGATGGCGCCTATGATGGCCACCAGGGCATAGCTGATCCAGCCGATATTGGCGTTTACAGGCATCAGCAGGTTTGCATAGCTGTTGGCCTTGTTGGTACTGTTTCGAAGTTCTTCGTTTACTTTATGGAAATCATCCATAGCTGCCTGTTCATGACAGAAGACTTTTACCACTTTCTGTCCATCCAGCATTTCCTCGATAAATCCGTCTACAATACCCAGATCCACCTGCTGACGGATATAATATCTTCCTGACAGTTTGGAAAAATTGGCAGTAACCAGAAGCATGACCACAGCTGTCAGAATGGAGATTACTGTCAGAGCAGGATTCAGAATGATCATAGTGACTAAAGTTGCTGCCATGGTGATCACGGAGTTGATGATCTGGGGAATACTCTGGCTGAGAAGCTGCCGCAGAGTATCCACATCGTTGGTATACACGGACATGATGTCTCCATGAGCATGGTTGTCAAAATATTTGATAGGCAGAGCTTCCATCTTCCGGAACAGGTCGTCTCTCAAATGCCGCATGGTACCCTGGCTTACATTTACCATGATCCGGTTATAGCTGAATGCTGTGATAACACCTACAGCCATTACACAGGCCAGCTGTAACAGATCAGCAGCCAGACCGCTGAAATCATCAGAACCATTGGCAAGCATAGGCGTTATGTAATCATCTACTAACGTCTGGGGGAAAGTAGCCCCTACAACCGTTGCAATAGCTGTGATCAAAATACAGACGATAACAAGCAAAAAAGGAATTTTGTAATAATGGAGCATATATCGGATAACCCTGCTGATCAGCTTTGTAGCTGAGGTCTTTTCAGGTCTTGATTGTTTATTACTCATAAATCGGTTTTTCCTCCTTTCTGATTTAAGCGGGCTGGTCGAAGTCGCCGCCGCCTTCCAGCTGGGAATGATAGATTTCCTGATAAATGGCATTGGTCTTCAGCAGATTGTCGTGGGTATCAAAAGCATCGATCCGGCCGTTATCCAGTACAAGGATCCTGTCTGCGGACTGTACGCTGGAAATACGCTGGGCAATAATGATCTTGGTCGTTCCCGGAATCTGTTTTGCAAAAGCAGCCCGGATACTGGCGTCGGTAGCCGTATCTACTGCACTGGTAGAGTCGTCCAGGATCAGTACTTTCGGCTTCTTCAAAAGAGCCCTGGCAATACATAAACGCTGCTTCTGTCCTCCGGAAACATTGGTACCCCCACGGGCGATATTGGTATGATAGCCCTCCGGCATCCGGTCAATAAATTCATCGGCACAGGCAGCCTTACATGCCTCTATACATTCTTCATCCGTAGCGTCCGGATTGCCCCAGCGAAGGTTATCCAGAATGGTGCCGGAAAACAGGGTGTTTTTCTGGAGTACCACAGAAACCTGATTTCTGAGTACCTCTGTATCGTATTTTCGCACATCTACGCCCCCTACACAGACTGAACCCTCATCCACATCATAGAGGCGGCAGATCAGGTTTACCAGAGTACTCTTTCCGGATCCTGTACCTCCAATAACACCGATGGTCTCACCGCTCTTAATATGAAGGTCAATATCTGACAGGGCATTCTTTCCGCTGCCGTGTTTGTAGGAAAAATTCACATGGTTAAAATCAATCTGTCCATCTGATACAGTCATAACCGGATCTTCCGGGTCTGTCAGATCTGCTTTTTCATTTAAAACTTCGCTGATACGGCGGATACTTGCCATGGACATACTGATCATAACTACTACCATAGAAAGCATCATCAGGCTCATCAGCAGAGACATAATATAGCTGAACAGACTGGTAAGATCTCCGGTTGTCATAGAACCGCCTACAATAAACTGTGCGCCGAACCAGGAAACAGAAATAATACAGAAATAAACAGCCACCATCATAGCCGGGTTATTGAAGGCCAGAAGCCCCTCTGCCTTTACAGAAAGGTCATAAAGCATCTTTGATGCCCCATTTGATCTGGGATGTCATAATTACACAGAAATGAACCTTCTACCTCCCATTTTGAAGGAACTGTCTGAGGAATTTCCCCTGCTCCGTCCTTCCATCCGCCTGGTCCCGTTCCCATCTATCCTGGGAATGGTGGAAAACACTCAGCTTCTGGCAGCTTTGGGCATAAAATATGGGCAGAAGACATCTTCTTTGTGGTACAAAGAACTTGCTTCTGCCCCTATAGCCTGTGTCTGCTCGCCCAATCATCCCCTGGCCCAATATAAAGCCCTGACCAAAGGACAACTGCAGGGAAATTTTATTGCCTGCTCTCCCCGCCAGCTTCCGGATTCTGTTTTTACAATACAAAATAATATTTTCATGACTTTGCCTTCTGAGCAAAGATTTATCACCGACAGTCTTGAAAGCGCCTTTACCCTTGTAAAAGCTGAGATAGGATATAGCCTGTATCCTGACATTCCCCACACCAGGGATCCGGGTCTGTGCTACATTCCTGTAACCGGCCTTCCCAAAGTATCCTTCGGCGTATATTATCCGTATGACCATGATCATCCGGTGCTGAAACGCTTTCTCTCACTTCTTTCCAGACACATGAGAGATACAGTTTAATATACCCGTATATTATAAAAACTCCCTGCAGGATCCTGTCTTGCTGCCAAAACCACAAAACCACTGATCCAGCAGAGAGTTCCTTTTTTTGTTATATATCTATATCCCCGGTTATGTCCAGTTCAATATGCATATCACAGGAATCGCATCCTATCAGAGTATGCCCTTCTATATTGGATAGGATGCCAACCTTTCCTCCACAGAAGGGACATACCTTCTGAATGTTTTCTCCTGTTCTGACAGCCTGCAGCCAGCCTGCGAATTCCTGTGTATTGGTATTTTTGCAGTGCTTTATCCAGTCTTTTCCTAATCTTTTTCGTATCTGATCATTTTCGTCAAAGAACACTTCATCTCCCTGGGCAATCTCTCTTTCATAAAGGAGCTGATCCGAAATTTTCCTTGTACATTCCACTCCTTCTTCTGATCTGAGAGTAACTACAGCCATAACCGGCTGGTCATCTCTTCTGTCCTCACATCCATAGTCCAGATCTTCCTCTATTTTTAATACAGTATATATCATTACTTTTCCTCTTTTCTGCATAAAAAAATAAAACCTGTAAACTTTCATTTACAGGTTTCCAACTCCCCCTGTTGGACTCGAACCAACGACACTGCGGTTAACAGCCGCATGCTCTACCGACTGAGCTAAGGAGGAATAAGAGGCGCCAACCAGATTTGAACTGGTGATAGAGGTGTTGCAGACCTTTGCCTTACC
>UQSX01000025.1 GCA_900543715.1 uncultured Blautia sp. | reverse complement strand
AGAACGGATCAGACAGGCACAGAAGGCGGAGCGGCTTTGGAAGGTCCTGCAGGATTTCCTTCAGGGACAGGAGAACCTGACAGAGCGGAGAGAAAAACTGGAGCAGCTTTTTGGGGAACAGAAAAAACTGGAGCAGGAAAAAGCAGTTCTGGAAGAACAGGTAAAAACGGCCCAGGAGAAAAAGCAGAAAGAGCTCCCTGCCCTGGAAATTCAAAGGATCCGGCTGGAAGAGGGAATCGCCCTTCTGGCAGGACTGAAAACCCTGGAAGCGGAATCACAGAATAAGAAAAAAGCTCTGGAAGACCGAAATCGCCAGCTCCAGGAAGACCAGGCCAAGCTGGAAAAACTGGAGAACGATCTGAAGCTGTACGAAGAAGAAAGAGAAAAAGCTGCTTTTGCTCTGAATAAGGTTAAAGTAACAGTCCAGGAGCAGGAGACGATCCAGGAGGGGTACCGGCTCTGGCTGGAACTGGGAAGAAGAAAAGAGGAAGAGAAGAGAAAAAAAGAGGAACTGGGACAGCTTTTGGCCCGGCAGGAAAAAGAAAATGGAGATCAGCAGAAACTGGCTGAGGAGAAGGCCCAGGCAGCGTCCTGGCTTTTAGAAGTCCAGGAAAAGAGAAAAGAGGATGAGGCTGCTCTGGCAGGGCTTGCTCATCTGGAAAGCTTTAAAGAGAGGCTTTCCCGTGTAGAAGAAGAACAGGTCAGGAAAAAGGCCCTGGAAGAGCAGAAAAAGGAACTGGCAGCCCAGGAAGAGAGACTTATGCAGGAGCTTCAGAGAGCCCAGGAAGTGAAAAACCTGGCTATGGAGGAAAAGGCCCGGGCAGATGAAGCCTACCGGAAGAATCTGGCTTACATACTGGCCAGAGATTTAAAGGAGGGACAGCCATGTCCGGTCTGCGGCAGTATACACCATGAAAGCCTTTCCTGTTCTATGGAAGACCAGGAAAATCCTGAGGAAAAGAGAGAACAGGCAGAAAGAAAGCTTCAGGAGATTTCCGGAAACATGACCCGGCTTAAGACTCTTCTGGAGAATAACCGGCAGCAGGAAAAAATCCGCAAAGAGGAGGAGGGCCGGCTGAACCGGGAGTTTCTTCAGATGGATCTGGAGGAGGAGAAAAAGAACCTTTCTGTCAGAGAGCAGGAAAGAGAGAAACTGACAGAAAAGACAGAAACTGAAAAGAAAACAGAAACAGAAATCCAGAACAGGATCCTTGAGATGGAAAAGTCCATTGCAGGGAAAAAGGCCCGAATAGAGAGCCTTGGAGGAGAAGGGGCCAGAAAGCAGAAGGAGCTGGATAAGCTGCAGGAGGAATTAGTGGACCTGGAAAAAGGGTTTGAAAGCCTGTCCCGGAAAGTTTCAAAAGAAGATTTCCCCGGCATTTATCAGGAACTTCAGGAGAAAAATCAGCGCAGGGAAAGGTGTCAGGAATATCTGGAAAAATTAGAGACTGCCATTGAGGCCAGAAGAAAAAGCAGGGAAAAGGGATCCAGGATCATTCAGGAGGAACAGAACGAAAAGACCAGGCTGGAAGCAGAACTTTTGAGAATGGAAAAAGAGCTTCAGGAGAAAAGGGGGCAGATCCGGGAAAAGACAGGAGCTGCAGAAGGGCTGGAAGAGAAAAAGGAAAGCCTTCTCAGAGAAAAACAAACGCTGGAAACCTATATAAAAGAGCAGGAGGAGCAATGGCAGCTTTTTCAGGAAAGAGAAAAACGTATCGGACAGGAACTGGCCTCAGGCCAGGCTCTGGCAACAGAAGGAGAAAAAGAAGTCCGGAAACGGGAAGCAGCTCTGAAGGAGAGTATGGCAGAGGAGGAAGTAGAGAGTATTTCCTGGATCCAGGCCCAGCGGATGGAAAGGGAGGAGCTGGAAACTCTCCGGGAAAAACTGGAAGCTTTTCAGAATAAGGTTCTGTCTGTGAAATCCCAGATGGATTCTGTAAAAGCCCGGTCAAAGGGAGCAAAGATATCCGAGGCCCAGATGGAGGAGCGAAAAAAGGGAGTACAGGATCTGGAAAACCGTCAGGTCGAGACAAACCGGATCCTGGGAGGTCTGCGGAAAGAAAGAGAGCAGACTGAGAAAGCCTGGAAAGAAAAAGAGGCTCTGGAAGAAAAGATGGGACAGATCCATCACAAGCTGGATCTTTTACAGGAGCTGGAAGGACTTTTCCGGGGAAAGAGATTTGTAGAATATGTAGCCCGGTATTATATGGAGTATGTATCCAGAGAGGCAGATGAGAAGTTGAAAGAAATGACCGGAAACAGTCTGGGACTGGAGACAGACCAAAGCGGCATGTTTATTATCCGGGATTATAAAAACGGCGGCGCCACCCGTCCGGCTTCCACCCTTTCAGGAGGAGAGACTTTTATGGCTTCTCTGGCCCTGGCTCTGGCCCTTTCTTCCCAGATCCAGATGAAAGGAGCAGCTCCTATGGAACTGTTTTTCCTGGATGAAGGCTTTGGAACCCTGGATGAGAAGTATCTGGAGATCGTTATGGAAGCCCTGGAAAAGATCCGGGACCGGAAGCGGAGCGTAGGGGTGATCAGCCATGTGGAAGAGATCAAAGCCCGGATTCCGGTAAGGCTTATCGTAGAGCCCTCAAGGGCAGGAGAAGCCGGAAGTAAAATACACATAGAAAGGGAGTAGATCTTGTGAGAGAAATGCGGCTTGCAAAAAGAGAGATACAGGAGAAAAAACGGCTTATGGAAATCCTGGAGCAGGCAAAAGTGCTGAGGATTGGTACGATGGATCGGGAGGGGATCTATATTGTCCCGGTAAATTACGGATATTCGTGGGAAGAAGGAGAACCTCTGAGATTTTATATCCATTCGGCAAAAGAAGGGAGAAAGGTCCAGGCCTTTGCCGCCAGGGAAGACGTGGGGTTTGAACTGGATCTGGAGCAGGGCGTGATCCGGGGAACTTACACCTGCAGTTATTCTTATGCTTATCAGAGTATTACAGGGACAGGGAAGATCCGGCTTTTAGAGAATATGGAAGAGAAACAACAGGGGCTTTCCAGGATCATGGAGCATATGGCCCCGGAGGCAGGACTTTCCTTTTCCCCGGACATGCTTCAGGCGGTAAATGTATATTGTCTGGAAGCGGTTTCTTTTAAAGGAAAGGAGCGGAAACCGAAAAAAACTGAAGAGGAGGAAAAGACCGATGGTCAGTCATGAACGGATCGAAGAATTTATCTGCCAGTACCCGGTGTATCAGTATGCTTTTTTTTCTCCAGAGGACATAGAGTTTTCTGAAAGAGTAAGGTGGATCTGCCAGAATGAATGTGAAAGGTATGATACTACCTGGGCCTGCCCACCGGCAGTGGGAACTGTGGAGGAGTGCAGAGAAAAGTGTCTTACCTATAAAGAGTGCTTTCTTTTTTCTACTATTGCCTCAGTGTCAGATGTAATAAATTTAGAAGAGACTTTGGCTACCAGGGGAGAACATGAAGAGATTACAGCTTCTATTGAGAAGTTCATCAGAAGCCAGGGAACGGAGTGTATCGCTCTTTCTACAGAATCCTGTGATATTTGTGAACACTGCGCCTACCCTGAGGGACCTTGCAGATTTCCGGAGAAGATGCATCCCTGTCTGGAAAGCCATGGCATTATCGTCAGTGAGCTGGCAGACAGGTATTCCATGGATTTTACCCTGAGCCCTACGGAGATACTTTGGTTCAGTCTTATCTTTATGAAGTAATTTTTTCATAGAATCTGTCATAAGCTGTGGTAAGGACTATAGGCAGGGGGACGGAACTGTTGAAGAGAAGGCTGGGGGATTTTACAGGCAGGATCGGAGATTCTCTGGATATTCCCAGAGACCTGTCATACCGGGAATCTGTGCTGACCCTTACCGGGTCCAGAGAAGTATTTATTGAAAATTATAAATGTATCCGAAAATATCAGGATACCTGTATCCTGGTCCTTTCTAAAGAAAATAAGATCCAGATTGAAGGCACCAGACTGGCTATCGCCTATTACACAGATGTGGAAATGAAGATTACGGGAAATATCTGCAGAATTATTTTTCTGTAAAGGAGGCTGGAGCTTGCAGAAATTGGAATCCTTTCGAAAAGGCTATGTGCGTGTCCGCTTTTGGGGAGAATCCCCGGAGCGGTTCCTGAATCTCTGTGCCTATCATAAAATCCCTGTCTGGAATCTGGTGAGCAGAGACAATGCCTATGAGATGAATATGACCGTAGAAGGCTTCCGGCATATCCGGGGAATCTGCCGGAAGTCTCATGTGAAAATAAAAATCATCGGAAAGTATGGACTGCCCTTCTTTTTTTACAGAAATAAAAAGAGAAAGGCATTTTTTCTGGGCTTTTTTCTGGGGTTATGTCTTCTTTTTCTTTTGTCCAGACATATCTGGAACATCCATGTGGAAGGAAATGTATATAACAGCACCCAGAGCATCCTGAATTATCTGGAAGAACTGAATGTCCGTCATGGCGTACTGAAAAAAAATCTGGACTGCTTTTATATAGCTGCCCGGATGAGAGAAGAATTCCCGGATATCACCTGGGTATCTGCTAAGATTTCCGGCAGCAGGCTGATCCTGGAGATAAAGGAGAACGGTTCTCTGGAAAAAAGGGAGACAGGAGAGGGGGTGCCAGTAGATCTGACTGCCCAGACAGAGGGGATTATTGTATCTATGGTTACCAGGAAGGGAACGCCGCTGAAAAAACAGGGAGATACCTGCACTGCCGGAGAGATACTGGTAAGCGGCAGGCTGGATATTAAAAATGACAGCGGGGAAATCATAGGGTATGAATATACCCAGGCAGATGCGGATATTTATATCCAGCATGACCTGGAATACTATCAGGAATTTTCCATGGATTATAAAGAACCGGTGTACACAGGGGAACAGAGAAAGGGAATCCTGCTGCAGGTTGGAGATTATTATCTCCGCCTGAAAAGAAAAAGTGCCTGGGAAGATTATGATACAGTCACGGAACTGAAACAGGTAAAACTGACAGAAAATTTTCGGCTGCCGGTTTACTATGGAAGTGTGACAGATTATGCTTATGAAGAAAAGACTTTCACCTATTCTCAGACAGAAGCCAGAGAAAAAGCCCAGGAAGACCTGAACAGCCTTTTAAGAACTTTAGAGGAAAAGGGGGTTCAAATCTCTGAGAATCATGTTAAAATAGGAACACAGGGCAAAACCTGCACTGCCAGAGGAACCCTGACAGTAATTGAGAAGAATGAGCAGAAAACTCTTACTGAAATATTAGAACAGCCTACAGAAAGGAACACACAGGAGAATGAGTAATATTTGTGAAGAGAGGATGGAATTTCCTGCGGAACATGAGAGGAATGTTTTCGGACAGTTTGATGAATATGTAAAAAAAATGGAGAGGACTTTGGGGGTGACGGTAATCTCCAGAGACGGGCAGCTGAAGATTCTGGGACCGGAGCATGCCTGCCGCCAGGCGGTAAAAATCTTTACCCAGCTTTTGGAGCTGTCAAAGAGAGGAAACACGATTACAGAACAAAACGTAAATTATGCCCTGTCTCTGGCGGCGGAGGAAAGAACTTCCGCTATTACAGAGATAGATAAGGATTATATCTGTCATACTTTAAACGGCAGGCCCATCAAGCCTAAGACCCTGGGACAGAAAGCCTATGTAGATGAGATACGAAAGAAAATGATCGTCTTTGGACTGGGGCCTGCAGGAACGGGAAAAACTTACCTGGCTATGGCCATGGCCATTACAGCTTTTAAAAACGACGAGGTAGGAAGGATCATCCTTACCCGTCCGGCTATTGAGGCAGGAGAAAAACTGGGATTTCTCCCGGGGGACCTGCAGAGCAAGGTAGACCCTTATCTCCGGCCTCTTTACGACGCCCTCTATGAAATCATGGGAGCAGACAGTTTCTCTAAAAATATGGAGAAAGGGCTGATCGAAGTGGCGCCTTTGGCCTATATGAGGGGACGGACTTTAGATAATGCTTTTATTATCCTGGACGAAGCCCAGAACACCACTCCGGCCCAGATGAAAATGTTCCTTACCAGAATCGGTTTTGGCTCCAAAGTCGTGATCACCGGAGACCAGTCTCAGAAAGACTTGCCTCATGATGCAAAATCAGGACTTGATGTAGCCATCCAGGTGCTCAGAAAGGTAGAAGACATTGCTTTCTGCCAGCTTACCAGCAAAGACGTAGTGAGACATCCTCTGGTACAGAAAATCGTACAGGCCTATGATGATTACGAGAAGAAACAGAAACCTGAGAAGAAAGAAAAATATGTAAGAAAAGACAGAAGGAGATAAGATATGACGCTGAATCTGGATATGGATGCAGACTATCAGAAAGAGTTTGATTTTGACCTGGAGGAAACTGGAAAAAAAGTCATGGAAGGGACCCTGGATCATGAAAACTGTCCCTATGAGGCAGAAGTGAACTTGGTGCTTACGGACAATGAAGAGATCCGCAGGACCAATCGGGAGTTCCGGGATATAGACCGGGAGACGGATGTGCTTTCTTTTCCTATGCTGGAGTATGACCGGCCAGGGGATTTCTCTCATGCCGAGGAGGACGAGTCCTGTTTTAATCCGGATACAGGAGAGTTGATCCTGGGGGATATTATGATCTCTGTGCCGAAACTAAAAGAGCAGGCGGAGGCTTATGGACATTCCCAGTTAAGAGAGTATGCTTTTCTTATTACTCACAGCCTTCTGCATCTGATGGGCTATGACCATATGGAGGCAGAGGAGGCTGTTCTCATGGAAAACAGGCAGAGAGAGATCCTGGAAACCCTGGGGATCACAAGATAAATGTATAAAGTAGAAAAATCAGTCGATACTATAAACAAAAATATTTCAGGAATCGGATAAGGAGGATTCTGTATGAGAAGAATGGTTTATGGTATCGGCTTATTTCTTGCCTTTCTTTTTCTGGGGGCAGGTTTTTTTCTGAGCTATCAGGTGGCAGATCTGAGGCAGGAGATGTCTAAACTTCAGGAGAGCAGCGCCCAGGAAAGACAGCAGGTATCCACCCTTGTTTCTTCTAAAAATCAGGAACTGGTTTTTGAGACTTATGAGGAAGGCAGCCTTTTACGAAACCGTTATCGGATCACTGCCTATGGACCGGAACAGATTGTTTTGCGTCAGGAGGAAGAAGAAAGCAATGGGTCTGACCAGGAATTTCTGCTGAAGGTGGAAAACGGCTGTATTACGGTATATGACAAAGAAAGCGGGGAGGTTTTTGAGCATACCAATATCCCCCTGGAAACCCTGCCCCAGGAGCTTCAGGCGGAAGTTCTTCTGGGAAAGACGCTGTCAGGAGACCAGGAACTTTACAGTTTTTTAGAGAACTACTCAAGCTGAAGATGTGAGAAATTCCAAGCCTACTGTATATGCACAGATGATTCCACTGTCTCCTGGTCTGACAGTGCTGTATGGGCCTGGTCCGCTGCAGCGACCAGATCGCCTAAAAGCTCAAGTTCTCCGTAAGCGTCACTTAAAATCGTAAGAATATACGGAGGCTGTTTTAGCTTCAGCCCCTTCTTTAGATATGTTCTCTGCTTTATTTGTCTGTCCGTCTGAAATTTTCTGGAATGCAGCAGCAGACAGAAAGACTACAGATCCCATCATGACTGTGCACAGAAAAAGTTTTTGTCGGAAAACCTGACGGCTGCGTTTTGTTCTCTTTTTTTTCTTTCTATTTTTTGAAAAAGTTTTGTGATTTTTTCTATAAGCCATATCTGTTCTCGTATCGTAATAATTTTGAAAAAAAATATACATAATTTCATAACAAAAATAGTAGCATGCACTTTAACAAAATACAAGAATGCTGAGGAAAAGTTAGCAGTTTTTTCACAATTTATCCTTCAGTGATCAATCGACGAAAAAAACTAGATACTGAAAGTATAGACGAACCGGGAAAAATAGTGTATGATTTACCGTATCAGTTCAGCCCTGTACAGGGTGGAACAGTTAGGAAGAACAACATTTCATGAGGTGCGGACAGATGAATATTCGTGAAAAACTGAAAGATAAGAAAAGAGTTGTGATAAAAATAGGTTCTTCTTCTCTGACTCATAAGGAGACTGGCCGCCTGGATCTGATCAAAATGGAGATTTTGGTCAGGGAACTGGCAGACCTTCACAATCAGGGGAAGGACGTCATCGTGGTATCTTCCGGAGCCATTGCGGTGGGAAGAGCAGTTATGGGAATCCATGAGCGCCCTTCTGCATTAGCCCAGAAACAGGCCTGCGCAGCCATTGGTCAGGCCAGGCTGATGATGATTTATCAGAAGCTATTTGCAGAGTATAATCAGACGGCGGCTCAGGTACTGCTGACAAAGTATACCATGATCAATCCCAAAACAAGAGATAACGCCAGAAATACCCTCCAAAGCCTTCTGCATATGGGGGCTATTCCCATTGTCAATGAAAATGACACCGTGTCTACAGATGAGATTGAGTTTGTAAATACTTTCGGAGACAACGATACCCTTTCTGCCCTGGTGGCAGCACTGACTGATGCGGATATGCTGATCCTTTTGTCAGACATTGACGGTCTTTTTACAGACGACCCCCATTTGAATCCGGATGCGGAGTTTATTGACGTAGTAGAAAAGATTGACGACCATTTTATGGAAATGGGAAAGGAAAGTTCCGGCAGCAGTGTGGGTACCGGAGGCATGGCTACCAAGCTTTCCGCAGCCAGGATTGCTACCGGTGCGGGAGCGGATATGGTTATTGCAAATGGAGCAGATTTTCATGTGATACATAAGATCATGGAGGGAAGAAATTATGGAACTCTGTTTCTGGCAGACAGAAAAGAGAGAGATGCCCTTCACAAAATGTTTGAGAATTTATAGATAAAGGAGTACACAGATACATGGATCAGAAAACCATTGACAGAATCAATGAACTGGCCAGAAAGGCTAAAACAGAGGGACTTACCCCTGAAGAAAAAGAAGAACAGAAAAAGCTGAGAACAGAATATATTGCGGTGATCCGCATGAACCTCCGGGCACAGCTTGACAATATTGATATTCAGGAAAAAGATGGAAGTATAACAAATTTAGGAGAAAAATATGGCCTCAAAAAAGGAAATTAGAAAATATGTCTTTGCAAAACGTAAAGAAATGACACAGGAAGAGGCAGACAGACTCAGCATGTCTATTTTTGAGAAGGTAGTCAGCCTTCCCGAATTCAAAGAAGCCTCCTGTGTATATGCCTATGTAGATTATAATAAAGAGGCATCCACCAGGGAGATCATCCGAAAAGCCTGGGAGAATGGAAAACGGGTGGCAGTGCCAAAGGTAACAGGCCCTCATGAGATGAAATATTATTATCTGGAGGACTTTTCTCAGTTAAAGCCCGGCTATTTTCAGATACCCGAGCCGGAAAACTGTCCGGAAGCCACAGAGGAAGACGCTTTTCTCATCGTTCCCGGGGTGGCCTTTGATGAGAACCGCCACCGGGCCGGCTATGGGCAGGGATTCTATGACCGATATCTGGCTGGGCACAGAAAACACAAGACGGCAGCTATTGCCTTTGAGTTTCAGATTGTGGAGGAAGTGCCGGCGGAACCAACAGATATTTTCCCAGATAAGGTGATAACAGAAAAACGGATTCTCAAATAATAGAAATCATGTCCTGTGCAATGTCTATTGTCACGAATGGAGGAGCTGCTGCGTTAGTGTAACGGCTCCTTTTCTTTATTAGGCTAAGGGTCTGTTTCCATTTTAATGTTTTCGATGTTCCAAAAAACAGTCATGATCGAAACAGGCCTTCCAGTACCAAGATACCCTAAATTTTGAACATTTGCCGCAGTTTAGATGTGGGGAAGGGTGTGAATCGAGAAGCCCCCGGCGGTAATATCTCAAGGGAAAATGTAGAGAGAGGAGAAGGGATGCTTTATATCACCGGCGACTGCCACGGCGACTATCGTCGCTTCAACACGGAGATATTCCCAGAGCAGAAAGGGATGACAAGAAAAATTACAAAAAACTCTGCGCCCGCCATGCTTTTTTCAGGGTTGAACATCAGTCGTGGTGGAAAGAGGAGATGCCAAACCTTGAAGAACTGCAGGAGGGTAAAGACAATCTCAATCAGCATAACTGGAAAGTGGATTTTATTGTCACTCATTGCACTGCCAGCTCAACCCAGGCCACAATCAGCTTCGGACGGTTTGACACCGATCTCCTGACGGATTACTTCGAGGAAATCCGGCAAAATTGCGAATATGAAAAGTGGTTCTTCGGACATTACCATGAAAACCGGAATGTAACAGCAAATGACATCCTGATCTACGACAAAATCATCAGAATTATTTGAAGATGCCGGTTTAGCTGAAAGAATCACCAATGATTGACCGATTCTGCAGGCTTTCTATTTGACAAAATTGGTTGAAAAAGTTAAATTGATAATATATACTAGATAGATAATGCCCGGAAAGGACTTTGAAATAAAATGAAAAATAATGAGATTGTATTTACTACAGAAATAGATAAAATAATCGACAGTATGGACCTGACTCAGGAGCCTCCTGTAAAGGAGCCGGAAAGGCAGTACTGGTTTATGAAGAAGGCCCGGCAGCTGGTCCGGGAAAGATCTGAGGAGCTGGGACGCCCATTAACAGCCTGTACAGTGACCTTTGGCTGCCAGATGAATGCCAGAGACTCGGAAAAACTGGCAGGTGTGCTGGAGCGTATCGGCTATGTGGAGACAGAAGATGAAAAGGCAGATTTCGTCATCTACAATACCTGTACAGTAAGAGAAAACGCCAACCTGCGGGTTTACGGAAGACTGGGCTATCTCCATACGCTGAAGAAAAAAAATCCTCATATGATGATCGCTCTCTGCGGCTGTATGATGCAGGAGCCCCAGGTAGTGGAAAAGCTGAAAAAAAGCTATTCTTTTGTAAACTTGATCTTCGGTACTCACAATATCTATAAATTTGCGGAGCTGGTAGTTTCGGCTCTTTTGTCTGACCGTATGGTCATCGATATCTGGAAGGATACAGATAAGATCGTGGAAGATCTTCCCACAGAGAGAAAATACTCTTTTAAATCCGGGGTAAATATCATGTTTGGCTGCAACAACTTCTGCAGCTACTGTATTGTTCCCTATGTAAGAGGACGGGAGCGGAGCAGGAATCCCCGGGATATTATCCGGGAGATTGAACGTCTGGTAGCAGACGGGGTGGTGGAAGTTATGCTTCTGGGACAAAATGTAAATTCTTATGGAAAAAACCTGGAAGAGCCTATGACTTTCGCACAGCTTCTTCAGGAAGTGGAAAAAATCCAAGGATTGAAGCGGATTCGGTTTATGACCTCTCATCCTAAGGACTTATCCGACGAGCTTATTGAGGTGATGAAAAACAGCAAAAAAATCTGCCGCCATATTCATCTGCCGCTCCAGTCAGGCAGCAGCCGGATATTGAAGCTGATGAACCGCCGGTATGATAAGGAAAGGTATCTGGAACTGGTGAGAAAGATCCGGGAGGCTATGCCGGATATTTCCCTTACTACAGATATTATTGTGGGATTTCCCGGGGAGACTGAGGAGGACTTTTTGGAGACTATGGACGTGGTTGAGAAAGTCCGCTATGACAGCGCTTTTACTTTTATCTATTCCAAGAGAACAGGTACTCCTGCGGCAGTGATGGAAGACCAGGTGCCGGAAGAGGTGGTAAAAGACCGTTTTGACCGGCTGCTAAAGAAAGTACAGGAAATCGGAAGAGAGATGTCCTCCAGAGACAGGGGAACTGTCCAGGAAGTACTGGTAGAAGAGCAGAACAACCAGGATCCCCATCTGGTTACAGGAAGGCTCTCAAACAATCTGCTGGTACATTTTCCAGGAGATACTTCTCTCATCGGCCAGCTTTGTCAGGTAGAGCTTCTGGAGTGCAGAGGATTTTATTATATGGGCAGGAAAGTAGGATAAAAAGGCAGAATGGGAATTTCAATAAAAGAAGTGGATGTATCTGTGGTTTCCCCCATGATGCAGCACTATATAAAGACAAAAGAAGAATATAAGGACTGTATTTTATTTTATCGTCTGGGCGATTTCTATGAAATGTTTTTCGAGGATGCAGAAACCGTATCCCAGGAGCTGGAGCTAACCCTGACGGGAAAGGACTGTGGTTTGGCCGAGAGGGCGCCCATGTGCGGCGTCCCCTTTCATGCTGCAGACAATTATATTAACCGGCTGGTAGAGAAAGGCTACAAGGTAGCTATCTGCGAGCAGGTGGAAGACCCTAAAAAAGCCAAGGGCATTGTAAAGCGGGAAGTGATCCGGGTAGTTACTCCGGGAACAAATCTCTACACCCAGGCACTGGACGAGACAAAGAATAATTATATTATGTCTGTAGCCTATATCTCCAATCGTTTTGGGATTGCTTTTGCAGATGTGACCACAGGAGCGTTTATGGTTACAGAAGTAGAGAAGCTTCGGAATCTTCTGGATGAAATCTACAAATTTTCCCCGGCGGAAATGATCTGCAACGAGGCTTTCTGCATGAGCGGCGTGGATTTGGAAGAGCTGAGAAACCGGCTCCATATATCTGTGTCGGCTCTGGATAACTGGTATTTTGATGATGACCTGTGTGACAGGACGCTAAAGGAACATTTTCATGTGGGTACGCTGGAAGGGCTTGGATTGAAGGACTATGACTGTGCAGTGATTGCGGCAGGGGCTCTCCTCACTTATCTTCTGGAGACTCAGAAGACTTCTCTGGAGCATATGCGAGAGATCACGCCTTATATCACGGATAAGTATATGCTGATCGACAGCTCTACCAGGAGAAACCTGGAGCTGACAGAGACTATGCGGGAAAAAGAAAAAAGAGGGTCTCTTCTCTGGGTGCTGGATAAAACCAAAACCGCCATGGGAGCCAGGATGCTTCGGTCTTTTATTGAGCAGCCTTTGATCGAGCAGGAGGCGATCAACCGGCGTCTGGATGCCGTAGAGGAAATTAATCGTCAGGAAATGGACCGGGAAGAAATACGGGAATATCTGGGGCCGGTTTATGACCTGGAGCGTCTGATCAGCCGGGTCAGTTATCAGTCTGCCAATCCCAGGGATCTGATCGCTTTTAAGACTTCTATAGGGATGATTCCCCATATCCGCAGGCTTCTGGCCCAGTTTCAGAGCGAGGAGCTGCAGAAAGTCTATGAAGATATGGACGAGCTCCGGGATCTGTACCAGGTCCTGGATAAGGCTATTGTAGAAGATCCGCCTTTGGCTATGAAAGAGGGCGGGATCATCAAAGACGGCTATGATCATCAAATTGATGATTTCCGCCAGGCTAAGACCAAGGGAAAAACATGGCTGGCTGAACTGGAGGCAGAGGAAAGAGAGAAAACAGGAATTAAAAACCTGCGGATTAAATTCAACAAAGTTTTTGGCTATTATCTGGAAGTGACCAACTCTTTTAAGGATATGGTCCCGGATTATTATACGAGAAAACAGACTTTGACCAATGCTGAGCGGTATATTACTCCCCGGCTAAAGGAACTGGAGGATATGATCCTGGGGGCGGAAGACAAGCTTTATGCTCTGGAATATGACCGGTTTGCTGAGATAAGAAATATGATTGCCGGGGAAGTGGAACGTATCCAGAAAACTGCACGGGCTATTGCAAAGCTGGATGCCTATCTTTCTTTGGCATTGGTGGCCTCCAGGAATCAATATGTCCGGCCAAAGATTAATACGAAAGGCATTATCGACATAAAGGACGGACGCCACCCGGTAGTGGAGAAGATGATCACCAATGACATGTTCATTCCTAATGATACTTATCTGGATAACGGAAAGAACCGGATATCTGTGATTACAGGCCCAAATATGGCAGGAAAGTCCACTTACATGCGTCAGACGGCACTGATTGTTTTGATGGCGCAGATTGGTTCTTTTGTACCGGCCAGTAAGGCAAATATCGGTATTGTAGACCGGATTTTTACCAGAGTAGGAGCTTCTGATGATCTTGCCAGTGGTCAGAGTACTTTTATGGTGGAGATGACAGAGGTAGCCAATATCCTGCGGAATGCCACTGCAAAAAGCCTGCTGATCCTGGATGAAATTGGAAGAGGCACCAGCACTTTTGATGGTCTGTCTATTGCATGGGCTGTAATCGAACACATCAGCAATCCAAAGCTTTTAGGCGCCAAGACTCTTTTTGCCACTCACTATCATGAGCTGACGGAACTGGAAGGAAAGCTGCCGGGAGTAAATAACTACTGCATCGCCGTGAAAGAGCGGGGAGATGACATTGTGTTCCTGCGTAAGATCGTCAAAGGCGGTGCAGATAAAAGTTACGGTATCCAGGTGGCTAAATTGGCGGGAGTTCCAGATTCAGTTATTAACAGAGCCAAGGAACTGGTGGAAGAACTGGTCAGTGCGGATATCACCGCTACGGTGAAAGATATTGCCTCGGAGGGAAAGAAAACGAAGCTCAAACAGCCGGTTCACTATGACGAGGTAGACATGGAACAGATTTCTCTTTTTGATACGGTAAAGGATGACGATGTATTAGAGGAGCTGAAATCTATTAAAATTGATGAGCTGCGTCCGGTAGATGCTTTAAATGTACTGTACCGGCTCCAGAATAAGCTGAAAAACAGATGGTGATAAATTGTGAAAGAAATTGCAGTATTAGACCAGAATACAATTGATAAAATAGCAGCAGGAGAAGTGGTTGAGCGGCCAGCTTCCGTGGTAAAAGAGCTGGTGGAAAATGCCATTGACGCAGGAGCCACGGCAGTAACTGTGGAAATCAAGGAAGGCGGTATTTCCTTTATCCGGGTTACAGACAACGGCAATGGTATTCCTAAAGACCAGGTACCTATGGCTTTTCTCCGTCATGCTACCAGTAAAATCCAGAAGGTGGAGGACCTGCTTCAGATTTCTTCTCTGGGATTTCGGGGAGAGGCTCTTTCCAGCATTTCTGCCGTGTCTCAGATGGAAGTGATCACTAAGACTTCGGAGGCCATGACAGGCGTTCGGTACCTTATAGAAGGGGGCAGAGAAAAATCTCTGGAAGAGATCGGCGCTCCAAATGGCACTACCATGCTGGTACGGAATCTGTTTTTTAATACCCCTGCCAGGGCAAAATTTTTAAAAACAGCTATGACAGAGGCCGGTTATGTCAGTGCCTATATGGAACAGCTTGCTCTTTCTCATCAGGACATTTCCTTTAAATATATGGTAAATGGACAGATGCGTCTCCACAGCTCAGGAAATTCCAACCTGAAAGACGTCATCTATGGGATATACGGCAGAGATATTACCAGAGAGCTGCTGGAAGTCCGGTTTGAACGTCCGGGAATTTTGATAGAGGGATTTATTGGAAAACCGGTGATTTCCAGAGGAAACCGAAATTTTGAAAACTATTATATTAACGGAAGATACGTAAAGAGCAAAATCCTGATGAAAGCCATTGAAGAGGCTTATAAGCCTTATATGATGCAGCACAAGTATCCCTTTGTGTGTCTTCAATATACCATTTCCGGAGAGGAGATTGATGTAAACGTCCATCCGACAAAGATGGAAGTCCGGTTTCAGAACCAGGGGGCTGTGTACAACGCTACTTATGATATAATCACCCAGACTTTGTCCCGACGGGAAATGATTCCACAGGTGGAGCTGGAAAGTAAGGAGGAAAAGAGAGAGGCCCGGAAAGCAGAAAAAAAGGAACAGATAAAGAGCCCTGCACCGGAGCCTTTTGAAACGGGATTTCGAAAAAAACAGGCAGCTTTATCCCAGCAGATAAGGGAAGAAAGAAATTCTTACGGAACTTCTGATAAAGAGGAACAAGAAAGAATTTCTCCAAATACAAAAGAGGATATCACCAGTCCAGGAATCCAGATTGCCACGGTGCCTCCGGCTTCGCCTGCTGATTTGGTTCCAGAAATCTCTAAAACTCCGGAGAAACCGGCCCCTCAGCAGATGGAGCTTTTCGATGACCGTCTGTTATCGAAAAAAGCCAGGGCCCGGCACAGGATCATCGGCCAGCTTTTTGAGACCTACTGGCTGGTAGAATATGACAACAAGTTTTATATTATTGACCAGCATGCTGCCCATGAAAAGGTTCTTTATGAGAGGTTTATGAAAGAATTTGAAAGCCGGGAGGTGACTACCCAGATGGTGTCTCCTCCTCAGGTAATTTCTCTGAACCTCCAGGAAGATATGCTTTTAAAGACCCATATGGAGGTGTTTAGAAGATTCGGATTTGAGATTGAAGAATTTGGCGGCAGAGAGTACAGTATTCACGGAGTTCCCGCAAATATATACGGAATTTCCGTTCAGGAACTTTTCGTAGAGATTCTGGACAGCCTGGAAAATGAAAATACCAGACAGCCTTTGGATATTATTGCGGGCAGGATCGCCACGGCTGCATGCAAAGCGGCGGTAAAAGGAAATAACACCCTTTCCTTTGAGGAAGCGGACAGACTTATAGATGAACTGCTGGGGCTGGAAAATCCTTACCATTGTCCCCATGGAAGGCCCACGATCATATCTATGACAAAATACGAGTTGGAAAAGAAATTTAAAAGAATTGTGTAGGTGATTTTTTTGAAAAAGCCTTTGATCGTTCTCACAGGCCCTACAGCAGTAGGAAAAACCAGCCTTTCCATTGCTTTGGCAAGGGCAGCGGAGGGTGAGATTATTTCTGCAGATTCTATGCAGGTATATAAGCACATGGATATCGGTTCCGCCAAGATAAAAAAGGAAGAGATGGAGGGTATCCCTCATTATCTTATCGATGTCCTGGAGCCGGATGAAGAATTTCATGTAGTCCGTTTTCAGGAAATGGCCAAAGAAGCTATGAAAGAAATCTATTCCAAAGGGAAAATCCCTATCCTTACAGGAGGAACGGGATTTTATATTCAGGCAGTGGTAAAGGATATTGACTTTTCTCAGGATACGGAAAAATCCTCTGTAAGAGAAAGATTGGAAAACCTTGCCCAGGAAAAGGGAGGGGAATATCTCCATGAACTTTTGGCCCAGCGGGACCCGGAATCTGCCGAAAAAATCCATCCCAATAATATTAAACGGGTTATCCGGGCGCTGGAATATTACGAACTGACCGGGGAAAAGATTTCTCTTCATAATGAAAGAGAAGGAGAAAAGGTTTCTCCCTATAATACAGCTTACTTTGTCTTAAGTGACCACCGGGAAAGACTGTATGAGAAGATTGACCGGCGGGTGGACCAGATGCTGGATGAAGGGCTGGTAGAAGAAGTCCGCCGTCTGGCACAGATGGGATATACCAGGGATATGGTATCCATGCAGGGACTGGGCTATAAAGAAATCCTGGCTTATCTGGAAGGAGAATATTCTCTGGAAGAAGCCGTTTATGTGCTGAAAAGAGATACCCGGCATTTTGCCAAACGCCAGCTTACCTGGTTCCGCAGGGAGAAGGATGTGATCTGGGTGAAGAAGCCGGATTTTGATTATGATGATAAGAAAATTTTAGAATATATATTGGAAAACTGTAAGAAAAGAGGGATTCTGTAATGGGTGAAATGGAAGCAATGTACCGGGAACTGGGCATCAGTTCTCAGGTGCTGGCTTATGGAGACAAAATAGAAAAAGAACTGAAAAGCCGCTTTGACGAAATTGATAAAACTGCGGAGTACAACCAGCTTAAGGTACTCCATGCCATGCAGAAAAATAAAGTCAGTGAAGCCTGCCTGTATCCTTCTACGGGATACGGATATAATGATATGGGAAGAGATACTTTAGAAGCTGTATATGCAGATACTTTCCACACAGAGTCTGCCTTGGTGCGGCCTCTTCTGGCCTGCGGCACCCATGCTCTGGCAGTGGCTCTGGCAGGAAACCTCCGTCCTGGAGACGAGCTTCTCTCTCCAGTAGGAAAGCCCTATGATACTTTGGAGGAGGTTATCGGTATCCGGCCATCGAAAGGCTCTCTGGCAGAGTATGGCGTGACTTACCGTCAGGTAGAGCTTCTGGAAGACGGAACCTTTGATTATGATGGAATCCGGGCAGCTATTAATGAGAACACAAAACTGGTGGAAATCCAGAGATCCAAAGGGTATCTGACCCGTCCTACCTTTTCCGTAGAGCAGATTGGAGAGCTGATTTCCTTTATTAAGGGGATCAAATCAGATGTGATCTGTATGGTAGACAACTGCTACGGAGAATTTGTAGAAAGGCTGGAACCCAGCGACGTAGGGGCCGACTTAGTGGTGGGCTCCCTTATTAAAAACCCTGGCGGCGGCCTGGCTCCTATCGGAGGCTATATTGCAGGAAAACAAGAATATGTGGAAAACGCTGCTTACAGGCTTACCTGTCCAGGCCTTGGCAAGGAAGTAGGCGCCAGTCTGGGCGTGAATTCAGCCTTTTATCAGGGCTTTTTCCTGGCTCCTTCTGTGACTGCCGGAGCTTTAAAGGGAGCTATTTTTGCGGCGAATATATACGAAAGATTTGGATTTGCAGTGACTCCGGACAGTAAAGAAGATCGTCATGATATTATCCAGGCAGTGACTTTCGGAACACCGGAAGGGGTTATCGAATTTTGTAAAGGAATCCAGGCAGCGGCTCCGGTGGACAGCTATGTAGAGCCGGAACCCTGGGCTATGCCTGGCTACGATAGTGACGTGATCATGGCAGCAGGGGCCTTTGTTTCAGGTTCTTCCATTGAACTGTCTGCAGACGGCCCCATTAAGCCCCCTTATACGGTATATTTCCAGGGAGGACTGACCTGGTATCACGCCAAGCTGGGAATCCTCATGTCTCTTCAGAAGCTTGTGGATAAGAAACTGGTAACCCTTCCTGAATAATAGGAGCTTCTATGGAAAGAAAAAAAATCTGTATCATCGGAGGAGGCGCTTCCGGACTGATGGCGGCTATTATGGCGGCCAGAGAAGGAGGAGAGGTCACTCTTCTGGAACATAATGAAAAAACAGGAAAGAAACTTTTAGCTACAGGAAATGGAAGATGTAATCTCACCAATACCTGCCAGGAGCCTTCCTGCTATCACAGCCTTTCAGGGAATCTGGCCTGGGAGATCCTCCAGGGATTTTCTTTCCAGGATACTATTCGCTTTTTCTCTCAGATCGGCGTCTATACGAAAAACAGAGAAGGCTATCTCTATCCGGCCAGTATGCAGGCCTCCAGTGTGCGGGATCTGCTGGAAATGGAAGCCAGATACCGAAAGGTAAAGATTAAATGCAAAGAGCATGTAAAAGATATCAAAAAAGAAGGAGAAGGGTTCCTGGTGGTTACGGAGACCTGGAGCTATCCGGCAGACAAAGTAATCCTGGCTGCAGGCTCACAGGCCTCAGCCATACAGGGAGCAGACGGCAGCGGATATGAACTGGCAAAAAATTTGGGCCACAGCCTTATACCGCCTCTGCCGGCGTTGGTCCCTTTAAAGGGAAAAGGAAACTGGTTTTCTAAATGGGCAGGAGTCCGCACAGAAGGGAGAGTTTCTCTTATGGCGGAGAATCATATTTTTGACCAGGCTCAGGGAGAAATCCAGCTTACGGATTATGGAGTTTCAGGCATTCCCGTGTTTCAGGTCAGCGGCAGGGCAGTGCGTCTGAGAGAAGAGGGGCTTAAGGTAACCCTTCTTCTGGATTTTCTTCCGGACTTTGACCGGGAGGGATTGGCGGCTTTCCTCAGAGCCAGACAGGAACAATGCCCTTATAAGTCTGTAAAACAACTTCTGATAGGTCTTCTGCCGGAGAAACTGGCAGAGGTGTTGATGACGGGAAAGCCGGATATCTCAAAGCTGGCGGAAAAAATCAAGGAATTTCCGATAGAGATTACTGGTGGAAAATCCTATGAGCAGGCCCAGGTATGTTCTGGAGGCGTGCCTCTTTCAGAGGTCTATTCGGACACTTTGGAATCCAGGAAGGTGCCGGGGCTTTATCTGGCGGGAGAGATACTGGATACAGATGGTATCTGCGGAGGCTACAATCTGCAGTGGGCCTGGAGTACGGGAGCCCTGGCAGGGAGAAGCGCCGCCCTGGCAGAAAATATCAGAAAAACCTTACAGGAGAGGAGTTGAGCTCATGCTGACTTTACAGCAGATAAAACTGCCTGTTTCCCATACCAGAGAAGATCTGGAGAAAAAAATATTAAAGACTTTAAAAATATCTCCCCAGGAACTTCAGTCCTGGAAAATCCGGAAGCAGTCTCTGGATGCCAGAAAAAAACCAGAACTGTATTTTGTATACACGATTGACGTATCCATTAAAAAAGAAAATAAAGTATTTAAAAAGATTAACAATAAAAATGTTATGTTAACCAATAGAAAGAAATTTATATATCTCACTGCGCCGGAAGCTCTTAAGGGGGAGACTTTAGAATCCTGCCGGCCTCTGGTCGTAGGCAGCGGTCCTGCCGGGCTTTTCTGCGCTTATTATCTGGTCCGGGCCGGCCTGCGGCCGATTGTCCTGGAACGGGGAGACGATGCAGACAAACGCTTTGAAAAGGTAAGCCGTTTCTGGGAAAAAGGAGAGCTGGATACAGAGAGCAATGTGCAGTTCGGTGAAGGGGGAGCCGGGACCTTTTCTGACGGAAAGCTGAATACACTGGTGAAAGACAGCCAGGGAAGGAATACAGAGGTGCTGAATATTTTTGTCCGGGCAGGAGCCCCAGAAGAGATTTTATATGTTCAGAAGCCTCATCTGGGAACGGATCAGTTAGTGGAAATCGTGAAGAACATCCGAGCTTATATTGAAGAACATCAAGGTGAAGTCCGTTTCTGCAGCAAGGTCACGGACTTACTCATAGAAGAGGGAAAAGTCCGGGGAGTCGTGGTCAACGGACAGGAAAAGATTCGTTCTCCTTTTGTTGTTCTGGCGGTGGGGCACAGCGCCAGAGACACTTTTTCTCTGCTTGAAAAAAGAAATATAAATATGGAACCGAAATCCTTTGCCGTAGGACTCAGGGCAGAGCACCCTCAGGCTATGATCAATCTTTATCAGTACGGAAAAGAAGACCCTGGCAGTCTGGGCGCTGCTTCTTACAAATTGACTCACCGGGGAAAGAATGGACGGGGTGTTTATAGTTTCTGCATGTGCCCGGGAGGATATGTGGTCAACGCCTCCTCAGAGCCGGGAAGACTGGCAGTCAACGGCATGAGCTATCACGACAGAGGCAGCCAAAACGCCAACAGTGCTCTGATCGTAACTGTGACCCCAGAGGACTTTCCTGGTCCGGGACCTTTGGCCGGCGTGGAATTTCAGCGAGAGCTGGAAGAGAAGGCCTGGAATCTGGGACAGGGAAAAATTCCTCTCCAGCTTTACGGAGATTTCTGTCAGAATCGGGAGACTTCTGTTCTTGGCCAGGTGACGCCCTGTACCAAGGGGGCGTGGAGTTTTTCCAATCTCCGGGAACTTTTTCCTCCTCAGCTCAGCGAAACGCTGATCGAGGGAATTCAGGCTTTCGGCAGGATCATTCCTGGATTCGACCGGGAGGATATGATACTGACAGGTGTGGAAAGCCGTACTTCCTCTCCGGTAAGGATCCACAGAGATGAAAGCTTCCAATGTAATGTGGAAGGTATTTATCCCTGCGGCGAAGGCGCTGGCTATGCAGGAGGCATAACTTCTGCAGCCATGGACGGTCTGAAAACAGGGGAAGCAATTGTGAAAAAAATCAGAAATTTATTTTAAGGCATATACATCATTTTCAAACTGTGCTACAATGAACCTGCGAAAACTATATGCCGAAGAGAGTATCGCAGCGAAAAAAATGAAGAAAATAATGGATATGGCAAAAGAGGACAGACCCTATGAAAAGTGCCTGCGTTTAGGAGCCGGCTCCCTGAGTGACGGGGAGCTTTTAGCTGTGCTGCTGCGTACAGGGACGAAGGGATGTCCTTCTGTAGCTATGGCAGATGAGATTTTGAAGCTTTCCAGAGACAAGGAGGGTCTTCTGGGACTGTATCAGTTAAGTCTGGCCCAGCTTCAGTCTGTAAAAGGGATAGGAAAGGTGAAAGCTGTTCAGATCAAGTGCATCGGAGAGATGTCCAAAAGGATCGCCACGGCTACGGCTAGAAAAGGACTTTCCTTTAACCAGCCTGAAACCATTGCGGAATATTACATGGAGCGGCTCCGCCATGAAGAGCAGGAGCAGCTGATCTGCATGATGCTGGATACAAAAAATCATCTTCTGGGGGAAGAAATGGTTTTTAAAGGAACGGTAAACAGTTCTCTGGTGAATCCCAGAGAGATTTTTCTTACGGCAGTTTCCTATCATGCGGTAGGAATCCTGCTGGTACATAACCATCCAAGCGGAGACCCGGCCCCAAGCAGGGCGGACCTGGATTTTACCCGTCGGGTGAGCCAGGCGGGAGATATTCTTGGAATTCCTCTGATTGATCATATTATTATCGGAGATCACCGGTTCCTGAGTTTTCGTCAGCGGGGGATTTTTTAATGATAGAAAAAGGGGAGCATGAAGATGCCGTTGCATAAAGCGTTTGGAGTAGACCTGGGAAGCAGTTCCGTGAAAATATACGTACAGTCCCAGGATACTATAATAGCGGAGAAAAACATGATAGCCATACGGAACCAGGATCAGGTCCTGGCCGTAGGAAACGATGCATATGAGATTTTTGAGAAAAATCCTTCTAATGTGTCTGTGATCTCTCCTGTATTATATGGAAAGATCGCAGATATCAATCATACAGAGATTGTCTTAAAGGTTTTGCTGGAAAAGACAGATGCCCAGGCTTTGCTGGGGTATAGTCTCTATCTCGCCATACCTTCAGATCTGTCCGAAATCGACCGGAGAGCCTACTATACAATTGGAAATTCCAACAGAAAAAATAAAATTTATATGGTAGATAAAACCATTGCGGATGCAGTGGCTTTAGGGATACCGATCCTCCATACTAAAGGAAGCATGATCGTCAATATGGGCGCTCAGAGTACGGAAATATCTGTGATCGAACAGGGAAGGGTTATTGTGAGCAAACTGCTGGAAACAGGAGGAAAGCAGCTTAATGACGGAATTGTCAATGAAGTACGCAAGCGCTATAATCTTCATATTGGCAACCGCACTGCCCGCCGTTTGAAATTTTCTCTGGCCTATCTGGAAGAAGATATTATGGAGGCCAGAAAAATCGTGGGAGTGGACAGTCTCAGCGGACTTCCGCGGGAGGAAATAGTGCCTTCTGATATGATCCATGAGACGATACTTGGTCCTATCAGAACAATCTGCGAAGAGATCCTTTTTTTTCTTGAAAGGATCCCTCCTCAGATACGGAAAAATATTGAGGACCAGGGAATCTTCGTCACCGGCGGAACCAGCCGTATACCTGGAATGGAATGGTTTCTGAAACAGGAAACCGGACAGAAGATCCGGCTGTCAGATTCTTATGAGTTTTGTACGGTCTGCGGACTGAAAGAAATCATGGAAAACCGTACCCTGCGAAAATGGGTGAGATAACAAGGAAAAAGCTGAGGTTTTGAGAATGAAGAAAAAATTTAACTGGGTGATAAAAAGCAAACATATTCTGATCATCATGATCCTGGTCTGTATCAGCCTGATGGCCCTTGCGGCTACTGTAAGTCTGCCCGTAGGGCCTGTTAAAAATGCTATTGGCTATGCCATCATACCTTTCCAGAACGGGATCAACAGTATCGGAAAGACTCTGGATGGTGCCACTGCAGGTCTCCAGAGCAAACAGCAGCTGGTGGAAGAAAATCAGCAGCTTCAGGAGAAGGTGGACCAGCTTACCGAACAGAACAGCCAGCTTACCCAGGATCTGGACGAACTGGACCGCCTCCAAGAGCTCTATGCCCTGGACCAGCAGTACAGTGAATATGATAAAGTGGCGGCCCAGGTCATTGCCATGGATGATGAAAACTGGTTTTCTACATTTACCATAAACCGCGGAACTGACGACGGAATCCAGGTGGACTGTAATGTGATCACCGAAGGCGGTCTGGTAGGAATTGTGACAGAGGTGGGAAAGGACTGGGCTACCGTCCGGTCTATCATTGATGATTCCAGCAATGTCAGCGCTATGACCATGAGCACTTCAGACAGATGTATCGTATCAGGGGATCTGCGGCTTATCAATGAAGGAAAACTTCAGTTCATTCATTTAAAGGATGATGAGGACCGGATACAGGAGGGTGAAAAAATCATTACCTCTGATGTCAGTGAAAAGTTTTTGCCGGGAATCCTTATAGGATATGTCAGTGAAATTGAGGAAGATCCCAATAATCTGACAAAAACAGGAACCCTAACGCCGGTAGTGGACTTTGAACATATCCGGGAAGTTCTGGTGATCAAAGAACTGAAACAGCAGAAAGGGGATTCATAAATGCGGGTAAAGAGAAAACTGTTCTATATCCTGACTGTCCTGATCTGCTTTATCCTGCAGACAACAGTATTCCAGGGGCTGGCTATCGGTTCTATTGTTCCGAACCTGCTGCTGATCGCCACCATCTCTTTTGGATTTATGCGGGGGAAGACCACAGGTTTATGGGTGGGATTTTTCTGCGGGATCTTAAAAGATATATTCTATGGAAACCTTCTGGGATTTTATGCTTTGATATACCTGTGTATCGGCTATGGAGCGGGATGCTGCACGAAGATTTTTTACGATGAAGAGATCCGGGTGCCCATGTTTCTGGTTGCCGCAGGGGATCTGCTTTACGGTATGGCAGTATACGGTTTCCAATTCCTCCTCCGGGGGAGAACGGACCTATTTTTTTATATCCGGAGGATCATTATCCCGGAAATGATTTATACAGTGCTGATTACAGTGGTATTGTATAAACTGCTTTTTATCATTAACAAAAAACTTACAGAACTGGAAATGAAAGAGAGAGATTCCTTTTGGTTAAGAAAATAAAAAAAATCATTAAACGAATAGGACTTAAAAGGACGACTGTGCTTACTCTTCTTTTTATCGCGCTTTTTGCCATACTTCTGCAGAGGCTTTTTTCCCTGCAGATCATTCACGGGCAAGAGTATGCGGATAATTTTAACTTAAGTATTACCAGAGAGAGGACGATCAAAAGCACAAGAGGAAATATCAGAGACAGAAACGGACAGCTCCTTGCCTACAATCAGCTTTCCTATTCCGTCACTCTGGAAGACAACGGAACCTATGACACAACCAGGGAACAGAACCTTACTCTGAACCATGTGGCCTATGAGCTTCTTCAGATTCTCCAGAATCACAAAGAAAGTACGGATATCAGTTTCTACATCGAGCTGAATGACAACGGGGAATATGAGTACACGGCCAGCGGCTTTACACTGAACCGTTTCAAAGCAGACGTATATGGGGAAGCGGAGATCGACAGTCTGGAAGATGATGAGATCAACGCCACCGCTCAGGAACTGATGGATTACATGTGCAGTGAGAAGAGATTCGGCCTGGTGAACAGCAGTAATCCATACACTGCCAAGGAGCTTTCTGAACATGGCCTTCCGGAGAGCTTTACTCCGGAGGAAACTCTGGAAGTGATAAAAATCCGCTATATTCTTTCTACGAACAGCTATCAGAAATATATTCCTGTGACCATTGCCACAAATGTCAGTGAAGATACTGTGGCAGAGATCATGGAGCGAAAAGACAGCCTTCAGGGAGTGGATATTGCGGAAGATTCCATCAGAGTTTATGAAGATGCGGAATATTTTGCCAATCTTATCGGATATACAGGCAAGGCCTCTGCAGAAGAGCTGGAAACTCTGAAAAAGGAGAGAGATGATTACTCCACAGACGCCATTATCGGTAAAAGCGGTGTGGAACAGCTTATGGAGACCCAGCTTCAGGGAACGGACGGCTCAGAGAAGGTAGTTGTAGACCGCCTGGGCAAGATCCTGGATATTGACGAAGAATCCAAGGTGGATCCGGTAGCGGGAAATGACGTCTATCTGTCCATTGACAAGGACCTTCAAAAAGTAGCCTATGATGTTCTGGAACAGAAGATCGCCGGGATCCTGGTGGAGAATATTATAAATGCCAAAACTTTTGAATATACAGAAGGCATGGATACAGCTGACATTAAAACGCCTATCTACGACGTATATTATGCGCTGATCGAGAACAGCGTACTGGATATTGATCATTTTTCCCAGGAAGATGCTACTGCCCTGGAACAGACCGTATACAGCCTGTTTCAGCGGAGGCAGTCACAAGTATTTTCAGAGATCAGTGCTGAGCTGACCAGCGAAAATCCTGTTGCTTTTGAAGATCTTTCCGAGGAGATGCAGGAATATCAGGATTATATCGTAAGTGATTTCCTGATGGAAGAGACAGGCATTTTATCCGAAGGAGCTATAGATACCTCAGATTCCGTGTACCAGGCATGGCAGGATAGGACCATCAGTATGAAAGAATTTCTTACTTATGCTGCAGGACAGAACTGGATTGATATATCCAGATTTTCTGCTGAAGGTGAGTATCTGGATTCCGCTGAAGTTTATACAGCCCTGTCTGCTTATCTGACAGAGTCTCTCAGTGATGACGATGGATTTTCCAAGATCATCTATAAGTATATGCTCCAGTCGGATATTATTTCAGGAACTCAGCTCTGCATGCTTTTATATGACCAGGGTGTTCTGGAACAGGACGAAGCCACTTACAATGCACTGTCCTCCGGTTCCCTGCGGGCTTATGACTTTATGATCCAAAAGATCACCAATCTGGAAATTACTCCTGCCCAGCTTGCACTGGACCCCTGCTCTGGCTCTGTAGTGATCACAAATCCTCAGACCGGGGAGACTTTGGCCTGTGTAACCTACCCGGGATATGACAACAACCGTCTGGCTAACAACATGGATTCAGATTATTATAACCATCTTCTGGAAGACCTGTCGGAACCTATGTATAATAAGGCTACACAGGAAAGGAGAGCACCTGGATCTACTTTTAAGATCGTTACTGCAGTAGCTGGTATTGAGGAAGGAATCGTAGACAGCAGCTACGGCGTGGTCTGCGACGGGGCTTTCCATTTCCCCAACTCTGCTGATTTTGTGAACTGTTCTAACCGTTACGGCCATGGATATATGAGTATTGTCAGCGGTATTGCCAATTCCTGTAACGATTTCTTCGGGCAGGTGGCCTATGATCTGGGAACAGATTCTGACGGTCAGTTTTCGGATTCTTTAGGAATGGAGATGCTGACAAAATACACAGAAATGTTCCGGCTAAATGAAAAATCCGGATTAGAGATAGAAGAATTATCTCCTGTAATGGCAACAAACGATGTGGTACGTTCTTCCATTGGACAAAGTGATGCCAACTATACCACATCTCAGCTTGCCAGATATGTAACTACTATTGCGAGCCGGGGGACCAGCTATGATCTGACCCTTTTTGATAAAGTCACTGACGCAGACGGTAATGTCCTGGAAGACTATTCTCCGGAAGTAAAAGGAGATATGGATGTTTCGGACAGCACTTGGAGTACAGTTTTTGAAGGTATGCGGGGCGTAGCTACCAGAAATGCCATCTTAAACTCTCTGGATGTGGCTGTTGCAGGAAAGACCGGTACTGCCCAGGAAGATTATTCCCGGCCCTCCCATGGCCTCTTTATCGGATTTGCTCCATATGATGATCCGGAAGTAGCCATGGCTGTCCGCATTACCAATGGGTATACCTCTGGAAATGCGATATCTGTTGCAAATGATATTTTCAGCTATATGTACAATCTGGAAGATGAATCGGCCATTGTGTCAGGAACTGCAAGTATAGAGAATATTTCCAGCGAACAGACTGATTAATCAACGGATATGGACCTGCATATCCGTTGAAAATGCACCACAGATGCAGAGAAAATATCAGGAGGATGAGATATGAGCGAGATTATTGTAGTAACGTCCGGAAAGGGCGGAGTGGGAAAGACCACGGTAACGGCAAATCTGGGACTTGGACTTGCGAAGATGAATAAAAAGGTGGTAGTCGTAGATACTGACATCGGGCTCAGAAATCTGGACGTAGTCCTGGGACTGGAAAACAGGATCGTTTATAATCTGATCGATGTGATCGAAGGAAGCTGCCGGATGAAGCAGGCTTTGATCAGAGACAAGCAGTGCGACACCCTGTATCTCCTTCCCTCAGCCCAGACCAAAGACAAATCTGCCATCACCCCGGAACAGATGGTAAAGCTTACAGAAGATCTTTCGGAAGAATTTGACTATATCCTGCTGGACTGTCCTGCAGGCATCGAACAGGGATTTAAAAATGCTATTGCAGGTGCAAACAGCGCTATTGTGGTTACCACACCGGAAGTTTCCGCTATCCGGGATGCAGACCGGATCATAGGTCTTCTCCAGGCAAATGAAATGCCTAAGATCCAGCTGATCATCAACCGTCTGCGTATGGATATGGTAAAACGGGGAGAAATGATGTCGGTGGAAGATGTGACAGAGATCCTTGCAGTAGATCTTTTGGGAGCAGTTCCTGATGATGAAGCGGTAGTGGTAGCAACGAACCAGGGAGAGCCTCTCTGTGGAAAGAATTCTCCCTCCGGACAGGCTTTTGAAAACATCTGCCGCAGAATATCCGGAGAGGCAGTGCCCCTCATGGACTTCCAGGGAAAGACAGGGGTTATGAAGAAGCTGTCCAAGATTTTCAAAAGATCATAAGAGGGAGGCATGGGTTTATGAGATTTTCTGGCAGACGTTCCGGTCTGATCGCAAAAGACCGTCTCAGGCTTCTCCTTTCTTCAGAAAGGCTGGACTGTACGCCGCAAATGATGACCATGCTGAAAAACGATATGATCCGGGCTGTGGATAAATATTTTGCTGTTCAGGATAAAAAAGTAGAGATCCGATATGTAAAAGACCGCAGTACCCTTTTGATAAAGATTCCCCTCCAGAGCGATATTGAAAAATCCTCTCCCGGGATGTCATTCTGGAGATAATGAACAAAGAATAAATTGATAAGCAACCATAAGAAAAAGGTGTTTTCATGATTAGACTATATAAATTACGTGACTATGATTTCAGACTGGTAATCGCACTGGTCGTATTGACTTCTATAGGTGTGCTCCTTGTGGGAAGTGCGGATGCTTCGCTTCAGAATCGTCAGCTTATGGGAATGATCCTTGGTCTGATCCTGATGGTAATCGTATCCCTGATGGATTTTAGCTGGGTGCTGAATTTTTCCTGGCTGATGTATGCAGGAAATATTTTTCTGCTTCTGGCTGTGCTGCTCTTTGGAAATGATGTCAATGGTGCGACGAGATGGATCAGCATCGGAGGCTTTCAGTTTCAGCCCACAGAGTTGTCCAAGATTATCATTATCCTCTTTTTTTCCAGATTTTTTATGGAACATGAAGGGGATTTGAACACCCTGCGGACGATCCTGAAAGCGGTTGTTCTTTTGGGCATTCCCCTTACCTTGATTCTCAGACAGCCAGACTTGAAAAATACAATTACAATTGTTATACTGTTTTGTATGATTATTTATATGGCAGGACTGAGCTATAAGATCATCGGAGGAGGTCTCTTGGTGGCTATACCTCTTGTGATCGTGTTTCTGTTTATTGTTATGCAGCCCAATCAGAAGCTGATTCCGGACTATCAGAGGAACAGGATCATGTCCTTTCTGAATTCTGAAGAAGACGAATATTCAGATTCCGTCCTTCAGCAGGAAAACTCTGTAATGGCCATTGGATCAGGACAGCTTACAGGGAAGGGTCTGAATAACAATGAGGTCTCCTCTGCAAATAATGGAAACTTTGTATCGGAAAATCAGACAGACTTTATCTTTTCCGTGGCAGGTGAGGAGCTTGGATTTATTGGCTGCACAGCTATCCTCCTTCTGCTGCTGTTCATTATTTTTGAGTGCATAAGGATAAGTCTGAGGGCCAAGGATCTGTCAGGAAAGCTTATCTGCTGCGGAATGGGGGCCCTTATCGGAATACAGAGCTTTATTAACATAGGAGTTGTTACAAATATCCTGCCCAACACAGGAACTCCTCTTCCCTTTGTCAGTTATGGTCTGACCTCCATGGTCAGTCTGTATATAGGAATGGGATTGGTGCTTAACGTGGGACTTCAGCGATATAAAAAATACAGGGAGGTTGATGAATCATGAACATCGGATTAATTGCACACAACTCAAAGAAAAAGCTGATGCAGAACTTTTGTATCGCATACAGGAATATTCTCTCCAAGAATACCTTATATGCTACCGGGACTACAGGAAGGCTCATAGAAGAAGCTTCCAACCTTACCGTCCATAAATTCCTTGCAGGACATCTGGGAGGAGAACAGCAGCTTGGAGCTTTGATCGAACAAAATGAGATGGACCTGGTCATCTACTTGAGAGAGCCTTTGGCGCCGCAGAAACATGATCCTGATGTAAAGCGTATTTTCCATCTGTGCGATACCCACAATATCCCCCTGGCAACGAACCTGGCCACTGCGGAAATGATGATCCGTTCTTTAGGAAGAGGAGAAATGGACTGGCGTGAAATGTATAAGTAAAAAAAGAAAGATTTCCCAGTTCTGGAAAGAGGTCCTTCAAAACAGCAAAAAGCTATTGAAAGGCCATAGTCAGAGGAGAAAAAAAATAAAGAAAACCCTTATTTTGCTGGGAGTTCTGGCAGTCTTTATCCTGGCAGGCACTACAGCCCTTGTACTGTTTATCCGGGGAGGACGCATTGACGAACCTTTGCCTTACTCCAGAAGCGACAGGATATTCGGCACTTCTGTTCAGGAGTCTTCATTGGCAGCAGAAGGAATGGCTGGCAGTCTGTGTGTGGGAGAAAGCGACAATGCCCTGGATGGGGTAGAGGGACAAGAGGGTGAAATGACAGGGCTGTTCGATATTCATGAGGGAGAGATTCCCTTTTCTCAGGATCTATACGGTCAGAAGTCTCCAGGAAGGCTGGCACAGCTTATGACAGTCCTGGTGGCTTATGAAAATCTGGATCTGACGGAAAGTATTACTGTGGAAAGTGAAGATATTCCCTATGGTCTTGATCAGACCTGCGGCCTGGCCTCCGGAAATGTAATCCCTGCCAGACAGCTTCTGAATGCCGTTATTGTCTACTCTGCGCAGGATGCCTGTATGGCCCTGGCAAGAGCAGCTTCCGGAAATGAATCGGCTTTTGTAGATGCCATGAACAGTAAGGCCAGGTAACTTGGAATGACAAATACCAATTATACAAATCCTACGGGTGCTGAGGATGAGGAGCAATATACGTCGGTATATGATACATATCTGCTGTTAAATGCTATATTAGCTCAGGAGGAGCTGACTAATGCACTGGGAACCTCCAGCTATACTCTGGACTATGAAAAAGCAGACGGAGAGAGCAAACAGCGCTGGCTGGATTCCGACAATCTTTTTGTCACAGGCAGAGTTTCTGTTCCAAGAGGAGTAACAGTCC